>NZ_CP012700.1:65000-377858 GCF_001307295.1 Sphingopyxis macrogoltabida | reverse complement strand
GCAGACCGAGCAGCGCCATGTTGCGATAATTGCCGAGTTCCTGAAGGCGCTGGACAACGAGCGAAGCCTCGGGCCCGGTCAGGCCCTTGTCCGCCAGCAGCAGGCGCCCGAAGCCGTCCCTATGAATCCGGAAATCGGACCAGATCCGCCCCGCCCCGTCGGCGACGTCACAGACGACGAGGTCTTCGGCCGAAAAATAATCGGCGGCGCGATCGGCGATCGCCGCATCGCAAAAGGCGAATTGCGTTGCCCGAACCACCTTCCCCGGCAGATCCGCAAACCAGCGGTCGGGGATCGCGGCGAAGGCATCCGGATCGAAGGGGTCGTCGAAGGCGCCCGCGCGGATGAACATATAGCTCGAAAATTCGGTGTGCCGTTCCCACACGATGCGCATGTCGCCGCGTTCGCCGAGCAGGAAATTCGCCCCATCCTTCGCCTCCGCAGCATCGAATGCGAACAGTTCGGCAAGCTTGTGCCGTTCGAGCGCGATGTCGCCGCGGTCGCCGGACAGCACGACCTGCATCATGCGCGTCGGAGCAGCCATCGGAGGCAGCTTGCGGACATGCATTTCGCTCGACAGCGCCGCCCGCAGCGGATGATCTTCGAGGCCAAAATCGCTGTGCCGCATGTCGCCCCCGAATGCTCGCCCGAACCATCACCTTGAACCGGCAGTCGGACCCCTGCCCGCTCCGCCGTTCCCGGCCGCATCACCTATCGAAAATGCGGCCGGGCGCAAGCGATGGCGGCACCGCCGGGGAGAGAAATCGGCCGGCCGCATCCGGATCGCGACGAGGGACCGCCGCACCTTGCTCGCAATTTAATTCATAAATGCATTTAACTTGCAAGGCACGCCCGAACGGCCCTCGCCAGTGCGTTGGCATTTCGCGATGGCCTGCGAAATTATCATGCATCGATGCACGCCGGCTTTGTTGTTTCGCGAAAATATGACATGGGGGAAGTGCGATGTCCGATTGCCCGGACAGCGGGCGCAACGGGGAATATGAAACCTATGGCTGGACGCACGCCGAAAAATACGGTGCAAGACTGGATCGAGGCCGCGCAGCGAACGCTGGTCGATGAAGGCATCGCCGGGCTGAAGGTCGATCGCCTCGCCAACCGGCTTGGCGTGACGCGCGGCGGATTTTATCATAATTTCAAGGATCGCGACGAATTCTTCGAGCAGATCATCCGGCATTGGGAAAATAGCTGCCGCTTCCTGCCCGACGATCCGCCGCCGCCGCGCCCGGGCGATGCCATCGAATGGCTCGATCGCGTGATCGGCAGGCTGATCGAATCCGACGGTTATGATTACCGGTTCGACCTTGCCGTGCGCGAATGGGCCCGCGCCGACAAGCGTGCCGAATGGGCGGTCGAACGCGCCGACCGCGAGCGGCTCGATACGCTGCAGAAATTCTTCGAGGCGATCGGCTGCGACAAGGAGCATGCGGCGATCCGCGCCCGCGTCTTCTATTACCACCAGATCGGCTATTATGCGATCGGGGTCCGGCAGAGCATTGCCGAGCGCCGTCGCAACGCCGAACTCTATATGGACATATTGTGCGGCGAAGAGGAGCTGAAAGCCGCGCGCGCTGCCGCCGCGAAGGGACGCAAGGCCCGCGCCGCCTGACGCACGGGCCCGAGGCCTAGCGCCGGAGCGGAGGTATCAGGGCTTGTCGGCATAGGCCTTCACAAGGTCGAACATATAATCGCGCCCGACATAGATCGCTTTCACCTCGACGCGTTCGTTGAGACCGTGGACGCCATTGCCGTCGGGGTCGCCCCAGATTCCCGGGATGCCATAGGTCGGAATGCCGACCGCACCGAGGAAGGTCGCATCGGTATACCCGTTGGACATCGACGGGATCACCTTCAGCCCCGGCCAATATTGGGCGACGAGCTTTTCCATCGGACCGATGATCTTCGGATCGAGCGGCGGTGCCGGGGGCGCGGGGCGCTTGGGCGGTAGCTGGGTGACGGCGACGCCGGGATCGCCGATCACCTTTTCCAGCTCGGCCTTGATCGATTCGATGCTGTGGCCGGGGAAGATGCGGCAATTGATGTTCGCCCTCGCGCGCTGCGGCAGCGCGTTGGGCGCATGTCCGCCGTCGAGCAGCGTGGCGACGCACGTGGTGCGGATATTGCCGTGGAGGAAACGATCCTTGTCGACGATCGCCAGCGCCGCCTTGTCGGCCGGATTCTTGGCCAGCGCCGCCATCGCATTGCCTGTCTCGTCGCCGCGCGCCGCGCCCGCCTCGGCGAAGCGCCGCGTCACGTCGGTCATTTCGACAGGAAATTCATATTCGTCGATCTTGGTCAGCGCGCGCGACAGCTGGTAGATCGCATTGTCGCGCACCGGCACCGAACTGTGCCCGCCGGGGTTGCGCGTTTCGAGGCGGAAATTGGCGAAGGTCTTTTCGCCGACCTGCACCGACTGGCCGAGCACCTTGCCCTTGCCGTCGCTGTCACCGCCGCCGCCCTCGTTGAGCGCGAATTCGGCGTCGATCAGCTCGCGCTTGTTCGCGGCGAGCCATTCGACGCCGTTGAACGCGCCGTTCGTCTCCTCGCCGCAGGTCAGCGCCAGCTTGACCGTGCGTTTGGGCTTATAGCCTTGCTGCTTGAAGCGGATCAGCGTGTCGACCCACACCGCCGCCTGTGCCTTGTCGTCGAGCGTGCCGCGACCATAGAAATAGCCGCCTTCCTCGATCAGCTTGAACGGATCGCGCTCCCAATCCTCGCGCTTCGCCTCGACGACGTCGATGTGCGCGACGAGCAGGATCGGTTTCGCCGCCTTGGCGGTGCCGGGATAGACGGCGACGAGACCGCCCTCCTTCGGATGCTCGGGCGTCGCGAACAAGGTCAACTGGTCGTCGGCAAAACCCGCCGCCTTGAGCCGCGCCGCCATCCGTTCGGAGGCGAGCGTGCAACTGCCCGACGACAGCGTCGTGTTGGTTTCGACCAGCTCACTGTAGAGCTCGCGGAAGGCCAGTTGATCGGGGCGGGGATCGGCGGCCTGGGCAGCCGCGGGCGCGAGCACGGCAAGCAGGGCCGCGGCGGAGATCAGTTTCTTCATGCCACTGGTGTAGCGCGGCGAAACCGGCTGTCATCCCTTAATCGCGGCCGTGCGGCATCGTCACCTCGCGCGTGATTCCGATCGCATCGAGGAACGCGGCGTCGTGACTGACCACGAGCAGCGCGCCGTCATAGGCCGCGAGCCCCGTCTCGACCGCGGTCAGCGAATCGAGGTCGAGATGGTTCGCAGGCTCGTCGAGGATCAGCAGTTGCGGCGGCACCGGCGCACCGAGGACACAGGCGAGCCCGGCGCGCAGCATCTGGCCGCCGCTCAATGTTCCCGCAATGCGGTCGGCGGCGTCGGCGCGAAAGCGGAAGCGCGCCAGCGCGGCGCGGCACGCATTGTTGGTCGTGCCCGGATTGCGGACGAGGAAATTGTCGGCAATCGACAGCGCCGGGTCGAGCAGGCTGACGCGCTGGTCGAACAGCGCAAAGGGCACGGGCACATGGACATGGCCGCTCCACGGCGCGAGTGTTCCGGCGATCAGCGCGAGCAAAGTCGACTTGCCCGATCCGTTGGGGCCGGTGATCGCGACCCGCTCGGGACCGGTCACGGTCAGCGAAAAATCGTCGATGACCGGGCTACCTTCGACATAGCCCGCGCCGACGTGATCGAGCGACAGCACGGTGCGCGACGAGGGCAGGCCGGTCGAGGGCAGGCCGACCGACAGCGGGTCGATGACCTCGACCTTCGCGCGGGCGGCGGAAAGCTGTGCCTCGGCCTCGCCGCGCTGGCGTTCGGCGAGGCGGCGGTTGGCGCCGACGCTTTCCTCGGCGCGGCGCTTCAGCGTACCGAGCAGGATCGCGGGCTCGTCGCCGCGCGCCGCCTTGCGCCGCCCGCCGGCATCGCGGCGTGCCTGCCGTTCGGCGGTGACCTGCGCCTGGCGCCGGACCCGGCCGAGTTCCTTTTCGGCGCCCGCCAGCTCGGCCTCGGCCGCGGCAGCCTCGATATCCTTGCGCGCGCGATAGTCGCTCCAGCCACCGCCGTAACGCGCGCCGCCAAGCGTCGTGAGCTCGACGATCGCATCCATCCCCTCAAGTAATTCGCGGTCGTGACTGACGACGAGCGCGCCGCCGCGCCAGCCGTCGAGCAGCCCGCGCACCGCTTCGCGGCCTTCGCGATCGAGATTGTTGGTCGGCTCGTCGAGGAGCAGGAAATCGGGCGCCGCGAACATCGCGCCGGCAAGCGCGGCGCGCGTGCGCTGGCCGCCGGAGAGCGACGCCAGCGGCGTGTCGGGCGGCACGGGCAGGCCGACATTCGCCAGCGCTTCGTCGATCCGCGCTTCGAGCGTCCAGTCGGCATCGGCGATCTCGTCGACGCTCGCCCTGCCCGCCTCGGCCTTGCGCAGCAGGGCAAGCCCGGCGCGCGCGCCGAACAGGTCGGCAACCTGCTCGTCCGCGGCGACCTGTACCGTCTGGCGCAGCATCGCCACGCTGCCGTCGATCGCGATATGGCCGGCGGACGGCGCGAGTTCGCCGGTCAGCAGGCGCAGCAGCGTCGATTTGCCGACGCCGTTGCGGCCGACGATGCCGATACGTTCGGGCGGGAACTGGAGGTCGAGGTCCGAAAGGACGGCGCGGCCGTCAGGCGTGGACCAACTGAGACGGGAAACGGTGATCGATGGCATGGACATGGACTTTCCTGGCGGCAAGGCGGGGCTGCGTTGCGGTCAGGTTCCGGTCCATGACGAAGTCTCCAATCGATGAGGCCCGAATTTAGGGTGTCCGGCGGACAAGTGCAAGAACCGCCACGCTTTGTTTGCCGGGCAAGGGATGATATCGGCGATACGCGATGGAACGACGCGCCTCCTGTCACTGCGGCACGCTGCAGCTTCGATGCACCGGCGAGCCGTCGAAAGTCTCGCTCTGCCACTGCCGCGATTGCCAGCGGCGCACCGGTTCACTGTTCAGCGTTGCGGCTTTTTTTCCGCGCGGTTCCGTCAGCCTGGCGGCGGGCGAAGCCAAGACCTTCCGGCGTCCGTCGGCGAGCGGGTTCGAGGTTTCTTTCCATTTCTGTCCCGGATGCGGTTCGACCCTGTGGTGGGAACCCGAACGCATGCCGCATCTGGTCGGCGTCGCCGTCGGCAGCTTCGCCGACCCCGATTTCCCGATGCCGGCGCAAGCGGTGTGGGCCGAGGACAGGCATCGCTGGCTGGAACTGCCGGCTGAAATGCCCGTCCATGCCCGCAACCCAATCAAGACGGCGGCACCCGAATGAAGCCTTCGATGCTCTACCGTCCGGCAGGTTTGGCCGCCGCCCTGCTGATGCTCTCGGCCTGCGCGGGCGGCAATTTCCGGCCGGTGAGCGACACGCCGGTGCGGATCGGCAAGCCCTATGCGGTGCGCGGCACCACCTATGTCCCCGCCGCCGCGCCGGCTTATGATATGGTCGGTTATGCGAGCTGGTACGGCAGCGAGTCGGGCAACCGCACCGCCAACGGCGAACAATTCCGTCCCGGCTGGATCACCGCCGCGCACACGACGTTGCCCCTCCCCGCCTATGTCGAGGTGACCGCGCTCGATACCGGGCGCCGTATCATCGTGCGGATCAACGATCGCGGGCCCTTTGCCGCCGGCCGGATCATCGACCTGTCGCGCGGCGCCGCCGAAGAACTGGGCATGAAGGCGCAGGGCCACGCCGCGGTGCGCGTGCGGCGGGTCGAACCGTCGGAGAAGGATCGCAAGCGGCTGCGCAAGGGCAAGGCGGCGGCGTCGCTGTCCCCGGTGCCGCAGCGCGAACTCGAACGGCTGCGGATGCGGCTCCCCGCGAAAGCCCGCTAGAGCCAACCGATGCTCTTGAAGCGCCAGTAAAGTCCTGCGCAGATCGTCGCCATGGCGCCGACAATCAGCGGGTAGCCGAAGGTCCAGCCGAGTTCGGGCATATGCTCGAAATTCATCCCGTAGATCCCCGCGATCGCCGTCGGCACCGCAAGGATCGCGGCCCAGGCGGCAAGCTGGCGGGTGATCACGCCCTGCCGCTGCTGTTCGAGCATGCCGTTGGTCTCGATGACCGAGGCGGCGATGTCGCGCAGCCCGCTCAGGCGGAATTCGGCGCGCTGGACATGGTCCCATATGTCGCGAAAGAACGGGCGCACCGCCGGGTCGATATTGGGCAGGTCGTCGTCGGTCGCGAGGCTGTTCGCAACCTCCTTCATCATCCCGACGAAGCGCTGGAAACGAATGATCTCGTGACGCTGCGCATAGAGGTGCCGGATTTCGGCAGCGTCGAGCGGCGTGTCCATCACGCTGTCCTCGACCAGCAGCAACCGGTCCTCGATCGCGTCGATCACCGGGAAATAGCCGTCGACGATGAAATCGAGGATCGCATAGAGGACATAGTCGGGCCCATGCGCGAGCTTGGCCGGCAGCGTTTCGAGCCGCGCCCGCACGTCGGTATGCGTGCGCGCCGACCCGTGGCGGACGCTGACGAAGAAATGCGGGCCGAGGAAGAAAGCGGTCTCGCCGGGCTGGATCGTATCGCCGTCGAGATTGGCGGTTCGGGCGATGACGAAAAGCTGGTCGCCATAGGCTTCGACCTTGGGCAACTGGTTCGCCTTCAGCGCATCCTCCACCGCAAGCGGATGGAGGCCGAAGCGCTTGGCGATCGCGGCCAGTTCGCCGGGCGTCGGTTCGTAGAGCCCGAGCCAGAAGAAATCGCCGTCGTCGCAATCCTCGGGGATCGCCTCGTCCGCGCCAAGTTCGCGGATGAGCTTGCCATCATGATAGACGCGGGCGGCCTTGATCGGCATCGGCGGTACTTCCTTGCTGTGCGGCGCCTACATAGGGCGCGCGGCATCGAAGAGAAAGGTCGCGGTCCGTTACATCGGGAAATGTCGGCTTTCGGCCGGAAGCGGACCTTCTCCCCTCCCGCTTGCGGGAGGGGTCGGGGGAGGGTCTGTAACGGCGCAACACGCCCTCCCCGCTGCGGCTAGCCAGCAAGCTGGCAAGCCTCGCTCCCCCTCCCGCAAGCGGGAGGGGAATATAGGCGTACCCTCAAACGTCCGCTCACCACCCCAATGCGGACCTCTCAACGTCAATGCCCCATGTCGGCGGCCGACGCCGCCTGCGCCCCCGGCCGCGGCGGGCGCAACAGGATCACCAGCGGCACCGACGCCAGCGTGATCCACATCATCAGCCAGAAATCGTCGATATAGGCGACCATCGCCGCCTGCCGGTTGATTTCGGCATTGACCATCGCGAGCGCTGTATCGCCGACGATCCCGAAACGGTCGGCGGTCGATGGGTCGAGCAGGCTGACCGAACTGTTGGTGATATGCGCGGCAAGATCCTGGTGGCTCGTCTGCGTGTTGGCGCCGAGCAAGGTCGTGACGACCGAGATGCCGACCGAGGCGCCGACGCTGCGGAACAGGTTGAGCAGGCTCGATCCGTCGGTGCGATATTGCGGCGGGATCGTCGCGAACGCCATGGTGTTGAGCGGGATGAAGATCAGCCCCATGCCGACCCCCTGCACCAGCCCGCTGACGATCACCGGCCAGCTTCCCATCATCAGCGACCAATGGCTCATCTGCCACAAGGAATAAGCGGCGATAAACAGCCCCGTGCCGACCATCCAGCGCGCATCGACCTTGCCGAGCAACTGGCCCGCGACCCACATGCTCATCAGGATACCGACACCGCGGACGGCGAGGACAAGCCCCGTATCGATCACCGGCCAGTCGAACAGCCGCTGCAGCATCGGCGGCAGCAGCGCCATCGAGGAGAACATCACGACGCCGATCACGACCATGAAGCCCATCGCGGTGACGAGATTGCGATCGGCGAGCATCGCGCGGTTGAACAGCGGCGACCGCGCGGTCAACAGGTGGATGATGAACATCCAGAGGCAGGCGACGCTGACCCCGAGTTCGATCCAGATCTCGGTGCTGTTGAACCAGTCCTGGTTCGCGCCGCGGTCGAGCATCAGTTGCAGCGCCGCGAGCCCCAGCGCGAGCATCGAAAAGCCGAACAGGTCGAAGCGGCGACTGGTCGTCTTCGTGGCGGGGAGGAGCGCCCACATCATCGCGAGGGTCAAGAGGCCGACGGGCAGATTGACGTAAAAGACCCAGCGCCAGTTCGCCTGTTCAGTCAGCCAGCCGCCCAATATCGGCCCGAGAATCGGCCCGACCATGATCCCCATGCCCCAGATCGACATCGCCCGTGCATGGCGTTCGGGCGGGTTGATATCGAGCATCACCGATTGCGACAGCGGCCCGATGAAGGCGGCGCTGATCCCCTGCAGGAAGCGGAACGCCACCATCTCCTCGAGGTTCTGCGCGGCGCCGCATGCCATCGAGGCGACGATGAAGCCCGCGACCGCGGCGAGGAACAACTGGCGGCGCCCGATCCGGTCGGCGAGCCAGCCGGTGATCGGCATCGCGACAGCCGACGCGATGATATAACTGGTAAGCACCCAGTTCACCGTCTCGCTCGTCGCGCCGAGCGACGACTGCATGTGCGGGATGGCGACGTTGGCGATCGTCGTGTCGAGGATCTGCATCACCGACGCGCCCATCACGGCAACGGTCAGCAGGCCGCGATACCGCACCCGTTCGTGCAAGGGCACGCTGTCGTCGACCGGCAGCGCCGCCGCGGCCGACCGACGTGGGGATGCTCGGGTGGCCATGGCTATTTCGTGAAGACCCGCACTTCCGCCGACAGCCCCGCGATCATCTCGCGCGACGGCTTTTCGTCGAAGGCGATACGGACCGGAACGCGCTGCGTCACCTTGACCCAGTTGCCGGTGGCGTTCTGCGCCGGCAGCACCGAAAATTCGCTGCCGGTGCCGGCGCCGATCGTCAGCACATGGCCGCGCACCTTCAGCCCCGGATAGGCGTCGAAGCTGATTTCGGCGCGCTGGCCGATGCGCATGTCGGCGAGGTCGGTTTCCTTGAAATTGGCCTCGACCCACGGATGCGCGGTGTCGACCAGCGTCACTGCGGGCAGGCCCTGAACCATCATCTGGCCGATCTGCAGCCGGTCCGATTGCGCGACGCGCCCGGCGCTCGGCGCGCGGACTTCGGTGCGGCCGAGGTTGACCTCAGCCTGCGCGCGCTGGACGCGCGCCGCCTCGACCTGCGGGTTGATGCCGCTCGCGGGGCCGGCGGCGAGCTTGGTGCGCGCCTCGGCCGCGACCGCTTCGGCCTGCCGCACCTGCTCGCGCGCCAGCGTCATCGCGTGGCGCGACGCGTCATAGGCGGCTTTGGTGGTAAAGCCTTTTTCCATCAGCGCTGCCTGACGCGCGAAATTCACCTCGGCGAATTTGACGTCCTCGCGCGCCGCGGCGATATCGACGCTCGAGGTGTTCGCACTCGCCGAAAGGTTGCCGACCTCAACCTCGGCAGCGTCGATCGCAGCGGTCGCCTGCGCGACGGTCAGCGCATAGGGTTCGCGATCGATGCGGAACAGCAGTTGGCCGGCCTTGACGATCTGGCCGTCGCGCACCGCGACCTCGGTGATGCGTCCGCCGACTTCCGCAGCGACCGAAACCTTGTCCATCTGGACATAGGCGTTGTCGGTCGACACCGACCCGCCGCTCGTCAGCCAGTACCAGCCGCCCGCCGCTATCAGCGCCAGCGGCACACTGAGCAGGAGCAGACGGCTCCGCCATTTCGGCGTGTCCTTGACCACCGGTTCGGGAGCGACGGCGGTCTGCGCCGGCGGGACCGGGTCGGCCTTCGGCGCGGGCTTGGGCGGCTTCGCTTCCTCGGCGACGGGGCGGGTGGGAGAAATCTGGTCCATCAGGCGGTCTCTTTTTGGTCTTTTTGGCAAATGCGGCGCGACAGGTTGGCGCGGACGCGCTCGACAAGCCGGGTCAGCTCGTCGCGTTCGACATCGCTCAGCCCGTCGGTGGCTTCGGCGACGACGTCGCGTGCCGTCTCGCGCAGCGTGTCGAGCAAGGGTTCGGCCGATGCGGTCAGGTGGAGCTGCCACGCCCGCCGGTCGGTCGGGTCGGCGCGGCGCTCGACAAGGCTCGATTCCTCGAGCCGGTCGATCATCCGCGACAGGGTGATCGGCTCGACCTCGATCAGTTCGGCGAGCGGCCCCTGACGGATGCCCGGATAACGCGCCAGATAGGACAGCACGCGCGATTGCAGCGCCGTAATCCCGCTATCGCGCGTGCGCGCATTATACGCGCGGCGAAACATCCGCGCCGTATCGTTCAGCAGGAAACCGATCGTCTCGCTCATGGCATTCGACATAATAGCAGTAGCTATTATAAGCAATGAAATTGGTGCAACGCAAAAACATCCGCCGCGGCGCAAAATGTCCCGGCAGCGCTTGCGCGCCATCGCCCTTTCCGGGCAGGATGTACCCATGAGTCTTGCCGCAGACCTGTTCTGGTCCTCTCGTTCGCCCTACTCCTATCTCGCGATCGGCCGCTATCGCGCGCTCGCGGCAAGCCACGATATCGTCATCAACCTGCGCCCGGTCTATCCGCTGGCGATTCGCCAGCCCGATTTCTTCGAGCGCAGCCATCCCAACTGGCTGAGCTATACGATGCGCGATATGATCCGAGTCGCGCAGTTCCACGGCATTCCATTCGGACCGCCGCGCCCCGATCCCATCGTTCAGGACGTCGCGACCCGCGCGATAGCGGCCGACCAGCCCTATATCTATCGCCTGACGCGGCTGGGGCAGGCGGCGGCGCGGCGCGGCAAGGGGCTCGCGTTCGCCGACGAAGCCGCGCAGCTCATCTGGGGCGGCGCGCAGGACTGGCATAGCGGCGATCATCTGGCGGGCGCCTCGCGGCGCGCGGGTCTCGACCTTGCCGAACTCGACGCCGAGGCGGTGGCCGATGCCGAAGCGCTCGACACCGAAATTGCCGCGAACCAGGTCGCGCTAGAGATTGCGGGCCACTGGGGCGTGCCGACACTGGTCTTCGACGGCGAGCCGTTTTTCGGGCAGGACCGCATCGAAATGGCGCGCTGGCGGATGGAGCAAAAAGGCTTGCAGGCCCGATGAGCGACGCGCTGACCGGCGGTTGCCAGTGCGGCGCCACCCGTTTTTCGGCGACGCATGCCGACCGCGACGCCTATTGGTGCCATTGCCGCATGTGCCAGCAGGCGCTGGGCAATGTCGCGGCCGCGTTCTGGAATGTCGCGAAGGAGGTCGTCCAATGGACCGGGCGCGAGCGCGCGACCTATATGTCCTCGCCGTTCGGCCGCCGCGGTTTTTGCGGCGAGTGCGGCACGCCGCTGAGCTTCGACTATCCCGACAGCCCGAATATCGACCTGACCGTCGGGGCGCTCGACGATCCCGCGGCGGTGCGGCTGGCGAGTCATTTCGGCGTCGAAAGCCGCGTCCACGGCTGGACCGCGGGCGAAGGCCTGCCCGAGATGCGCAGCGAGGATCATGCGCCGTTGCAGGACCGCTGGGCCCGGGCGCGCGGCGAAGGGGAATGACGATCGAACCGCAATTTTTCGAGGCGCGCGACGGCGTGCGGCTGGCGTGGCGCGAGATGGGACCGCCAACCGGCCCCGAAACCGGCGACGCCCGCCCCCTGATCCTGCTCCACGGCCTGTTTTCGAGCGCCGAGGTCAACTGGATCAAATTCGGCACCGCGGCTCGCATTTCCGAAGCGGGCTTCCGCGTGATCATGCCCGACCTGCGCGTCCACGGGTCGAGCGAGGCACCGCACGAGCCCGAAAACTATCCGCCCGACGTGCTGGTGCACGACCTTCAGGATCTGATCGCACATCTCGGGCTTGCCGATTTCGACCTCGGCGGCTTTTCGCTCGGCGCGCGTACCAGCGTCCGCGCCGTCGTCGCGGGAATGACGCCGCGCCGGCTGATCCTCGGCGGGATGGGTCTCGCCGGCCTCGCCGGGTGGCAGCGGCGCGGGCAGTTCTTCAAGCGCGTGATCGCTGAATATGAGACGGCGAAGCGCGGCGATGACACCTGGCTGTCGATCCAGTTCATGAAGACGATGAAGATCGACCGCGTCGCCGCGGCGTTGTTGCTCGACAGCTTCACCGACACCTCGCCCGACATGCTGGCGGCGCTGACGATGCCGGTCCTGCTGGTCTGCGGCGAGCAGGACCAGGACAATGGATCGGCCGAGGATCTGGCCGCCGCGCTGCCCGACGCGCGGCTCGTCACCATCCCCGGTACGCATATGTCGAGCGTGACCGAGCCCGCGATGGGCGAAGCGATCGTTGCATTTGTGACCGCTTGACCCGGCCGCGGCGGCGGTTCAGATTGCGGCCATCGCGCCGCCGAGCGCCTGACAAAATATCCGAGGACGCACCCATGAAAGCCATGATTTCAACGCTGTCGCTTGCCCTGTCGCTCGCGCTTGCCGGCCCCGCCGTTGCCGCCCAGAAACAGAAGGACGCCCCGGCCGCCAAGGCAGCGAAGCCGACCGCCGCCGATGCCGACGCCTTCATCGCCGCCGCCGAGAAGGATTTGTTCGACTATACGGTCGAGGGCAGCCAGGTGAACTGGGTCAACGCGACCTATATCACCGAGGACACCGACGCGATGGCGGCGCGGATCAACGCCGTCGGCACCGAGAAGGCGGTCAAATATGCGCTCGAGGCGGCGAAATATGCCGGCGTCGAGGGGCTGAGCCCCGACACCAAGCGCAAGCTCGACATCCTGCGCACCGGCCTGGTCCTCCCCGCCCCGACCAAGCCTGGCGCCGCGACCGAGCTCAACAATATCGCGACCGACCTGCAGTCGCAGTATGGCAAGGGGCGCGGCACGCTGAACGGCAAGGAAATCTCGGGATCGGACATCGAGGCCGAGATGGGCAATCTCAAGAACACCCCCGCGCAATTCGCCGAAATGTGGACGAGCTGGCACGACAAGGTCGGCGCGCCGATGAAGGACGATTATGCGAAGATGGTCGGCATCGCCAACGAGGGCGCGAAGGAGCTCGGCTTCGCCAACACCGGCGCGATGTGGCGATCGGGATACGACATGTCGCCCGAGGAATTCGCGCAGACGACCGAGCGTTTGTGGCAGGAAGTGAAGCCGCTCTATCTGGCGCTCCACACCTATGTACGCTGGAAACTCAACGAGAAATATGGCGACGCGGTACAGCCCAAGACGGGGCCGATCCGCGCCGACCTGCTCGGCAATATGTGGGCGCAGGAATGGGGCAATATCTACCCGCTCGTCGCGCCGGCGGGGGCGGGCGACCTCGGCTATGACATCGGCGACCTGCTCCAGGAAAAGGGCAAGGGACCGCTCGACATGGTCAAGGCGGGCGAGAATTTCTATTCGTCGCTCGGCTTTGCGCCGCTGCCCGAGACCTTCTGGAAGCGCAGCCAGTTCACCAAGCCCGCCGACCGCGAGGTCATCTGTCACGCCTCGGCGTGGGATATCGACAACAAGGACGATATCCGCATCAAGATGTGCATCAAGGTGAATGCCGACGATTTCGTCACCATCCACCACGAACTCGGCCACAATTATTACCAGCGCGCCTATAACAAGCAGCCGTTCCTGTACCTCAACGGCGCCAACGACGGCTTCCACGAAGCGATCGGCGATTTCGTCGCGCTGTCGATCACGCCGCAATATCTGGTCGACATCGGCCTGCTCGACAAGGCGAAGGTGCCGAGCGCCGACAAGGATATCGGCCTCTTGCTGCGGCAGGCGATGGACAAGGTCGCCTTCCTGCCCTTCGGCCTGCTCGTCGACCGCTGGCGCTGGGGCGTCTTCGACGGCACGATCAAGCCCGCCGGCTATAACCAGGCGTGGACGCAGCTCCGCCTGCAATATCAGGGCATCACCCCGCCGGGCGAGCGTCCGGCCGATGCATTCGACGCGGGCGCGAAATTCCATATCCCGGGCAACACGCCCTACACCCGCTATTTCCTCGCGCGCATCCTGCAGTTCCAATTCTATGAAGCGGCATGCAAACAGGCGGGCTGGACCGGGCCGCTCCATCGCTGCTCCTTCTATGGCAACAAGGAGGTCGGCGCGAAGCTCGGCGAAATGCTCGAAATGGGCGCGTCGAAGCCGTGGCCCGACGCGCTCGAAGCGTTCACCGGCAGCCGCGAAATGTCGGGCAAGGCGATGGCCGACTATTTCGCGCCGCTGAAGGCGTGGCTCGACGAGCAAAACAAGGGCAAGCCGTCGGGCTGGTAAGCGCGCGGCCGGCCGGTTGCGGACGCTAGCGTAATCATATCCGTCACCCCGGGCTTGACCCGGGGCCTGCCTTTTCTTTGATCCGGCGTTGGAAGAAGGAAGGCGGGTCCCGGGTCAAGCCCGGGATGACGACTTAACAAGCGACGGCTCCCCACCCCAGCCGCCGCAGCAAATCCGGCGTCAGGGCAGTGCTACCCCCAGCGCCGCCGACAGGTCGGCGAGCGCCTGTTCGCCGCTCGTCACCTTGATCGCGTGCATCCCGAGCTGGCTCGCCGGTTTGCAGTTGATGCCGAGGTCGTCGAGGTAGATGCAGTTCGCCGGCTCGACGCCCAGCGCCTCGCACATCATCAGATAGATGGCGGGGTCGGGCTTGCGGACGCCCGCCTTGCTCGATTCGATAACATGCGCAAAGCGCGCCATGATGCTTGCGACCTCGTTCGCGGCTTCCTCGCTGCGCGTCATGCCGGCGCCCTTGATGCCCTTGCCGCCGGGGACATTGTTCGTAATGCACGCGATGGTGAAGCCTTGCGCTTTCAGCGTGTCGAGCGCCGCGACCATCGCCGGGCGGACGGCGCCCGCGATAACCGCGAGCACCGCTTCGCCTTCGAGCTCGTGCCCCAGCGCGCGCGCTTCGGCGGCAAAGGCGGTGTCGAAGCTCGCCGCATCGATCTCAGCGCGTTCGAATTTCGCCCAGGCATTGTCGTCGGGGTTCGTCGCATTGACACGGCGGACGAAATCGCGCGGCAGCCCGCGCTCGTCCTCCAGCCGGTTGAACGCTTCGAAGGGCGAGGCGGTGATGACGCCGCCGAAATCGAAGATGACATGGGTATAGCGAGACATGGCGCGGCTAGAGCGCAGATTGACGTTAACGTCAACCGCCCGGTCGGGGTTCGACGACGATCCCCGCTCTTGGGTCGGCGCGGCCCGCGAGCATGTCATGGTACGCGGCGAGCGCCGCCTCGCTCCCCTGCCGCTTGTCGATCGCCGTCAACCGCGGCGCGACGTCCATGAAGCCGAGCCAGGCCTCGGCGATTTTCTGCCCGAACGCTGCCCCGCCCCAGTCGGCGATGCGTTTCTGGCTGCGCCCCGGCGCGAAAAAGCCCTGCCGTTCGGGACCGGGCAGCGCAGCCTCCCCGGCGTCGGCGTCCCAGTGCGACTTGCCGACGATGATCGAGGCCTTGAGATTATGGCCGAAATGGCTGTGCACCGCCCGTGTCACGGCGCCATTGCCCGCCATGTCGACGAGCGCGGAGGGAGCCGCGGCATTTAGCGTCAAGATGTCTTCGTACGCGATCACGCGATCATAGATATGCTGCGCGTCGAGATCGGCGACGTTCGCCTTGCTTGTCAGTCCGATCGTCTGTGGCCGCGGCCCCTGCCGCTGCGCGATCGAGAAGCCGAGCCCGATCGCGGTCTTGCTCGACGCGCTCGCGATCAGGATCTGGCTCGCGCCATAATCGCCATCATCCTCGAACTGATCGGCGATCAGCCACCCGGTCAGGAACAGCGGGCGGAAGACTGGCCAATAATCATGGTCGGCGGCGCGATAGTCGGCCAGCGCCTCGATCCGCTGATAATTGTTATAGATCGGCGGCAGCGTCGTCCGCCGCGGCGTCACGTCGGTGAAGCCGCCGGGCCCCGCATTGCCGACGGTCAGCACTGCGTGGCTCGCCATTGGATAATAGCCATAGAAGCGGTCACCGGCGGCAACGGCCTCGGCGGCGCTCTCGATGACGGTCGCGAAACCCCATACGGGGAGTCGCCCCGGCTCGCCGCGCTCGGCGAAGAAATCCCAATAGCCCTGGTCGTTGCCGAACAGCCCGGCCGGCTTGCCGAACACCGCATAGGTGATGTTGTTCGCGGTCATCGCGTAGCTGTCGAGGCGGACGCGCACCTGCCCCGGCGCGAGCGGCGCAGCGGTATCCTCGACCAGATCGGCCCTCGTGATATCGTCACGATCGATATCGATCGCCCAGCCAGCTCTGCTCATGTCCGGACCCCTCCGATTGGCTTGCCCGCGGCTGCGGGATGAACGATAGTCATACAGATGACACTGCCCCTGACAATCGCGGTCAAACGCATCCACGAACCGGCCGGTCCCGGCGACGGCGTGCGTTTCCTCGTCGACCGGCTTTGGCCGCGCGGCGTGTCGAAGGAAAAGGCGGCGCTCGCGGCGTGGCTGAAAACGCTGTCGCCCAGCGATGGCCTGCGCAAGCGCTATCACGGCGAAACCGCCGATTCGGACGAAGCGTGGGATGCGTTCCGGCTCGACTATTTCGCCGAACTCGATGCGGGCGGCGACGAAGCAAAAGCCGCACTCTTCACGCTCGACGCGGCGGCGCAGGCGGGTCCGGTGACCTTGCTCTATGCGGCGAAGAGCGAGGAGCGGAACAATGCCGTTGCGCTCCGCGAATGGCTGGAGCGCCGCTAACCCACCGTGGTTCCGAGCAGCGATCCGATCGCGATCGTCACCGCCATCGCCGCCGCACCCCAGAAGGTCACGCGAACGACGGGGCGCAGCATCGGTGCCTTGCCCGCCCATGCCCCGAGCGCGCCGAGGATGGCGAGGAAGACCAGCGAAGCCGCCGAGACGGTGAAAGGCAAGGAATCGCCGCTGTCGACCAGCACCGTCCCCAGCGGCAGCGCTGCGCCGATCGCGAAACTCGCCGCCGAAGCCGCCGCCGCCTGCACCGGCCGCGCCGCCATCGCATCGGTCATGCCAAGCTCGTCGCGCAGATGGGTGTCGAGCGCGTCATGCGCGGTGAGCTCAGCCGCGACCTGTTCGGCGAGCGCACGAGCGAGTCCGCGCTGCTCGTAAATCTGCGTCAGTTCCTCGAGCTCGAATTCGGGATCGGCGGCGAGGTGGCGCTTTTCCAGCTCGACGTCGGCCTTTTCGGCGTCGCTCTGCGAGCTCACCGACACATATTCGCCCGCCGCCATCGACATCGCGCCCGCGACGAGTCCCGCGGTGCCGGTGACGAGGATCGAGGATTGCGACACGCCCGCCGCGGCAACCCCTGCGATCAGGCTCGCGGTCGACACGATGCCGTCGTTGGCGCCGAGGATCGCGGCGCGCAGCCAGCCGATCCGCGTGACGGCGTGGGTTTCCTCATGCATCACGGCGCTCCCTGTTGCGGGCGGCACCGCTGAACCTCAGCGGGCGCGTTCCGACTTCAGCCCTGCTGCCGCGATCCCGGCGGCGGCGCAAGCGGCATCGTCGGCCGGCGCCTCGCCCGACGCCCCGACTCCGCCCAGCCGCGTGCGCCCGTCGGCGCTGAAGATCGGTACGCCGCCCGGCACGGTGACGACGTGCGGCGCGTCGGCAAAGCCCGGCGTTCCCTTCACCGCTTCCTCCATCCCGCTCGTGGGAAAGCCCCACGCCGCGACCGCGCGCGCCTTGGCGAGCGAGAAGTCCATCATGCCGAACACATTGCCGTCCATCCGCCAGGTGGCAACCGGGTGGCCGCCCAGATCGACGACCGCGATCGCATGCCCCTGCCCCTTGGCGCGCGCGTGCGCGGCGCAGCCCTTGACGATCGCGTCGGCCTGTTCGGCTTTCAGCACCTGCGCGCTTGCCGGTGCCGCGATCAGCAGCGCCGCGACCCATATCATCCTCATCCTCGCCTCCCCAATGGGGCGCGGGGTCAGTATTGGAGCTGCAGCCCCGGCCTGGCCCAGCGCGTCTTCACGAGCCGGCCCGTCCCCGACAAGGTGATATAGGCATCCTGCCGGTCGGGCCCGCCGAAGGCGATGTTGGTGGTGAAGATATCGTCGGTCTCGACAAATTCGACGAGCTGTCCGTCGGGACCGACGACCGAAATCCCGCATTCGCCGATCGTCGCGACGCAGATATTGCCGTTCGCCTCCATCGCCAGGCTGTCGAAGAATTTATAGCCGGCGGGGCGATAGAGCGGGATGCCCGGACCGCCCGGGCCCGCGCTGTCGTCGACCTTGCCGGGCGCGACGATATTGAACTGGGTCAGCCGGCAGGTGTAGGTCTCGGCGGCGTATAGTTTCGTCCCGTCGGGCGAGATGCCGATGCCGTTCGGGTTATAGCTCGGGAAGATCACTTCCTCGATAAAGCTGCCGTCGGCCTTGGCATAGAAGATGCCGACGATGTCGTGGCAGCGCGCCGCATAATCGACCTTGCCATGATCGGTGAACCAGAAGCCGCCATGCGCGTCGAACATGATGTCGTTGGGGCCGCGCAGCGTGATGCCATGGTCGCCGCTTTTGTAGAGCACTTCGACCGCGCCCGTCTCGATATCGATGCGCTCGATCCGACCGCCCGAATAATCGTCGGCGATACCGTGCGGCGCGAGATAGCCGTTCGATTCGACATAGTTGAAACCTCCGTTGTTGCAGCAATAAAGCTTGCCGTCGGGACCGATCGCCAGCCCGTTGGGGCCGCCGCCGGGGGTCGCGATGACGTCCTTCCTGCCACCGGGCCAGCAGCGCGTGATCCGCTTCGCCTCGATCTCGACGACGATGACGCTGCCGTCGTCCATTACCACCGGCGCCTCGGGAAAGCGCAATCCGTCCGCGATCAGTTCAAACTCGGCCATATCCTCTCCTCTTCCTTGTTTTCCCTATCCTCGTCACCCCGGACTTGATCCGGGGTCCCGCTCAGCAACGCCGAATAAGCGGGATCCCGGGTCAAGCCCGGGATGACGAAGTGGAAGTGTCTCCCTTGCGTGTCCGCACTTGCTGTGCTTTGCGCCCATCATGCCCGTTCGCACGCTCTTCGCCACCAATTTTTACGAGGCCGATATCGGCACGCGCGAGCTGCTCGAAGAGCTGGAGGAAAGCAGCCGCCTGTTCGCCGAAGAGGATGGCGCGGGGCGGCGGTGGAGTCGCGAGCATGGTTATAAGGGCTACACCAGCTACGCGAGCCTCGGTGACCTGCCCGAACGCGATCCCGCCTTCCACGATCTCAAGAAACTGCTCGACAAAGAGGTCAAGGCGTTCGCCAAGGCCTGCCACTTCGACCTCGCCAAACCGCTCAAGCTCGACAGCCTGTGGGTCAATATCTTGAAACCCGGCGGCACCCACAGCGGCCACATCCACCCGCACAGCATCGTCTCGGGCACCTTCTACGTTGCTGTTCCGCCGGGTTCGGGTGAACTCAAGCTCGAAGACCCGCGCCTCGCGATGCTGATGGCGGCGCCCGGCCGCACCGACGACGCGCCCGAGCATCTTTTGCCCTTTGTCTATGCCGAGCCGGCGGCGGGCCGCGTCTTCCTGTGGGAAAGCTGGCTGCGCCACGAAGTGATGCCGCATTCGGGCAAGGCCGAGCGGATCAGCATCAGCTTTAACTATCGCTGAGCCGGTCCTATATGGGCGCGATCTGACCACCCCCTTCAGGATTGCCCCATGACCGCGACCTACGACGCCGACCTCCAGCTTTTCATCGATGGTGCCTGGCGGAGCGGCGAGGGGCGCGACGAGCGGCCGGTCTATAATCCCGCCACCGCAGGCACGATTGCCGGGCTGCCCGTCGCGTCCGCCGCCGACCTCGATGAGGCGCTCGCCGCGGCGGAACGCGGCTGGCCGGTGTGGCGCGCAAAAACCCCCGACGAGCGCGCCGCGCTCATGCACAAGGTCGCAGCAACGATCCGCGAGCGCGTCGAGCATATCGCGACGCTGATGACGCTCGAACAGGGCAAGCCGATCGGCGAAGCGCGCGGCGAGGTGCTGTCGGCGGCGGGGCTGTTCGACTATTTCGCCGAACAGGGCAAACGCATCGAAGGCCGCGTCCTCCAGCGCCCGGCCGGCCAGCGCGCGATGGTGCTGAAACAGCCCGTCGGTCCGGTCGCGGCGTTCAGCCCGTGGAACTTCCCGGTCAATCTGATGGCGAAAAAAATCGCCCCGGCGCTTGCCGCGGGCTGCGTCGTCATCGCCAAGGCGCCCGAGGAGACGCCGGGCTGCACCAGCGCGATCATGCGCTGTATCGCTGACGCCGGGGTGCCGGGCGACGTCGTCCAGCTCGTCTATGGCGACCCCGACATGATCAGTCGCCACCTGCTCGGCAGCCCGGTGATCCGCAAGGTCAGCTTCACGGGCTCGACCGCGGTCGGCAAGCATCTGATGAAGCTCGCCGCCGACCGCGTCCAGCGGATCACGATGGAACTCGGCGGCCATGCGCCGGTGCTGATCTTCGACGATTGCGACCTCGAAACCACGCTCGACAAGGTGGTGTGGCAGAAGTTCCGCAACGCCGGACAGGTGTGCATTTCGCCGACGCGCTTCTATGTCCAGCAGGGCATCTATGACGCCTTCGTCAAGGGCTTCGCCGAACGCACGGCGAAGGTGAAGATCGGCAGCGGCCTCGACGCCGACACCCAGATGGGCCCGCTCGCCAACGCGCGCCGCGTTCCCGCGCTCGAAGCGCTGGTTGCCGATGCGAAGGCCAAGGGTGCGCGCGTGATCGCGGGCGGCGAGGCGACGGGCGACGGCTATTTCTTCCAGCCGACCGCGATTGCCGACGTGCCGCTCGAAGCCGATGCGATGAGCCACGAACCCTTCGGCCCGATGGCGCTGATCCGTCCCTTCGGCAGCGAGGACGAGGCGCTCGAAGAGGCGAACCGCCTGCCCTATGGCCTTGCCGCCTTCGCCTTCACCGAGAACGGCCGCCGCATCAACCGCATCGCCGACCAGATCGAAAGCGGCATGGTGGGCGTGAACAGCTTCGTTATCTCGGCGCTCGACGCACCGTTCGGCGGGATCAAGGAATCGGGCTTCGGCAGCGAAAGCGGCCCCGAGGGCCTCGACGGCTATCTCGCCACCAAGGCGGTGCATATTTATTGATGTCCGCGGCCTCCGCGAAGGCGGGGGCGGCGTTCAGTCTCTTTCCAGCGCCACGAAATCGCGCGCCATCGGCGCCAGATGCGCGCCGCCGTCGACGAAGATCGTCTGCCCCGTCACCGCCTCGGCGCGCGCCAGCCAGGCAACCGCGTCGGCAATCTCGGCCGGCGTCGGCAGCGCGCCGAGCGGCATGCGCTGCGCCAGCCGTTCGACCTGCGCGTCCGAATAATTGTCGGTCGCCATCGTCAGCCCCGGCGCGACGGCATTGACGCGTGCGCGGCCCCCGAACGCCACCGCCAGCGTTGCCGTCGCCTGCCACAGCGCCGATTTCGACAGGCTGTAGGCGATCTGGTCAGGCACCGGATGGACAACGCGCTGGTCGACGATATTGACGATCGCCGGACGCCGTCCTTCGCTTGCCGCGACGAGCGCCTTGGCGAGCATCACGGGCGCATGATGATTGACCTGCATCATTTCGGCCAGCGCCGCCGCCGACAGTTCCGCCCATTCGCCCTCGGCGAACAGCGCCGCATTGTTGACGAGCAGGTCGGGCACGCGGCCGAACTTGGCGATCACCGCAGGCAGCAGCGCCTCGACCTCGGCCGGATCGGCCAGGTCGGCGGCGAAGCGATGGCTGCGCGCGCCGGTTTCGGCGAGCGCGTCGGCCAGCACCGGATCGGCCTCTGCCGCCGACCTTTTGTGCAGCGCCAGCTCATAACCTTCGCGCGCCAGCCGCGCCGAAATCGCGGCACCGACCCGGTGCAATCCGCCCGTGACCAGCGCCAGCTTCCGCGTCATTTGCGCCCGCCCGGCCGGCTTCTGCGCATCGTGATGCCGATCTCCTCGCCATCCTCGGCGATCGCGAGCTTGACGATCTTCACCTCGACCTCCTCGACCTTGTCGTCCTGCAGGAACAGGGTGTCGATGATATGGTCGGCGACGCTTTCGATCAGCACGAAATGCACGTCGTTCGGGATACCCTCGGTCGCCGCGAATTTGAGGTGCATATAGTTTTTCGAATGGCTGAGCGGCGTCACCGGATCATAATAGTCCGCCATCGCCAGTTTGGCGCGCACCGCAATGCGCAGCGGCTGCGGCAGGTGGGTTTCTTCGGAATAAATGCCGGTCAGCACCTGGGTCGTCAGACCCGCCACCTCCAGCCACAATGTATCGGTCACAAGAAATTCCTGTCCGTCGGGGGCGACATTCGGCTTTGCAACGACGACCCCGGTCCCTAAAGCGCCGCCGCATTAGCGAAAGGGTGCGCGTTGGTCGAGTTACTTCCATTGTCCGATATCGAGCCGCAGGCCGTCGAGGATCTCCTCGACGCCGCTTTCGGAACGGATCGCTTTGGACGAATCGCCTACCGCCTGCGCGAGGGCGTGGAGGCGGTGCCGGCGCTCAGCTTTGCGCTGATCGAGGACGGGGTGCTGGTCGGCACGATCCAGTGCTGGCCCGTCGCGCACCGCTCGGCAAGCGGCGCCGTCCCGCTCGTCATGGTCGGCCCCGTCGCGGTCCGCCCTGACCTCCAGCGCGGCGGCCACGGCCGCGCGCTTATGGCGCAGATGCTCGAAGCGGCGGAAACGCAGGCCGACAGCGCGCTGATGATGATCGGCGATCCCGAATATTATGGCCGCTTCTTCGGTTTCACCGCCGACGCGACCGCGGCGTGGGACTTGCCGGGCCCGTTCGAACGGCGGCGCCTGCTCGCCCGGGCGGTCAACGGGCATGGCCTGCCGACCGCGCCGGGGATGATCGGGCCGCGGTAGTTAAGTGCCCACCGTTTTCGGCATCCGCTCCTTCCTGTCGCGCGGCGGTGGGGGAGGAACGGACGCCCGCTATCGGCCGGTTGCGGACCTAACCATCGTGATCCCCCGGCGAAAGCCGGGGCCCAGATCATGATCGCGCAAACGTCGGCTTTCTATCGCCCTGGGCCCCGGCTTTCGCCGGGGTACAGATTAGGGGTAACGACAGCTCCCCACCCCATAGCCGACGTCCTCCCTCGCCTTCGGGATTGCCGCCACCAAAAAAGCGCTGTCCTACATTATTTCGCCCACATAGCCTTTCCGCATGATCCCGATCGACCGCTCCAAACCGTGTTTTCAGTGTGAAGTTGCGCAGTTTTCCGCCAATTTCCACAGTCGAGCTCCGCGCGCGCTCGGGCGAAATCCGGGGTCCGGATCGAAGGTTCGGACCTTGCCGTCATCGGCCCCCGCTGTCGCCCGAAGGCACGTCAGCAAGTCGGCAAAAACTGCAATCGCGTGTGAAGTTGCGCATTTTTCCGCGGCTTTCCCCAAACGGACGTCTCGCACTCTTCGGCGCGGCGCGCCTTTACTTGCGCCTCCACATTCCTATGTCAGTCGGATGGTCACGCCTGCCCCCTCGCTTCCGAAGGACTTCGCGCAACTTTCGCTCGCCGAGGCCGCCGAACTGCTCGCGGCGCGCAAGCTGCCGCCGGTCGAGCAGTGGCATCCCGAACGCAGCGGCGACAGCGCGATGGAGATTCGCGCCGACGGGAGCTGGTATCACGAGGGCGGACGGATCAACCGGCCGGCGATGGTCAAGCTGTTCTCGACCATCCTCCGCCGCGAACCCGATGGCGGCCATGTCCTCGTCACCCCGGCCGAAAAACTGTCGATTGCCGTCGAGGACACGCCCTTCCGCGCCGTCGAGATGAAGAGCGAGGGCGAAGGCGATACCCGTAAACTCGTTTTCCGGCTCGACACCGACGATCTCGTCATTGCGGGCGCCGATCATCCGCTCGGCTTCGGCAGCGATCCCGACAACCCCGATCCGCGCCTGCATGTGCGCGGCGAACCCGGCAACGGGCTCGAAGCCCGCATCGATCGCGCGCTTTATTACGAGATCGTCGACATGGCGCTGGCAGACGGGGCCGAACCGCCCGCAATCTGGTCGAATGGCACGCGCTTCCCGCTGGTGGACGCCTGATGCTGTCCGAAAAGCTGCGCGCCGCGCTCGATAATCTGCTCCCCGAAGCGGGCGAGGACGAAACCTATCTGATGGACGGCCTGCCGACGCTGCGCGATGCGGCGGTGCTGATCGCCTTCACCGACCGCCCCGACCCCGGCGTCATCCTGACCCAGCGCCCGCAGTGGCTGCGCAGCCATGCCGGGCAGGTCGCCTTTCCCGGCGGCAAGATCGATCCCGGCGACCGCGACGCGATCGACGCCGCGCTGCGCGAAGCCGAGGAGGAGATCGGGCTCAGCCGCCATGACGTGATGATCGCCGGGACGACCGAGGCCTATCGCTCGGGTAGCGGCTACCACATCACCCCCGTGCTCGGCGTGATCCCGCCCGACCTGCCGCTCGATCCAAACCCCGACGAGGTCGAGGACTGGTTCGAAGTGCCGCTCGACATATTGTTCGACCCGGAAAACTACATTCAGCAGCACGCGCATTGGCAGGGTCACGATCGGCATTATTATGACATGCACTGGCAGGGGCGGCGGATCTGGGGCGTGACGGCGGGGATCATCATCAATCTGGCGCGGCGGATGCCGGCGGGCTGGCACCGGTGACCCGGCTGCCCGCTGCCGAGTGGCAGGATCGTCCGGGGCTGCACCGCATCGTCGCCGCGCTCACCGCCGATGGCGGGAAGGTCCGGGTCGTCGGCGGCGCGGTGCGCGATACGCTGCTCGGCCTTGCGGTATCGGACATCGACCTCGCGACACCGCTGCTGCCGCAGGAGGTTGTCCAGCGGCTCGAAGCCGCCGATATCAAGGTGATTCCGACCGGCATCGCGCACGGCACCGTCACGGCGATCGCCAGCGGCGACCATCACGAGATCACGACGCTGCGCCGCGACGTCGAAACCGACGGGCGCCGCGCGACGGTCGCCTTCGCCGACGACTGGTGCGAGGATGCGGCGCGGCGCGATTTCACGATCAACGCGCTCTACGCCGATCCGGCCGATTGGCGGGTCGACGATTATTTCGGCGGCCTCGCCGATCTGCCGGCGGGTTGCATCCGCTTCATCGGCGATGCCGCGACGCGGATCGCCGAGGATCATTTGCGCATCCTGCGCTTCTACCGCTTTGCGGCGCGCTTCGGACGGGGCGAACTCGACGCCGCCAGCCACAGCGCGGTCATCGCCGCACGCCATTCGCTGAAAAGCCTGTCGCGCGAACGCATCGCCGACGAACTGCTCAAAATTCTTTCCCTGCCGGAACCCCGGAGAATCGTGGACCAAATGGCGGCAGACGGGATTTTCGAGGTAGTCCTGCCAGAACTCGCCCCGGACTTTTCCCAACGACTGAGCGAACTGACCGAAAACGAGCGTCAGGCTGGGGTTGCCCCTTCGCCCCTGCGCCGCCTTGCGGCACTGCTGCCCGCCGACGCTGCCATTGCCGAACAGGTCGCGGCCCGGCTGCGCCTCTCGACGCGGCAGCGCAAACATCTCGCCGCTCTGGGCGGACACCGCGCCGATACCGTCAGGCCGGTCCGGCAGCTAGCGCATTCGATCGGCGTCGACGCCGCGCGCGACGTGCATCTACTCGCGGACGACGCGGCTTCGGCAAAGGCTGCGGCGCGGGCGTTATCGGGCTGGGCCGTCCCCGAAATGCCGCTCAAGGGCGGCGATCTTGTCGCGCGCGGCATCGCGGCGGGCCCCGAAGTCGCCCGCATCCTGAAAGCGGTCGAGGTTGCGTGGGTGGCGGAGGATTTTCCCAATGCGGCGCGCGTCGCCGAAATCGCCGATCAGAAGATCGGCCGCACCAGCGACTGACGCCAGTAATCGAGCGCCGCCTTGCCTTCCATCGGCCGCGCGAACAGAAAGCCCTGCCCGAAATCGCAGCCGAGCGCCGACAGCAATCGGGCCTGATCGGCGGTCTCGACCCCCTCTGCTGTCGTTTTCATCCCCAGCACTTCGGCAAGGCTCTGGATCGTCCGGACGATTGCCACCTTGTCGCGGTCGTCGACCATATGCTCGACGAAGCTGCGGTCGATCTTGAGCACATCGATCGGCAGCCGCTGGAGATAGGCCAGGTTCGAATAACCGGTGCCGAAATCGTCCATCGCGACCCGTGTATCGAGCGCCTTCAATTCGCTCAGGACCGACAGCGCGAGGTCGGGATCGCCGATGATCGCGCTTTCGGTGAGCTCGATCATCAACCGCTCGCCGCCGATCTCGTGCGCCGTAAGCGCCTGCCGCACCACCGCGGCGATGTCGTCGCGGACGAGCTGGATCGCCGAGACATTGACCGAAAAATAGCAATCGACGGGCGCGCCGTTCTGCCGGTCCCAGTCGGCGAGCACCGCCGCAGCCTTGCTGATCACCCGCTGGCCGAGCGGGACGATCAGCCCCGAATCCTCGGCGATCGGGATGAATTCGGTCGGCGGCACCGACTTGCCCTCGCTATTGTCCCAGCGGGCCAGCGCCTCGAACCCGGCGACCTTGCCGCTCGCCAGCTCGATCAGCGGCTGGAAGGCCAGGTGCAGCCGGTCTTCCTCGATCGCGTTCCTGAGTTCGGTTTCTAGCCCGAAGCGATTGTCCGACAGCATTGCGGCTTCGGGTTCGTAGATTTCGATCCGGTCGGTCTGTTTCGCCCGCTTGAGCGCAATTTGCGCGTGGCGGATCTGGTCACCGATATCGGTGTCAATCGCGGGCTGAATCGCACAGCCGAGCGCGCAGTCGACGCTGACCTTGAGCGTGCCGATGCGGAACGGGTGATCGAAGCAGCCGCGGATGCGCCGGGCCATTTCGCGCACATCGGCGCGCCCGCCCGACACGCGCGACGAGATGGCGAATTCGTCGCCGCCGGTCCGCGCCAATATGTCGCCGCTGCGCAAGCTCGACTTCAGCCGCCGCGCTACCGTGATGATCAGTTCGTCGCCCGCGAGCGGCCCGATATGCTCGTTGATGCGGCTGAACCGCGCGAGGTCGAGCAGCAGGATCGCATGGTCGCCGGCGGCGTCGCCGGCGGAGCGCAGTTCGACGAGTTCCTCGAATCCGGCGCGATTGGGGAGGCCGGTCAGGCTGTCGGAAATGAGTTCGCGGCGCAGGTTGCGCTCGGTCATCATTTCCTGCGTGCGGTCGATCAGGGTCAGGAGGAACAGCGAGTCGTCGCCGCATTCGTCCGACAAAGGTCCGATCGACCCGCGCAGGTCGCGCGCCGCGGGCCCTTCGCCAAGCTGGCAGGAAAATTCCTGCGTTTCGTCGGGGTGGCGCGCCGCGCGTTCGATCGCCCGCAGCAGCTCGATCGGCGCGTTGGCGCCCGCCGGCGACAGGCTCAGCCGGTCGAAAGCGGCATTGCTCGCGTGCAGGCTGAAATTGCCGCGCTCCATCGGACGGATCAGCGCCGCCGGTACAGGAAGAGCGTCGATCCAGCCGACGTAAAGAGAGGGCCGGTCCGGACCGGTTCTGTCGATAGGCATAATAGCGGGTTTTGACCGACCTTTCCCCATTACCCAATGCGTAAAGTAGCGGGGGTAAAGAAGCTATTTACGGCAACATGGAATATCGGTCAGCCGAAACGATTGTTGCGGGGAAAGCCGGTCGGCGGCATCCGTCCCGCTGCACCGCGCGCGACGCGCCACGGGGCAAGGTCGGTTTCGGTCCGGGTGCGGCCGGTATCGCCGCCCATCGCCCAGCTCAGCCCATCGGCGAATGCAAAGCTCACCGCATCGGACAGGCCGCCGTCGCGGTAACGTTGCAGCATGACACCCTGCCCGCGCGCCATCACTGGCACCTCCGCCACCGGGAAGACGACGAGTTTGCGGTTCTCGCCGACCACCGCGACGCTGTCGTCGCCGGCCGCGATCCTGCGGACGACGGCAAGCTGCGCTTTCGGCTTCAGGTTAACGACGTTACGGCCCTTGCGCGTCTCGGCGATCACCTCGCCCATCTGGACGATAAAACCGTGCCCGCTCGACGAAGCGAGCAGCAGGCGGCCGTCGGCGGTCGCGGGGACCATCGCGACGATCCGTGCCTCGGGGTCGATGTCGACCATCAGCCGGAGCGGCTCGCCGAACCCGCGCCCGCCGGGCAGCTTGTCGGCGCCGACGGTGAAGAACCGCCCGTCGCTCGCCGCGATCAGCAGCTTGTCGGTGGTCTGGGCATGCACCGCGAAAGCGAGCTCGTCGCCTTCCTTAAACTTGAACTCGCCCCACTGGTCGGCGGCGACATGGCCGCGCTGGGCACGAATCCAGCCGCGCTTCGACAGGATCACCGTCACCGGTTCCTTCTCGATCATCGCATCGAGCGGAATTTCACGCGCCGGCGCGGCTTCGGCAATCGTTGTCCGCCGCGCCCCGAGCAGCGTGTCGAGGCCATAGACGGCGCGCAATTTCTCCAGGTCCTTGCGCAGCCGCGTCTTCTGGCGATCCTTGCTCGCGACCAGCTTCGCCAGCTCTTCGCGCTCGGCGATCAGGTCGGCCTGCTCGCGCTTCAGCTCCATCTCTTCGAGCTTGCGCAAAGACCGCAACCGCATGTTGAGGATCGCCTCGGCCTGCCGGTCGGTCAGCATGAACTCGGCGATCATCACTGCCTTCGGATCGTCCTCGGTGCGGATGATCTCGATGATGCGGTCGAGATTGAGGAAAGCGATGAGGTAGCCGCCGACGAGTTCGAGCCGGTCGTCGATCTTGCCGATGCGGTGTTCGGCGCGGCGGACGAGGACGATGATCTGGTGCTGCAGCCATTCGGTGAGCAGCTGGTGCAGCCCCATCACCTTCGGCGTCCGCGTCGCGTCGAGGACGTTGAGGTTGAGCGCGAAGCGGCTTTCGAGATCGGTCAGCCGGTACAGGCTTTCCTTGAGCACATCGGGGTCGACGTTGCGGCTCTTGGGTTCGAGGACGATGCGCAGATCCTCGGCGCTTTCGTCGCGGACATCCTCGAGGATCGGCAACTTCTTGTCGGCGATCAGCTGCGCGATCTGCTCGATCAGCTTGCCCTTCGCAACGCCGTACGGAATTTCGCTGATCACGAGCTGCCAGGTGCCGCCCGCCTGCTTCTCGATACCGCTCTCTTCCCAGACGCCGTCGGCGCCCTTGCCGGTCGAGAAACGCGCGCGGACGCGAAAGCCGCCGCGGCCGGCTTCATAGGCCTGCGCGATGGTCTCGGCGCTGTCAACGACGATACCGCCGGTCGGGAAATCGGGGCCCTTCACATGTTCGAGCAGTTCGGCGAGCTCGGCGCGCGGATTCTCGATCAGCACCAGGGCTGCGTCGATCACCTCGGCGGCATTGTGCGGCGGGATGTTCGTCGCCATGCCGACCGCGATCCCGCTCGCGCCGTTGGCGAGCAGGTTCGGAAACAGCCCCGGCATGATTTCGGGCTCTTCGTCCTCGCCATTATAGGTCGGCCGGAAATCGACCGTCCCTTCGTCGAGCCCCTGCATCAGGTCGATCGCGACGCGCGTCAGCCGCGCCTCGGTATAGCGGTAGGCGGCGGCGTTATCGCCGTCGATATTGCCGAAATTGCCCTGCCCGTCGACGAGCGGATAGCGGAGCGAGAAATCCTGCGCGAGGCGGACCATCGCATCGTACACAGCGGTGTCGCCATGCGGGTGGAACTTGCCGATCACGTCGCCGACGACGCGTGCCGACTTCTTGTAACCCTGCGACGGATCGAGCCGCATCGCGCGCATCGCCCATAGCAGGCGGCGGTGGACCGGTTTCAACCCGTCGCGCAGATCGGGCAGCGACCGCGCGGTGATCGTCGACAGCGCATAGACGAGGTAACGTTCGGACAGCGCGCTGTCGAACGGGGTATCGATCATGCCGGGAACGGGTTCGTTATTGTCGGGATCGTTGGTGGTATTCGCCATGCTTCGCCGCCGATAGCAAGGCTCGGCTGGCAAGGCAAAGGCGAAGCGGCCGAAATTCGGAAGCGGCCAAAATTGTCTCGCTCAGCCCTCAATCATCGAGGCATCGGACCTTAGCAGCGGCGTGGAAAACCGGCGGGCAAATTTTGCCGCACGGAAAATATAATTGAAAATGACTCGCAATAACATATAAGCCGCGCGCTGCCGCATTCTTCGGCGCGCTGGAAAGGACCCCGATGTACGACTTTGTCGACCGGCCGGTGGAAAGCCTCTGCAACGGCGGCCGCTTCCTGCTGTGGGCGATGCGCGGGTGGGTGTCGGCGACCGAGCGCGGGCGATGCCCGCCGCAGGCGCTGTGCCGCGGCTTCGCGGCCGTCGATGCTGCCGATGCGCTCCCCGATTTCCACATCGCAATGGCGCTGCTCGGCGGCGAAGCCGTCGAAACGCTGCACCTCGCCCCGATGCCGTGCCTCCAGATTTCAGAGGGTGAAGCAATTCTGCTTGGACTCTGGCGCGATTTTTCGCTGGAAGGCTGCACAAATGCACGCGCAACGCTGGCATTGCTGGCCGGGCAAGAAAGCGTGGATCTGATCGCCAAAGCGATGGGCGCCACCGTCGACCGGCTGGTCGCGGCGGGATTCGACATGCCGGCCCTCGCGGCCGGCACCATGACACATCAGGAAAGTCCAAAGTGATGAGTGACCGTATTGCCGAAGCAGCCAAGCTTGCCCCCTCCGCCTCACTGACGGTCGAGGAGGTGCGTTCGGTCCGCCACTGGAACGAACATCTGTTCAGCTTCACGATCACGCGGCCACCGAGCTTCCGCTTCCGCTCGGGCGAATTCGTGATGATCGGACTGCCCGGCGGCGAAGGGCGTCCGCTGCTGCGCGCCTATTCGATCGCCAGCCCCGCCTATGCCGAAGAACTGGAATTTCTGTCGATCAAGGTGCCCGACGGCCCGCTGACCTCGCGGCTGCAGAAGATCCAGCCGGGCGACCCCGTCTATCTGGGTCGCAAGCCGACCGGCACGCTCGTCGCCGACGCGCTGCTCCCCGGCAAGCGGCTGTTCATGCTGTCGACCGGCACCGGGCTGGCCCCCTTCCTCAGCCTTGCGCGCGATCCCGACATTTATGAGCGCTTCGACCAGATTTCGCTCGTCCATTGCGTCCGGCGGGTCAGCGACCTCGCGTTCCGCGCCAAACTGGAAAGCCAGCTCGCCGGCGACCCGCTGGTGCAGGATCAGGCGCTGCTGCAATTCCATTATCTGCCGACGGTAACGCGCGAGCCGTTCCGGACCGAGGGACGCATCGATGCGCTGATCGCAGGCGGCCAGCTGTTCGGGCATCCGCTGACCGGCCCCCTGGAGTTCGATCCGGCCGGCGACCGCATCATGATGTGCGGCAGCATGGCGATGATCCGCGACCTCCAGGCGCGTTTCGGGGAACTGGGCTTTACCGAAGGTTCGAACGCCTCGCCGGGCGATTTCGTGATCGAACGCGCCTTCGTCGGCTGACGCACCCGCGCTTGCATCCCCCCGCGCTTTCGCGCAAGTCGCTCGGCGGAAGGGGAAAACAAGTGGCGCGTATCGAAGACGATCCGCCGGGGCTCGCGGCGCGAGCGGTTCGCCGGTTGCTGTTGCTCCTGTACCGCCTGCGCGGCTGGAAGGCCGTCGGCGAGGTGCCCGAACCGCGGCGCTTCGTCCTCATCGCCGCGCCGCACACCAGCAACTGGGACTTCGTCAACTTCCTCGGGCTCACCGCCGACAAAGGCATCCGGCCGCATTTCATGGCCAAGCTGTCGCTTTTCCGCTGGCCGCTCGGCGGTTTCATCCGCCAGATGGGCGGAGTGGCGGTCGATCGCCGCAACAGCGGGCAGGTCGTGCAACAGATGGTCGACGAATTCGCGCGCCGCGCCGAATTCATGCTGACGGTCGCCCCCGAGGGAACGCGCGGAAAGGCGGCGAAATGGCGAACCGGCTTCTACCAGATCGCGCTCGCGGCAAAGGTGCCGATGGTCGTCGGAATGATGGATTATCGCACCAGGACTGGCGGGCTCGGCCCGCTGATCTGGCCGACGGGCGATTTTCGCGCCGATATGCTGAAGGTGCTGGAGGTCTATAGGAGCTGCGTTCCGAAATTCCCCGATCGCGCGGTGCGCTCGATCGATGATATCGTCGGCAGCGAGGTCGAAGCAGGAGAGCGCGGATGAGCGATGCGGCGATATTGCTGGCGGTCAATTTCGTCGTCCTGATCGGCGCCATATTGCTGTTGTGGCGCACCGCCGTCGCGATCCGCGATGTGTCGTTCATCGACGCCTTCTGGGCGTTCGGCATGGTCCTGCTCGCATGGGGCGCGGCGGCGCAGGCCGGTTTCGGCGGGCTGCGCACCCAATTGACCCTCGTCCTCGTGACGCTTTGGGGCGTCCGCCTGGCGACCCATCTTTTTCTGCGCTGGCGCGCGACCGGAGAGGATCCGCGCTATGTCCGGATCATCGGCCGGACGATGGAAACGAAAGGATGGAGCTGGGGCAAGACGGCGCTGCTCTCGGTATTCCTGACGCAGGCGCCGCTGTTGTTCCTGACCTGCCTTCCCGCCCAGCTCGGCATCTGGGCGAGTGCGAGCTTCCCGCCCGCGACCATCGGCTGGCTCGCCAAGATCGGCATGTTCGCCGCGCTGGCCGGGATAGCCTTTGAAACCATCGGCGATCTCCAGCTAAATAAGTTCCGCAACGACCCGGCGAACAAGGGCAAGGTGCTCGACACCGGCCTGTGGCGTTACACGCGCCATCCCAATTATTTCGGCGATGCGCTGACCTGGTGGGGTATCTGGCTCGTTGCCGCCGACGCGGGGTGGGAGATTGCCGCCGCCAGCGTCATCGGCCCGATTTTCCTCACCTTCACCCTGACGCGCTGGTCGGGCAAGGCGCTGCTCGAAAAAGGGCTGCACAAGACGCGCCCCGATTATGCCGATTATGTCCAGCGCACTTCCGGATTCATCCCGTGGCCGCCAAAAGCTCCCGCGACCAGGGCCTAGGCGGCGAGGCCGCCGCGGCCGATGCCGGCGCGCTCGGCGACGCGCCGCGCATCCGCGCGATCCTGACCGCGGCGGCGCGTACGGGACGCAGCGTCAGCTATTCCGAACTGCTTGGCGATCTGGGATTCCGTTTCACCCGCCCGAAGATGCGCGCCGTGTGCCGGACGCTGGGCGAAGTCGACCGGCTCTGCGCGCTCGATGGCGAACCCGATCTTGCGGTGTTGGTGGTACGCGAAAGCGACCGCCTGCCCGGGCAGGGCTGGTGGGTCGGCGGCACCGCGCTGCTGCTCGGATATGATGGCCCATGGGAGGGGGCGGCGGCGGCCCGCTTCATTCGCGAACAGCAGCAACTGGCATTCGAATATTGGGCCGGGCGGTAAGTCCAGCCAAGCCCCTCGACTTTGCCCGCGCGGAACGGCAAATTGCCGCTGCCCCCAAACCAAAGCGAGCCCCCTATGAAACATGTCCCGACACTTGCCCTCGCCGCGCTGGTTATCGCCGCCTGCTCGGCGGGTACCGCGCCGAGCGAGGCTGCCCTGGCCGATATCGCCAAGCTCGACGCCTCGGGCGACCAGCCCGCGACGCCGGTCGCCGACGCACCCTTCACGGTGCAGGAGATCGCCGATTTTAACGAACCTTGGGCGATGACCTTCATTCCCGGCGCGAAGCTGGCGCTGGTCACTGAGCGGTCCGGCAAGCTGAAACTATGGCAGGAAGGCGGATCGACGCTCGATGTCGCGGGCGTCCCCAAGGTCGCCTACGGCGGCCAGGGCGGCTTCGGCGACGTCATTCTCGCGCCCGACTTTGCACAGTCGGGCACCGTCTATCTGAGCTGGGTCGAGGCCGGCGCTGGCGGCACCTTCGGCGCCGTCGTCGGCAAGGCGAAGCTAGAGCAAGGCAGCGCCCCGAAGCTTTCGGGCCTCCAGATCATCTGGAAACAGGACCCCAAGGTCACCGGCCGCGGCCATTTCTCGCATCGCCTCGCCTTCTCGCCCGACGGCCGATATCTGTTCATCGGCTCGGGCGAACGCCAGAAATTCGACCCGGCGCAGGATATGAAGGCCAATCTCGGCAAGATTGTTCGCCTGAACCCCGACGGCAGCGTGCCCGCCGACAATCCCTTTGCCGATCAAGCGGGCGTCACCGCACAAATCTGGTCGCTCGGCCATCGCAACATCCTCGGGCTCGCCTTCGATGGTACGGGCCGGCTCTGGAATCAGGAAATGGGGCCGAAGGGCGGCGACGAGGTCAACCTCGTCGAGGCCAAGGCCAATTACGGCTATCCCGTCGTGTCGAACGGCGATCATTATGACGGCAAGGATATTCCCGACCATCCGACCCGGCCCGAATTCGCCGCGCCGAAACTGTGGTGGAACCCGTCGGTCTCGCCCGGCGGACTCGTCTGGTATGGCGGCGATGCTTATCCGGGCTGGAAGAACAGCCTGCTGATGGGTGCGCTGTCGGGCGAGGGGCTGATTCGCATGGCGATCGACGGCGACGCGCTCCACAAGTCGGACCGCTGGGATTTCGGTACCCGCATCCGCGAGGTCGAAACGCGCGAGGACGGTACGGTGTGGCTGCTCACCGATGGTGAGAAGGGCAAGCTGTTGAAACTGGTGCCGAAGCGCTAATATCAGGCCCATGATCCGCGGTTTTCTCACCCGCCGGGCCGAATGGCCCGCGCGCATCCCCGACCCCGATGCGCCGCCGCCGCTGTCGCTGCTGTGGCGCGAGGCGGGCGCCCTGCTGCGCGCGATATCGGGACGCATCCGCCCGATGCCGCCCGAACCCAATCCCCACAGCGATCACCCGCCGGTGATGGTGCTGCCGGGTTTCCTGTCGGGCGACTGGGCGACGAAGGCGCTGCGGGCTGACCTCCGCCGCGCCGGCTTTCGCTGCTATGCGTGGGGCCTCGGTTTCAACCGCGGCGCGACCGCCGACATCGTCGACCGCATCGATACCCGCGTCCAGTGGATCATCGACCGCACCGGCCACACGCCCGCGCTGGTGGGATGGTCGCTCGGCGGGATTTACGCCCGCGAATATGCCAAGCACCACCCCGACAAGGTCGCGCGCGTCGTCACGCTCGGCTCGCCCTTTTCGGGTTCGCGCCGCGCCAACCGCGCCTGGCGGCTCTACCACCTCGTCGCGCGCCACCCCGTCGACAATCCCCCCATCGACTTCCACCCCGCGCCGCGCCCCAGCATGCCGACCTTCGCGCTGTGGTCGAAGCACGACGGCGTCATCGCCGCTGGCAGCGCACGCGGCCTGCCGCACGAAAGCGACCGGCAGGTCGAGGTCGATTGCGGCCATATGGGCTTTGCCTATGCGCCGAACTCGGTGGCGGCGATCGTCAAGGCACTGACCGAAGAGGTCGAGGCCCCGGACGCCTCGGCTCAGCACACATCGATGCGATAGGCGGGCGCAGCGCGCCACGACAGCAGCATCCGTCCCGGCCGCCGTCCCGCCCGCCCGGTCGAGACGAAACCGACCCGGCGCAGCAGGGCACGCGAGCGTTCGTTGTCGGGATGGCATTCAGCGACGATCGAACAGCCCGGCCGCGACGAGGCGAGCGCCTCGACGACCGCACGCACCGCCTCGGTCGCAACGCCCTTGCTCCGCACCCGCGCGGCGAACCAGTAGCCGATCTCATATTCCTGTCCCAGACGCCGGTGGACACCGATCACGCCGTTGAGGTCGAGGCCGCTTTCGTCGCGCACGGCGTGGAACACGTCGCCGCCGCCCGATCCGGCAATCAGTGCGCGGGCGTCGGCCTCGGTGAACGGCGCGGGCAGGAAATGGATTCGCGAGGTCACCGTTTCGTCGGTGATCGCGGCAAGCGCGCGCGCATCATCGGCGGTGAGCGGGGTGATGCGGCAATGGTCGGTCGACAGGGCAAGCAAGGTATCGGTCATGTCGCGTCTTCTTCAAAAAGCGCACGCCGCGACCGAGGGGGTGATGATGTGATGACAACCATTCGCCTTCCGGACACGGCGGCGATGGTCATAGGGTGATGCCATGCCGCTCCTATGTAAAGGAGCGCCAATACGCCTTGAATCGAAGGGATCGGTCGTTGGTCATCGCCGCAGCGCCTATCAGCTTTATACGCGGCGATCAACGCTATCCGGGAAATACTGGCCGCGCGGCATCGGGACACGCTACCCTCCGCATATGACGCCCGCCGATAGAAGAGCTTTCATCCGCGACAATCTGCCGGTATCGCCGGTCCCGGCCATCCCCGAAATCCGCCTGCACAAGGCCGGGCCCGCCAGCGGCCTCGGCCGCCTCGCAACCCACGATACCGCAGGTTTCGCCGCGCCCTATTGGGCGCATTACTGGGCCGGCGGCCTCGCCCTCGCCCGCCATATCCTCGACCACCCCGAAAGCGTTGCCGGGCGCCGCGTCCTCGATCTGGGGGCCGGGTCGGGGCTGGTCGCGATCGCGGCGGCCAAAGCCGGGGCGCGGCAGGTGACGGCGATCGATACCGATCCCTATGCCGTCACGGCGCTCGAACTCAACGCAGCGCTCAACGGGGTCCAGCTCGATATCCGCGCCGGGGACGTCGCCGGCCTCGATACGCCCGATGCCGACCTCATCCTCGCCGGCGATCTCTTCTATTCGGAGGAACTCGCCAGTACGGTCGTCGCTTTCCTCGATCGCTGCCGCATCGACGCGCTGATCGGCGACCCGTGGCGCCGCTCGCGGCCCCTGACGCGCCTTCAGGAAATCGCGCGCTACGACGTCGCCGAATCGGGAAGCACGACGAAACCCGGCGGGGTCTTCCGTTTTCTCCACCGCGCCCCTTGAACCCGGGCCAGTCACGTAATATATAAAGTTACATGAAACGCGGCAGCCGATTGTCGGGCGTGCTCCACGTCCTCCTCCATATGGCCGAACAGGCGGAGCCGCTGACCTCCGACCAGCTCGCCAAGGCGATGCAGACGCACCCCGTCGTCATCCGCCGCATCCTTGCCGGACTGCGCGATGCCGGCTTCGTCCACAGCGAAAAGGGCCATGGCGGCGGCTGGACGATCGCGCGCGATCTTGCCTCGATCACGATGCGCGACGTTTATGAGGCGATCGGCCGCCCGCAGCTGATGGCGATGGGTAACCGCACCGACGCGCCGGGCTGCCTTGTCGAACAGGCGGTCAATGCCGCGCTCGACACCAGCTTCCGCGATGCCGAGGCCCTGCTGCTCGACCGCTTCGCCGGGGTCACGCTCGCCGAACTCTCCGCCGATTTTCACGAGCGGATGGCCGCGCGGCACATGACAGAACAGGAGCATATTCATGACTAAGGGCGCCCAGCATTTCCTCGACAGCTTCAAGGACCCGGCCGCAGTCGCAAATTATACCGAAGGGCCGCGGCGCTTCGTCCCCGGGCTCGACGGCCTGCACCGCATGACCGGACTTTTGCTCGCCGAACGCGTGCCAGAGGACGCCCATATCCTCGTCCTCGGCGCCGGCGGCGGCAGCGAGATGAAGGCGATGGCCGAGGCACATCCGGGCTGGCGCTTCACCGGCGTCGATCCGGCGGGGCCGATGCTCGACCTCGCGGCCAGGGTCATGGGGCCGCACGCGGCACGCGCCGAGTTCATTGAAGGCTATATCGACGACGCGCCTGCGGGCCCGTTCGACGGCGCCACCTGCCTCCTGACGTTGCATTTCCTCGAACGTGAGGAGCGTATCCGTACCGCGGCAGAGATCCGCGCCCGGCTAAAGCCCGGCGCGCCCTTCGTCGCCGCGCACGGCAGCTTTCCGCAAGGCGCGGGCGAACGCGACCGCTGGCTCGACCGCTACGCTTCTTATGCCATCGCCTCGGGCGGCGACCCCGATCAGGTCGCCAAGGGGCGCGAAGCCGTCGCGACCCACGTCGCGATGTTGAGCCCCGAAGCCGACGAAGCGGTGCTTCGCGCCGCGGGCTTCACGGGCGTCGAGCAATTCTACGCCGCCTTCACCTGGCGCGGCTGGGTGGGCTATGCCTAGGGCCGGCGTCAGCCGCGCGGTTTCACCGTCACCCACACGCTGACCGGCGCCACGAATTTTCCGGGCGCCGGCTTGCCGACGTCGATCCGTTCGGCGGTCACCAACTCGCCCGTCTCGAGCGTGAAGCTCGCCCATGGTTTCGGCATGCGGCCAAAGCTCATCTTCTGGATCGGCTGGCCGGTGGCGGTGTTCATGATTGTCGCAACGATACCCATGACGCGCCCGGTAGCGATGCGCCGCCGACATTGTCCAGCCCAAAGCGCGATCCCGGATCGCTTCGCGCTGGTGCAACGCCGCGCACCCGCATAGGATGACCGGCGTTGCAGTATCGGACCTGCGACGAGACAGGAAAGCACGCCCATGATCCTCGCTCCCCTCGCCCTCTTGTTCGCGGCACAAAGCGGCGCGGCCACGCCGGCGGGTGTCTGTTCCTATGCGGTGATCGCCGGCGATACGAGCAGCCGCAAGACGAACGTTCACCGCACCCCGACGATCGCCTCGGGGAAGGTCGGCAAGCTCGGCCGCGGCACGCCGGTGTTCGTCTGCGGCGCGCGCGGCAACTGGCTGTGGGTGCATTTCGCACAGGGGCGCCACAGCTGTCGCGGGACGGCAAACGGCCTCGATGTCCGCTATGCGTCGACCTGCGCCAAAGGCTGGGTCGAACTGCACCGCGTGACGATCGCGGCGCGCTGATCGCGGCGTGCACCGCGCAACTGTCCGCTAGTCGTCGAGGAAAGGCGCCACAATCTCGTCGGTTACCCGGAGCGGACGGCCGCTCGCCTTGTCGAGCAAAGCCCACACCGTTCGCGCCCGGACATGGACCTTGCCGTCGGCCCCGGTGAATTCCATGAAGCGGTCGAACTTGGCCCCCTGCGGCTTGTCGGCCACCCATGTTCGTGCGGTCACCGTCTCGCCGGGGCCGAGCGCGCGTAGATAGTCGATCTCGTGCCGCACCACGACCCAGATATAGGCGAGCTTGTGGCTTTCCGGCGCCGCCGCGTCCCAATGACCCGTCGCGACCTGCTGGATCCACTGCACCCAGACGGCATTGTTGACATGGCCAAGCTCGTCGATGCTCTCGGGCGTCGCGATGAACTCGCGCGTAAACGCCCTCATGCGAGTTCGACGGTCGTCACCATATAGCCCGCCTCGCGGAGCGAGGCGACGAGGCTGTCGAGATGCTCGCGGTCGCGCGCTTCACATTCGATGTCGGTGATCAGGCCCTTGGCGGGTAGCGTGGTGAAAATGCGCTGGTGATAGATTTCGATGATGTTGACCTGTTTCTCGTCGAACAGCTTCATCACCTTGAACAAGGCGCCGGGGCGATCTTGCAACCGGATGCGCAGCCGCGCGATGCGGCCCGAGCGCGCGAGGTCGCGAAGCAGCACATTGGCGAGGAGCCGCGTGTCGATATTGCCGCCGGTCAGTACCAGCCCGACCTTGCGCCCCGCAAATTCCTCGGGATGCGCGAGCATCGCCGCAAGGCCCGCGGCCCCCGCACCCTCGACCACCGTTTTCTCGATCTGCAGCAGCAGGCTGACCGCGCGCTCGAGATGGCGTTCGGCGACCAGCACGATATCGTCGTTGAGTTCGGCGACCAGCTTGCGCGTATAGGACCCCGGTTCCTTCACCGCGATACCCTCGGCCAGCGTGTCGCCTTCGCACGCCATATCGACGCCGTTGAGTTCGGCGTACATCGACGGATACAGCTCGGCCTGCACGCCGACGAGGCGCACATCGTTCTTGATCCCGCGCGCCGCGGTGCCCATTCCCGCAAGCAGCCCGCCGCCGCCGATCGGCACGATCAGCGTATCGAGTTCGGGGACATCCTCGAGCATTTCGAGCGCCACCGTCCCCTGCCCCGCCGCGACATTGGGATGGTCGAACGGATGGACAAAGGTCAGCCCGCGCTCGACTTCCAGTTCGCGGGCATGGGCATAGGCGTCATCGAACTTCTCGCCGAACAGCACGATCGTCGCGCCATGGCCCGCGGTCTGCGACACCTTCACCTGCGGCGTCGTGCTCGGCATCACGATGGTGACCGGCACGCCGAGCCGTTTGCCATGATAGGCAAGACCCTGCGCATGGTTGCCCGCCGACGCCGCGATCACGCCGCGCGCCTTCGCCGCATCGTCGAGCAGCAACAGCGCGTTGAGCGCGCCGCGCTCCTTATACGCCGCGGTAAATTGCAGATTCTCGAATTTCAGCCACACCTCGGCGCCGACCAGTTCGGACAGGGTCTGCGAATGCAGCGTCGGCGTCCGGACGACCGCCCCGTTAATTCGCCCCGCCGCCGCACGCACATCTTCCAACGTGATGGCCGGTAAATCGGCAGCGGGGGTCAGGGTGAGTTGATCTGTCATGGTGCGCTGGCCCTAACGACAAGCGGAGCTAAGGGGAAGGGCGAGAATTAATCGAGCGCCGCACGATGATTGCTTCGGCGCATGTCTGGCGCCCGGCGCGAACCATGGTTATGGACCGGTATATGAGCGAACAAAAATTGCGTATCAGCTTCATCGGCACCGGCGTCATGGGCGGACCGATGGCGGGCCATCTCGTCAAGGCGGGGCATGACCTCACTGTCTACAACCGCACCCGTGCCAAGGCGGACGCCTGGGTGGCACAGCATGGCGGCGCGGCGGCATCGACGCCGGCCGAAGCCGCGAAAGACGCCGACGTCATACTCTCGTGCGTCGGCAATGACGACGACCTCGCGCAGGTCACGCTGGGCCGCGACGGCGCCTTTGCGGCGATGCGCAAGGGCGCGCTGTTCGTCGACCACACCACCGTTTCGGCCCGCATCGCCCGCCAGCTCTCGGTCGAGGCCGAATCGCTCGGGCTGCTCGCCCTCGACGCCCCCGTCTCGGGCGGCGAAGCCGGCGCCCAGAACGGCACCTTGTCGATCATGTGCGGCGGCACGCCCGAAGCCTTCGCCGCAGCCGAACCGGTGATGCGCGCCTATGCTGCGCGCATGGTCCATATCGGTGGGCCCGGCGCCGGACAGACGACAAAGATGGTCAACCAGATCGCGATCGCCGGCGTGTTGCAGGGGCTGTCCGAGGCGCTCCGCTTTGCGCAGGCGTCGGACCTCGACACCGACAAGGTGTTCGAAGCGGTGTCGGGCGGCGCCGCGGCAAGCTGGCAGATGCTCAACCGCTGGGGCACGATGGCGAAGGACGAATTCGATTTCGGCTTCGCGGTCGACTGGATGCGCAAGGACCTCGGCCTCGCGCTCGAAGAAGCGCGCCTCAACGGCGCGACCTTGCCGGTCGCGAGCCTCGTCGACCAATTTTATGCCGACGTTCAAAAGGCCGGTCATGGCCGCCGCGACACGAGTTCGCTGGTGACGAGGCTGCCGAAGTGAAACGCCTCGCCCTTGCCGCGCTGCTGCCGCTGGTCGCCGTACCGGCACAGGCCGATACGCTCGTCGACAATGTCAACGGCATCACGCTCGACAAGGACGGCAAGCTCGTCCGCTTCACCGGACTGGTCATCGCGTCCGACGGCAAGGTCAAACAGCTCCTCGACCGCAAGGACAAGCGCCCCGAACGTCCCGATTTCAAGGAGGACGGCAAAGGCCGCACGCTGATTCCGGGCATGATCGACGCCCACGGCCACGTCATGGGCTTTGGCTTCTCGCTGATGCTGCTCGACCTGTCGGAGACGAAATCGCTCGCCGAGGCGCAGGCGGCGATCCGCAAATATGCCGCGGCGAACCCCGAAATGCCGTGGATCATCGGGTCGGGCTGGAATCAGGAAAAATGGGGTCTCGGCCGTTTCCCGACCGCCGCCGACCTCGACGCCGCGGTTCCCGACCGTCCCGTCTGGCTCGAACGCATCGACGGCCATGCCGGCTGGGCGAACAGCGCGGCGATGGCAGCGGCGAAGGTCAGCGCGACCAGCAAATCGCCCGATGGCGGCCGCATCGAGATGGCGGACGGCAAGCCGAGCGGCGTGTTCGTCGATGCGGCGATGGCGCTGGTCAACAATGCCAAGCCCAAGCCGCTGGCGCGCGACCTCGACCGCGCCCTCTATCTGGCGCAGCAAAAGCTGCTCGAACAGGGCATCACCAGCATCGCCGACATGGGCACGACGATCGCCGACTGGCAGGCGTTTCGCCGCGCCGGCGACAAGAAGCAGCTCGCGATCCGCATCCTCAGCTACGGCGCCGACATCGACAATATGGCGATCATCGCCGGACAGGAACCGACGCCCTGGCTGTACGACGACCGGCTGCGCATGGTGGGGGTCAAGCTCTATCTCGACGGCGCGCTCGGTTCGCGCGGCGCGTGGCTGAAACAGCCCTATAGCGACGCGCCGGGGCAGAAGGGCCTGCCGCTGCTGACCCCCGCGCAGCTCCGCAACAAGATGGTGCGCGCATCGATGGACAATTTCCAGGTCGCGATCCACGCGATCGGAGATGCCGCCAACGCCGAAGCGCTCGCCGCAATCGGCGACCTGACCGCCGACCTGCCCGGCGAGCGGCGCTGGCGGATCGAACATGCGCAGGTCATCGACCTCGCCGACATTGCACGTTTCGCGCAATTGAAGGTCATCGCCTCGATGCAGCCGATCCACCAGCCGTCGGACCGCCTGATGGCCGAGGCGCGGCTGGGCCCCGACCGGCTCAAGGGCGCCTATGCGTGGCGCAGCCTCGAAAACGCCGGCGTCCGCCTCGCCTTCGGCTCCGACGTGCCTGTCGAAAGTTCGAACCCCTTCCCCGGCATCGCCGCCGCCATTTCGCGCACCGATGCCGCGGGCCAGCCGTTCGGCGGCTGGCATCCCGAAGAAGCGGTGACACGCGAAACCGCGCTCGACGGCTTCACCCGCACCGCCGCCTTCGCCGCCTTCGCCGAAGACCGGCTCGGCACGCTGATGCCAGGGATGCGCGCCGACTTCCTGATCGTCGACGGCGATCCGCTGATGGCGAGCCCCGACGAGATCCGCCGCATGGCGCCGCTCGAAACCTGGATCGGGGGATATCGGTATTACAAGCGGAAGGAGTGACCCGATGCCTGTAACCCGCCTCACCCCCCGCCGCGTCGCCAAGCCGTGGGGCCGCACCGACATCGGCCCGCTGTTCGATGCCGGCGGCGAGCGTATCGGCGAAATCTGGTTCGAACTCCCCGACGGACGCCCCGAACCGGCGCTGCTGATCAAATATCTCTTCACCTCCGAAGCGCTGTCGGTGCAGGTCCACCCCGACGACGCCGGGGCACAAGCGGTCGGCGCGCGGCAGGGCAAGGAAGAGGCGTGGGTGATCCTCGACGCCGACGACGACGCGGCGATCGGCCTCGGCCTCGAACAGCGCATCGCGCCCGAAGAACTGCGCGACGCCGCGCTCGACGGCAGCATCGAGGAACTGATCGACTGGAAACCGGTCGCGCCGGGCGATCATTTCCACGTCACGCCCGGCACGATCCACGCGATCGGCGGTGGCCTGACCTTGGTCGAGGTCCAGCAATATGCCGACATTACCTATCGCCTCTACGACTATGGCCGCCCGCGCGACCTGCATCTCGAGGAGGCGATGGCCTGCGCCGACCCCGGCCCCTATCTGACGCCGAACCTTCGGACGCCGATCGCGGTCGGCGTCGACCGCCTCGTCGACGGCCCGAAATTCGGCCTTGTCGATGCGCACCTCGACGATTTCGCCGCGCTTCCCGATCTCGGCGCCTCTGGCCCCGTCTGGTTCATCCCCGTCGACGGTTCGGGAGAGATCGACGGCGAGCCGTGGCGGCCCGGCGAATGCTGGCTGTTCGACGATGCCGCGAACCTCGCCGCACTCGCCGGCAGCGGCAGGGCGCTGATCGCCTGGGCGACCGCCGCATGAGCCTCGATCGCCGCAAGCTGCTCGCATCGCTCGCCGCCGTCCCTGCCGCACTCGCGGTCGGCGCCGCGGCAAGGGAGAAGAAGGAACCGAAGCCGAAGGATCCACCCGAGCCGCGCAAATCACGCAAGCGCAAGGGCGCCAAGGCACCGGAGAGTCATGTCGACGTCGCGGTCGTCGGCGCCGGCGCGCTCGGTGCGTGGACCGTGTGGCACATTGTCCGGCAGGGCAAAAGCGTCCGGCTGTTCGACGCCTATGGCGCGGGCAACGGCCGCGCCGCGTCGAACCTGCCGTCGATGCTGCTCGACCCGGCGCAGGGCGGCGACGCGCTTTACGCCAGCCTCGTCTCCGACAGCTATGCGGCGTGGGACAGGCTTTCCGACACCGCCAGCTTGCCGATCCTGACGCCGTGCCAGGCGCTGACGACGCTCGCCGCAACCGACCCGGCCGCTGCACCGCGCGGCAGCGAGCGCGAAAGCGGCGACAAGCTCAGGAACCGCTTCACCCAGATCGCCTGGCACGCGGGCGAAGCGGCCTATATCGCCGACAAGGCCGCCATGCTGGCCGGGCGCCGCGGCGTCCTCGAAACCTTGCTCGACGCACAGGTAGAGCCCGAGGCGGTGGTGATGCCCGCCCCGCTCCGCGACAAGCGCCGCGATGTCTATGCCCTCCCCGACGGCGGCACGGCAGGCAGCATCGTCTATGCCTGCGGCGCGTGGCTGACCGAACTCTTCCCGCAGTTGCTGACGCCGCAGCGGCTTTCGGCGGTGCGCAGCCAGGTCTTCCAATTCGGCCCCGGACAGGGCGACCTGCAATATCGCCCGCCCGCCATGCCCGCCTTTATCGACCGCGCCTATGGCTTTACCGCGCTTCCCGACATCGAGGGCGAGGGCGTGCGCTGCTGGCGCAGCACGGGCGATGCCAGCGTCGATCCCGACAGCTTCGACCGGCGCGCCGACGAACGCGCGCTCGCCGATGTCCGCCAGTGGCTTGCCAGCCGACTGCCGCGCATCGGCACCGCACCGGTCGTCGCCAGCGCCGCGGTGCACGATTGCCGCACCGCCACCGGCGACCTGCTGCTCGACCGTCTGCCCGACCATCCGCGCGCGTGGGTCGTCGGCGGCGGCGCGGGACGCGCCTTCGCGCTGGCCCCCGCGATCGGCGCGCGCGTCGCGGCGCATGTCGCCGACGCCGGACGCCCGGTCGAGCCGCGCTGGGCGCTCGCCCGGTTGACGGGCGGCATCGTCACGCCGCCCCCGCCGCCATCCTGATTTCGCTCCGGGGGGAAGCATGCGCCTGACCGACTGCCACAATATCGAAGACTTTCGCGCGCTGGCGAAACGCCGCCTGCCCTGGCCGGTGTTCGACTATATCGACGGGGCGGCCGACGACGAGGTGACCCGCCGCCGTAACCGCGATGCGTTCGACCGCTGCGACCTGATCCCGCGCGTCCTCGCCGGGGTCGAAAGCATCGACATGCGCACGACGCTGTTCGGGCGCGAGATGGCGATGCCGCTGTTCCTGTCGCCGACCGCGCTCCAGCGTCTCTTTCACTGGCAGGGCGAACGCGCCGTCCTCCGCGCCGCCGCGAACGCCGGGACCGTCGCGGGCATCTCCAGCCTCGCGACGATCGGCCTCGCCGATGCGGGGGCGCTCACCGACGGGCCCAAGCTGTTCCAGCTCTACGTCCACCACGACGAAGGCCTCAACAAGGCGATGCTCGACGCCGCGCGCGCTGCGAAGTTCGACGCCGTCGCGCTGACCGTCGACACGATCGTCGGCGGCAACCGCGAGCGCTGCCTGCGGTCGGGATTCACGTCGCCGCCGCGCTTTACCGCGCGCAACATGCTGAGCTACGCGATCAAGCCCGGCTGGGGGCTGAACTATGTCCTCCGCGAGAAATTCAGCCTGCCCAATCTCGCGACGCATGTCTCCGAAGGATCAAGCGTCCCCAAGTCGGTCGCCGAATATTTTACCTCGATGCTCGACCAGAGCCTCGACTGGCGGCGCGCGGAGGCGATCCGCAAGGAATGGGACGGCCCCTTCTGCCTCAAGGGCATCGCTGCTGTCGAAGACGCGAAGCGCGCGGTCGATATCGGCGCCACGGCGATCATGGTGTCGAACCACGGCGGGCGCCAGCTCGACGGCAGTATTTCGCCCTTCGACGCGCTCGCCGAAATCGTCGACGCGGTCGGCGACCGGATCGAGGTGATCTGCGACGGCGGCATCACGCGCGGCACCCATGTCCTGAAGGCGCTGTCGGTCGGCGCGAAAGCCTGCTCGGGCGGCCGGCTCTATCTCTACGCGCTCGCCGCGGCGGGCGAAGACGGCGTCAGCCGCGCGGTCGGGCTGCTCCGCGCCGAGATCGAACGCGGGATGAAGCTGATGGGGGCCAAGACCCTCGCGGATCTCGGCCCCCACAATCTGCGCTGGCGGTAGAAAATATCCTCCCCATCGACTTGCGAGGGGGAGGGGGACCGCCGCGAAGCGGCGGTGGAGGGGCCGAAGCCGTACGCTAAGCTACGAGGTCATAACCCCTCCGTCAGCCTCGTTGAGGCTGCCACCTCCCCATCACAAGTCGATGGGGAGGATCGCGAAATGCTAGGCCGCCACCGGCTCCTCCTTCTTCCCCAATCCGCCCCAGTCGATGTTGCGCGTCATGTACATCACGCCCGCGAGCGCAAAGAACATCAGCACCGAACCGATCAGCAGCGAATAGGCCTCGAGGTTGAGCAGGACATAGAGCAAGGCATAGAGTCCGATCAGCATCGCGGCGAGGAAGCGGGCGCGCTTCCAGCTCTTGAGTACCGCCGCGCTATACGCCGCGAGCAGCCCGATGATCGCCGCCGACGCCAGCAAATAGGCGGGCGTGAAGCCGATCACTTCGGCAAAGGCGAGCAACAGTACGAAGAACAGCACCAGCGCGACGCCGGTGAGCAGATATTCGGCCGCCGCGACCCGCGCTCCCGCGATGATGTCGAACATCAGGAAGGCGACGAAGGTGAAGCCGATGAACAGGAAGCCATATTTGATGCTGCGGTCGACCTGGCTGTAGAGGTCGACGGGCTCGATCAAGCTGATCGCGACCGCCTTTGCGGTGCCGCCCGACGCCTCGGCGGCGGTGTCGGCAGCGACGGCGACCTCGACCGGCACCGGCTCCATATAACCGCGTCCGCCATAATTGGTCGTCACCGGCGGCGACAGGTCGCCGGTCAGCACCTGCGCCTGCCCCAGCGCGAGGTTGGGGATCGCATAGGTCGCGGTGAAGCCGCTGCCCGTCACATTGCGCTTCGCGGGCAGGAAATCGCCGCCGAAGCTCGGGTTGGGCCAGCTCGACTTGACCGTCCAGCGCGTGTCGACCCCGCGCGGGATCAGCTTGAAATCGCCGAGCCCGCGGACGCCGACCCGGTAATCGACCTTCATCGGCGCCGCGGCGCTCCAGTCGACGAAAGCAAAGGTCCCCGAATTTCCGGTCGATAGCAGCCCCTTGCCCGGCTGGAGCGCCAGCGGCGTGCCGTCGATGCTCAGGCTGTTGCCATCGACAAGCCCGCGCGCGTCGCTGACCCCCAGCCGCACCTCGGCGCGGTCGAGCATCAGTGCGTCGCGCGTCACGCCATAGCGCGCAATATCGGCGGGCAGGACGAATTCGGCGCTGCCCGCGATCTGGCTTTCATAGACGACGGTTTCGTAAATCGCCTTTTTCCGCTTCTCGGGCTTGATCGTCACCTCGGCCGTGTTGCTCTGCGGCGAGAGATAGAGGTTGCGGATCATGTTGACCGAACGCGTCACATCACGGCCGTTTTCGGTGACCGTCTGCGTTTCGGTGGCGCGATAGGGAATGACGATCACCGGCCCGGCGATCGTCTGCTGCCCGCCCCACCCCTGCCCGATCGAGGCTTGCGCGGTTTCGGCCTGCTGCTGGCGGTCCCAGAGCAGGCCATAGACCATCAGCAAGGGAACCATCAGCGCAACCGCGATGAACACCGCAATGACCAGCTTGACGCCGGGACTGCGTTCGCCGCGCGCCGGAGGATTGGGCGGCGCGGCGGCGGGAACGGAGGCATTTCGGGGGGCTTGAGCCATGGGAATGAGTTCTCCTATCGGTTCAATTCGTCGATGGATTTGCACGCTTCATCGACATGGTCAAGCGGCTTGCGGTGGATTGCGCCTGTGATTGCCGATGCTTGCCAACATCGGCGGGGCTGCTATCGCTGAAGGCAGATTTCGCGGCACAAGCGAAAATTTGCGGGATTGCAGTGACGATGACGGAAAATGCAGCGGGCGATGCGACCGAACGCCCCTATGATATTTTCATCAGCTACAGCCGCGCCGACGCCGTCAAGGCGTCGCAGATTCGCGACCTGCTGACCGCGCGCGGCCACCATGTCTTTTTCGACGCCGAGGGAATCGACGCCGGGGCAGAATTTCCCGACGTCATCGACCGCGCGGTCAAGGGCGCCAAGGTCGTGCTAGGGTGCTGGACGCCCGCCGCGATCCAGCGCCGCTGGGTCCGCATCGAAAGCCGCATCGGCCTCGATCGCGGTTCGCTCGTCGCGATCGGGCTGGAGAAGATGGACCCGGAGGCGCTGCCCGCCGAATTTTACAACGTCAACGTCGTCGATCTGTCGAAATTCGACGGCAATGCGGCCCATCCGGCTTGGCAACGCGTACTCGCGGCAATCGACCGGCGCCTCGGCGGCGGCGCTCCGCTCGCGACCCCGGCCGATGCGGCAGGACGCGCGCCCGTATCCCGGCGGCGCTTCCCGTCCCTCGCACTCGGTGCCGCCGCCGCGCTGGCGGTTGCAGCGCTGGCCGGCGGGGGCTGGTATTATAGCGCGCAGGCGGTCGCATTCGACCAGGCGGCGGTCGAGGCGGGCTTCGACAAGACGGTGACGGCAACCGAACCGGTGATCGCCAACGCCGTCGTCAGCGCGCTGGGCGACACCGAAAAGGCGACCAACGGCAAGATTTTCTGGGGACTCGCGCAGTTGATCGCGGTCGACAAGGCCACGGCCGCCGACAAATTGTCGCGCTTCGACGCGATGGTCGCCAAGTTCATGGGCGGCGGCTGCCATTGCGTCATGGTCGAAGGCGCGCCCTTTACCGTCGTGTCGCTGTGGACGCTCAAGGCCTATGGTGCCGCGGACCGGACGCCACCCGTGCCCGTCGTCGAGGCGCTGCTCGCGGCGCAAAATCGCGAAGGCTGGTGGTCGAGCGCGATGGACGCCGCCGACCGGCCCGACAATGCCGCGACCTATGTCACCGCCTTCGCGGTCATCGCGCTGCGCGAGATCGATGCCGCACTGAAAGGCGAACCGGCGTTGCAGGAAAAGGTGCGTACGGCGCGGAGCCGGGCGGTCGAATGGCTGATGCGGCGGCGGCCGAAAGCGGGGGTCAACTGGGCCGACTATCCCGACAACAGCCTGCGCACCGAAACGCCTTCGATCTCCGCCATGGCGACGCTCGCGCTGATCCCGGAGGTCGGCGATGCCGAAGCGAAGGGCCTCGCCGCCGACTTCGTCGCGGGCATCGACAGGCTGTCGCCGATCCAGACCAATTTCTCGACCGACATCATGGTGACGCGTGCCGACGGCGAGACCTATGTCGATACCTATCGCCATGTTCCGGCGGGGTGGGAGGTCCACGCACTCGCAAAGAGCTACCCGCTTCTCGCGGGCGATGCGGCGGCCAAGGCGGGGCGCCTGCTCGATCAAGCCGGAGCGATCAGCCTCTCCGACCCGCAGCTCGCGCGGCAGGACTGGATGCTCGCCGAACAATATATGGGTTGGCGCGGCGCCCGCGATGCGCTCGCGTCCGGAAAACCCTAAGATCCTGACCCTGGAATTGGTGGAGGCGACCTCCCCCCAGAGGCCGCCTCCGGCCCGGCGTCAGAACGCTGCGCCGAGCGAGAAGACGACCGCGCCGTCGGCGCCGACCGCTTCCTTGTAACCGCCGAACTTCGGGGCGTCGGTATTCACATAGGCGACCCCGAGGGTGAGCACCTTCCACGTGACATCGACGCCGACCGAATAGTCGAACACTTCGCCGTCGAGCCCGCCGAGGAAGCTGTCGCTCTTGGCATAGCCGACATGGCCCTTCAGCTTGAACGGGGTGTCGGGGATTTGCACGCCGACGTCGCTGTAGATGTAGACGCCGCTCGCGTCGCCGAGCGAATTCTGGCCACCGGGAGCCCAGGCGATGCCGCCCTTGACCGTCGCCGGGCCGATCGCGCCGGTCAGCGAGGCATAGGGTTCGATCACCGTCGTGTTGTTGGCGCCGGGGTAAAGATAGACGGTCGCGCCGATGTCGGCGGTCAGGCCGGGCGTGACCTCCTTGGCGAAGCCCGCAAAGACGTCGATTTCGGTGCCGTTGTTGAAGCCGATGCTCGATCCCCAGGTACCGACATACAGGCCGCTGTCGTGGCCAATGGTAAAGCCACCCTGGATCGCGGCTTCTTCGTTCGACTGGCTGAAGCCGCGGAAACGATAGTCGCTGACGACGGTGGCGCTGCCGGTGATGGTGATGCCGTCGCTATCTTCTTCGGCGTCCTGCGCGAAAGCGGGGGTCGAGAGGGCCGAAGCGGCGAGAAGCACGCCGAAGCATGCACGGGAGAGATTTTTCATGGACAGATCCCTGACTGGTTAAACGGATCGTCCCTGCCTGCCGCGCGACGGCCAGCCTCTTTTCGGGCCAGTCCGGTCTCGCGTGATCAACCTGTCAGCGAATTTGTTGCGGCGCACAAACGAAAAGTCGATGCGCGCCGTGTAAAACGACGCGCTGCGACTTTTTTGCAACAGTCGATGCAACCGCCGGCACTTGCCAGCGCGCGTGGATATCAGGAAAGCACCGCCCAGGTCGGCGCATGGTCGCTCGCCTTTTCGCGGCCGCGATGATCCTTGTCGACCCCGGCATCGACCAGCCGGTCGGCCAGCGCCGGGCTGAGCAGCAGGTGATCAATCCGGAAACCATGATCGCGTTGCCATCCGCCGGCTTGATAGTCCCAGAAGGTCCACACGCCGCCCGCCGGATGCCGGCTCCGGATGGCATCGGTCCAGCCGTCGCCGAGCAGGCGGAACCACGCATCGCGCGATTCGGGCTGCATCAGCGCGTCGGTCGCCATCGCGCGCGGGTCCCACACATCGTCGTCGTGCGGAATGACATTATAGTCGCCGGTCAGGATCGTCGGAATTTCGGCCGCCAGCAATGCTCTGGCGCGTTCGCGCAGCCGCGCCATCCAGCGCAGCTTGTAATCGAATTTCGGTCCCGGCTGGGGATTGCCGTTGGGAAGATAGATCGACGCGACGCGCAGACCATGGACTTCGGCTTCCAGATAGCGCGACTGCTCGTCTTCCGCTTCGCCGGCCAGCCCGCGCTGCACCTCGACAGGCTGCGTGCCCTTGGCGAGGATCGCGACGCCGTTGAAGCCCTTTTGCCCATGATAGAGGAAGCCGTAACCCGCGGCTTCGATCTCCTTGGTCGGCATCGTCTCGTCGCTCGACTTCAGTTCCTGCAGGCAGGCGATATCGGGCTGCGTTTCCTCGAGCCATTCGACGAGGCGCGGCAGACGGGCCTTGATCCCGTTGATATTGAAGGTCGCGATTTTCATGGCGCACCTATGCCAGCAAGCTGGCAGCTTAGAAAGGCGTCAGATCGAGAAGCTGGACCCGCAACCGCAGCCCGAGGCGGCGTTCGGATTTTCGACCTTGAAGGACGACCCGCCGAGCGAATCGACGAAATCGACGACGCAGCCGCGCACAAGGTCGATGCTGACCGGATCGACGACCAGTTTCACGCCGTCGGTTTCGGTGACGATATCATCGCCCTCGATGCTCTCGGCCAAGCCGAAACGATAGGTGAAGCCCGAACAGCCGCCGCCATCGACGGCGAGGCGCAGCGCCGGGGCGGCCCCGCCCTTGCGTTCCGCAATCCAGCGGACGCGCGCAGCGGCGGCGGGCGACAGGGTGATATCGGAAAGCTGGGTGGCCATGGGGCTTAGATAGGCGCTTTATCGCAAATGAAAAGGGCGCCCCGGCCTAAGGCCGGCGGACGCCCCCTCCTCTCCGACCCTGAATTTCTTACTCGGGACCGCCCATTGCGAGCTTGTCGCCCGTCAGCGCGGCGATCGCCATCGAATCCGAACGAACGAAGGGCATCGGATTGACCGGCGCGCCTTCGATGCGGACTTCATAATGGAGGTGGTTGCCCGTCGAACGCCCGGTCGAGCCGACATAGCCGACGATCTGGCCCTTCTTGACCGACTGTCCGGGGGTGACGATGTACGAAGACATATGGCCGTAGCGCGTCTGGATCGCGTTGCCATGTTCGATTTCGACATAATTACCATAGCCGCCCAGACGCTGGGCGCGGCCGACGATGCCGTCGGCGGTGGCATAGATGGGGGTGCCATGCGGCGCCGGAATGTCGATGCCGTTGTGGCGCGCGACCTTGCCCGTGATCGGGTGAACGCGCATGCCGTAGGACGAGGAGAGCGACATCTGCTCGATCGGGCGGCGCGACGGCACGGCAACGCCGATCGACGCGGTCAGGCCGGTGTCGAGACGCTTCCAAGCCTGGAAAATGGCGCGCGCCTCGGTGTCCTCGCTCGGCGAAACGCGGCCGGCGGTGAAGCTGTCGTCATCGGGTTCGTCGGGAACGTTGATGCTGGCATCGGCGCTGGTGTCGGCGGCGTGGACGGCCGGGGCGGCCAGTCCGAAACATGCTGCCGCGCAGATGATTGCGACTTGGTGCAACTTCTGCGCCAGAAGAGTGTTTATCAAAACGACGACCCCGCATTTGCCATGTCGCCAAAGTCACAAAAGAGCTTTGGCGCCGGTGTTTGTTGGTTTGGATGATTGCTCATCCCCCGCGAAGCCTGTGTGCTGTTCCAATCCTTACGAAGCAATAACGGCGTAGAATTCTTGCGTTAAACCGGCATCACGGCGCGCCGAGTCGTTGAACGGCGGTTTGAGCGCGCCCCGGAATCGCGATTTTACGAGGCTTTGCCACGTTTCGACGACGTTGAATCCCCGTTCGTCGCACAGCCAGCCGAACCAGACTGTGCCCGCGCTCACATGGCGAATCTCATCGCTATAGATTCGCGCCAATATCCGCGCCGAAACCTCGTCGCCGACGCCCTGGAAGCGGTCGATCGTCGCCGGTGTGACGTCGAGCCCGCGCGCTTCGAGCACCATCGGCACGATGGCCAGCCGGGCCAGCGCATCGTCTACGGTCAACTGCGCCGCTTCCCATAAGCCGGCATGTGCGGGCAGCGCGCCATAGTGGCTGCCGAGGCCGCGCAAACGACGGTCGAGCAGAGCGAAATGCATCGCTTCGTCGGCGGCGACGCCGATCCAGTCGTCGACGAACTGGCGCGGAAATTCACCGCCGAAGCGTCCGATCAGGTCGACCGCCAGATCGATCGCAACGAATTCGATGTGCGCGAGGGCGTGGAGTAGCGCGATCCGACCGCGCTCCGACCCGCCCTTGCGCCGCCGCGGCATCTGGTTCGGCGGCAGCAGTTCGGGCGTCGCCGGCCAGGCGGGCTGGTAGGGCATCGCGACGTCGCAGCGATGGTCGAGCCGCCCCTGCCGCCACGCGCGCGCTAGGCTGCGCGCGGCGCGGCGCTTGTCGTGCGGGTCGGGCGTCAGCAGCACGGCCCGTGCGGCTTCACCCAAACTCGTCATGTCAGAGCGCCTTCGCCGCCTCCAGCACCGCCTCGGCATGGCCTTTCACGCGGACCTTGCGCCATTCCTTCGCCAGCTTGCCGTCGGCACCGAACAGGAAGGTCGAGCGTTCGATCCCCATATAGGTGCGGCCGTAATTCTGCTTTTCGACCCATGTGCCGAACGCTTCGCACACCGCGCCGTCCTCGTCCGAAGCGAGGCGGACGGTCAGCCCGTATTTGTCGCGGAACTTGCAGAGCTTCGCCGGCGCGTCGCGCGACACCGCGAGCACCTGCGCCTTCAGATGCGCGAATTCGGGCGCGAGACGCGTGAAATCCTGCGCCTCGACCGTACAGCCGGGCGTATCGGCCTTGGGGTAGAAATAGACGACCAGCGGCGCGCCCTTCATCGCGGCGACGTCGATCGTCGCGCCGTCGGCATCGAGAAGTTTGACCGCCGGAATGGCATCTCCGATTTGCGGGCCGCTCATGATCCTGTCTCCTGCTGTACCGGCATTTGCGGGCGAATCGATGCCCACCAGCTCGCGACCTCCTGCCGTGCCGCGTCGTGCGCGGCAAGCAGTTGCGGCCAGCCCGGCTCGCCGCACGCACTCGCGACAAGTTGCCGCGCTGCGGCGGTGGCTGGCTCGCCCTCGGGCGCGGTGAGACGCAGCATCACGAGCATTCGCGCCAGCAGCCCGTGCGCGTCACACACCTCCGCCGGCGCAAGTCCGGCTGCCTTCAGGCACGCCAGCGCGGCGGCGATATTGGGGTCGTGACATTGCCCGCTGGCAAGCTGCGTCACCTGCATCGCGAATTCGAGGTCGACGAGCCCGCCGGGTCCGCCCTTGATATCGAGCGTCCCTTTGGGGGGCTTATGCGCCGCTATCCTGTCGCGCATTTCTGCCGCGTCCTGTGCCAGCTTCGCAGGATCGCGCGGCATCGAGAGCAGTTCGGCGATGATCCGGCCGACATCGGCCCGGGGCCCGGCCGATCCATAGACGGGACGCGCGCGAAGCAGCGCCATATGCTCCCACGTCCACGCCTCCTCGCGCTGGTAGCGTTCGAAGCTGTCGAGCGTGACGACGAGCGGCCCCTGCTCCCCCGACGGGCGGAGCCGCGTATCGACGTCATACAGCTTGCCTGCCGCGGTCGGCACCGACATCGCTGCGGTCACCCGCTGCGCAAGGCGGTTGTAATAGGTCGTCGCACCCAGCGGCCGCGGTCCGTCCGATTCGGCGAGATGGTCGCCGGTGAACAGATAGATGAGATCGAGGTCCGACGCGTGGGTCAGCGCCCGCCCGCCCAGCCGGCCGAGCGCCAGCACGATCAGTTCGCTGTCCGCAATGCGTCCGTGCGCCGCGACGAATTCGGCAACGGTCGCGTCGCCAAGCACCCCGAGCGCCGCCTCGGCGAGATCGGCGTAACCGCGCGCGATGATCAAAGGATCGGTCGCTCCGGCGATCAATTGCACGCCATAGGCGAAGCGCCGCTCGCCGACGCGATCGCGTACGCGATCGAGCAGCCGCTCATAATCGAGCCCCGCCAGCCCCGGTGCCCATTCGGCGCGCAAGGCTTCGGTGTCGGCGGGCGCATCGAAGGCACGGCTGTCGATCAGACCCTCGATCAGTTCGACCCGCGTCGCCAGCGCATCGGCGAGCGTCGGCGCGAGCGACAGGACGCGCGTCGCGACCTTCGCAAGCGCCGGCTGAGCCGCGAGCAGGTGGAAGAAATTGACCGCGCTCGGCAGGCCGGCGACAAGTTTGTCGAAGCGCAGCAACGCGCCATCGGGATCCGGCGCGGCGCCGAGTGCCTTCACCAGTTCGGGCAGCAACGTTTCCAGCGCATCGAGCGCCGCCGGACTGCGCAGCGCGCGCTGTTTGCCGCCGCGCCATTCGGCAATCGTGCGCAGCGCCGCATCGGGCGGGTCGAACCCGGCACCCATGAGCTGCGCCGCCAGTTCACCTTCGCCCTTCGGCAGGCCAGCGGTCACCGCACGTTCGGCGACGAGCCGGTCGTAGCAGGCGCCGACATCGGTCACGACGGGCTCCAGCATCGCGAGCAGCGCCGCACCGTCGGCATGCCCGTCGAGCCGGGCGACGCAATCGAGCGCCGCCGGCTGCACCGGCAGACTATGCGTCTGTTGATCCTCGATCATCTGCAGCCGATGCTCGACACGGCGTAGCGTCGCGTAATGGCCCGACAGGCGCTTGGCGATTTCAGCCTCGATCCGCCCCGCCTCGGCAAGCGCCGCGAGCGCATCGACCGTGGCGGGCGGGCGCAGCGACGGATCGCGCCCGCCGTAGATGAGCTGGTGGACCTGCGCGAAAAACTCGATCTCGCGAATTCCGCCGCGACCGCGCTTCAGGTCGTAACCCGGACCGAACGCCTGCCCCTGCGCGAAATGGTCGCGGATGCGATCGCTCATCGCGCCGATTTCCTTGAGCTGGCGGAAATCGAGACTGCGGCGCCAGATAAAGGGCTGGATCGCGCCCAGGAAACGCTCGCCAAGCACCCGGTCGCCGGCCGACGCGCGCGAGCGGATAAACGCCGCCTGCTCCCACGCCAGCGCCTCCGATTCATAATAGGAAATCGCGGCATTCACCGGCAACACGATCGGCGTGACTTCGGGATGCGGCCGCAAACGCAGATCGACGCGCAGCACATGGCCGTCGCCCGTGCGCGCCGACAAGATTTCGACCATCCGCCGCGCGATCCGCACCGCTGCTTCGTCGGGGTCGTCGCGCTGGCGCCGCGGCATGGCGTCGGGGTCGAAGATGAGGATCGGATCGATGTCCGACGAATAGTTGAGTTCGTAACTGCCGAGCTTGCCGAGCGCGATCACCGCGAGCCCGCGCGGTTCTTCGCCCGGCACGCGTTCGGCAAAAGCTGCAGCAAGCGCCGCATCGCAGGCTTCATCGGCAAAGTCCGTCAGCAACCGCGTCGTCGTCGCCACATCATGCTCGCCCGACAGGTCGCCCAGCGCGAGGAGCAGCGCCATCCGCCCGCGCCACTGGCGAAGCGTGCGCATGATATCGTCGTCGACCGGCGGGGCGGTCACGGCCGCTAGCGCGGCGTCGGTGCCTTCGGCAAGGAAACGCGCGACATCATCGGGGTTGAGATCGGCTAGACGCGCGAGAAACGGGGCGTGCGCAGTCAGTCGATCGAGCGCCGACTGGCGGGCGGAAGCGTGAAGTGCGGTCATCGACAGCCGCTATCGCTTGCCATCTGCAAGGTCGCAACCCCCACCTCGTCATTGCGAGCGCAGCGAAACAATCCAGAGCGGCTTGTCACGCCTTGGATTGCTTCGCTACGTTCGCAATGATGATAGGGCTAATTCAGGCCGGCACCGTGCTTTCGTCGAAGAACAGCACCTGCGAAATCGCCGCGCGCAGCGTCGCGGGCTGATAGGGCTTGGTCAGCAGGAACGCCGGCTCGGGGCGGTCGCCGGTCAGCAGCCGTTCGGGAAAAGCGGTGATGAAGATGACCGGCAACTTCACATCGGAAAGGATTTCCTGCACCGCTTCGATGCCCGAGCTGTTGTCGGCGAGCTGGATGTCCGCGAGCACCAGCCCCGGCTGATGCTTTTGCGCTTCGTCGACGGCCTCGCGGTGCGTTGTCGCGACCGCGACAACGTCGTGCCCCAGATCGCGGACGATCATTTCGATATCCATTGCGATGATCGGCTCATCCTCGATGATCAGGATGCGCGCGCGCGTCTGGCGATCGATCTCGTCGGTTGCTTCGGCGATCAGCGCATCGACCGATTCGGCGTCGCGACCGATGATCCGGCCAGTATCTTCGGCGCTGAATCCCTCGACCGCGGTTAGGAGCAATGCCTGCCGCGCAAGCGACGGAATACGGCGCAGCCGTGCGTCGGCGATTGCGATTTCGGAAAGCGCCTTCTGATCGTCATTCGCTGCCTGTTGGTTCATCAAGCCGAAATTATCGTGAACCATACGATAAAGCTGGATGCGAAGGTCGCTGCCGGTGTCGACCGAGCCGGGATTTGTGACCAGCGTCTCGAGCAGGCGCGCGACCAGCGCATCGCCGCTCTGCTGGCTCCCCGAAATGGCGCGGCCATAGCGCCTCAGATAGGGAAGATGCGGCGCAATCGCCTGACCCAATGACATGATATACCTCCTGATACAGGCCAGAGCCTGCCCCGAAACCCGCACGAAACCAAGCGAAACCCGGCCGTGGCACGTTCTGCGCCGGACAAATTACGCCGTAACGGAACGATTTAGCCGCAAAATAGTTTCCTGCGGAAGGAGCAAACGCGCCATTGCAGTTTGACGAACGCACGTTTAGCACAAGGCCCCATGTCCAGCGGATGCTTCGATAATGCCATCTGAACCCCGTTCGTCGCCTGAAAAGCCGGCCGGGAAAGATGCCGAAAAGAAAAGTCCCCGCAAGGCGCAGGATGTAAACCTCGCGCTGCGCCGGGCCTATGATTCTGCGGTCGATGAATCGATCCCGCAGTCGATGCTCGACCTTCTCAACAAGCTGAGCTGATCTCAGCGCCGATAGCGCGCTTCGAAGTCCTGCCGGAACGCCGCAAAGCTTCCCGCCGCGATCGCATCGCGCATCCGCTGCATCAGCGCCTGATAGAAATGCAGGTTGTGCTGCGTCATCAGCATCGCGCCGAGCATCTCGCCGGCGCGGACAAGGTGGTGGAGATAGGCGCGCGACCAGGTCATGCAGACCGGACAGTAACAGTCGGCGTCAAGCGGCGCCATGTCCTCGGCATGCTTCGCATTGCGGATATTGACCGGGCCGTCCCACGTGAAGGCCTGCCCGTTGCGCCCCGACCGCGTCGGCAACACGCAATCGAACATATCGACCCCGCGCGCGACCGCGCCGACAAGGTCGTCGGGCTTGCCGACGCCCATCAGATAGCGCGGCTTGTCGGCGGGTAGCTGGCCGGGCGCATAATCGAGTACGCCGAACATCGCCTCCTGTCCCTCACCAACGGCAAGTCCGCCGATCGCATAACCGTCGAAGCCAATGTCGGTCAGTGCCGCCGCCGAACGGGCGCGCAATGTCTCATCCAGCGATCCCTGCTGGATGCCGAACAGCGCCGCCCGCTCCGCATGCTCGACGCCCGCATCGAAGCCCGCACGGCTGCGCGCCGCCCAGCGCATCGAACGTTCCATGCTCGCTTCGGCGCGTTTCGCATCGACGCCGTTCGGCGGGCATTCGTCGAACGCCATCACGATGTCGCTGCCGAGCAGCCGCTGGATCTCCATCGAGCGTTCGGGGGTCAGCATATGCCGCGAGCCGTCGAGGTGGCTCTTGAACGCGACGCCTTCCTCGCTCTGCTTGGTCAGCGCCGACAGACTCATCACCTGATAGCCGCCGCTGTCGGTCAGGATCGGGCGGTCCCAGCCCATGAAATTGTGGAGACCGCCGAGCCGCGCCATCCGCTCGGCGCCGGGCCGCAGCATCAGATGATAGGTGTTGCCGAGGATGATGTCGGCGCCGGTTGCGCGCACTTCGGCGGGGCGCATCGCCTTCACCGTCGCGGCGGTGCCGACGGGCATGAAAGCGGGGGTACGGATCTCGCCGCGCCGCATGGCAATGACGCCGGTGCGCGCGGCGCCGTCGGTCGCGGCGACCCGAAAGGCGAATCTGTCGGTCATGGCGCGCGCCTATGACGGGGAAGACGCGGAAAGTCGAGGCGGGGTTAGTCCCGCGCCTCTTCGCTCGACGGCTCCTCGGCCGCCGCCTTTGCCTTTTCCTTCGGCTTTTCCTTTTCGAAAATCTTGATCAGTTCCTTCTTCCGCGCGTCGGACAGCTCCTTCTCGGCGGCAGGGAACATCTCTTCCTCCTCCTCGTCGATATGGTGGAGATAGCGGTGCTTCATCGTGCGAAAACGCGTCAGCCAGCCGGTCGAGGCAAAATCCATCTCATAGAGTTCAGTGAGCATGTCGTCGATTTCCTTATGCTCCGACACGCTGTGCTGCGCCTCTTCGCGGAGGTCGGGATCGGCGAGCATCGTCGCGTAAAGCGACATCTCTTCGGACGCCGCATGCGCGGTCACCTCGATGCGAAACGCCTCGAACAGCTTTTCGCGGTCGTCGCTGTCGCCCTGCGTCGCATCGATCTGGTCGAGCAATTTGCGGTGCCGGTCGTGGTCGGCCTTCAGCCGGGCGAAGATTTTCGTTTCTGCCATTCTTCTTCTCCGTCGATAAAACGTCGAAGACGAAACGGGCGGCGGACGATCAGGTTCCGGTATAGTCGCTGGTTGTCGAAAACAGCGGAACCGACAAACCACCCGATTGCTGGGTGGCTGCGGCAATCAGATAGGGCGAGACGCGGTGGCGCGTGCACAGCCCGCCATTGCCGTCGCTGACCAGCGATTGTTCGAATTCGACGCCCTGCTGGTGCTTCATCGACCGCCGCACCGTCGCGGTCGCCAGTTGGCCTTCCCCGAAATCGATGACGAACCGGGTGCCGGTCGGCACATCGATAATGCCTTCGATAAAGGCGCCCGTTGCCGACAGGTTGCGGATGACCACGGCATAGCGATGATTGTCGTGGATCGCGCCCGCCTTGCGGAACATCTGGAAACGGTCGTTGCGCTGCTTGGCCGGGCCGGCCGGCTTGATGGTCCACGATCGCGCCTCGGCATGTTCGAGCAGTTCGGCATGCGCCACCGCCTTGCTGTAAACATAGCCCTGCACATGGCTGACCCCCAGCTTGCGGACGAGGTCGAGCTGGTCGAGCGATTCGATGCCCTCGGCGGTCGTTTCCATCTCGAGCGCCTCGGCGAGCGCGACGATCGCGGCGATGATCGCCGCATTGCGCGACCCCGGCACCGTCGCGCCGCGCACGAAGCTCTGGTCGATCTTGATCTTGTCGAACGGCGCCGACTGCAGATAGCCGAGCGAGGAATAGCCGGTGCCGAAATCGTCGAGCGCCAGCCGGACACCCAGACCCTTCAGCGCCTTGAACATGCGCGCCGTCTCGGCCGAATCGCCAAGGAAGACGCTTTCGGTGATTTCGAGTTCGAGCCGGTCGGGCGGCAGGCCGGTCGAGGCGAGCGCGCTCGCGACGATCTTCGGCAATTCCTCGTTCGCGAACTGGATCGGCGAGACATTCACCGCGACGCGCATGTCGCCGGGCCAGCTTGCCGCGTCCTCGCATGCCTTGCGCAACACCCATTCGCCGAGCGACCAGATCATATTCGCCTCTTCGGCGATCGGCACGAAGGCCGCAGGCGAAATCATCCCCCGCTCCGGATGGTTCCAGCGGACCAGCGCTTCGACCCCGGTCACCATGTTCGATTTGGACTGGACGACGGGTTGATAACCGAGCTGCATCTCGCCGCGCGAGAGTGCGTCGCGCAGATCTTCCTCGAGCGCGCGGCGATCCTCGGCCGCCTGATGCAGGTCGTTCGAATAGAAGCGGAAACGGCCGCGGCCGTTGCCCTTCGCGGCATAGAGGGCAAGATCGGCGTTCCGCACCAGATCGTCGCGGCTCGTACCGTCGAACGGCGCGATTGCGACGCCGACCGACGCGCCAATGATGCATCGGCTGCCTTCGACCGAATAGGGCTGCGACAGGCTGGCGATGATGTCGGCGGCCAGATCGCCCAGCTTGCCGCGGTCCTCCTGATCGGGGAGGATGATCTGGAATTCGTCGCCGCCCAGCCGGCTGACCATTTCCTTGTCGCCGACGATCTTGAGCAGGCGCTCCGCGACCTGTTTGAGCAAGGCGTCGCCCGCCGGATGGCCGAGCGTGTCGTTGACCTGCTTGAAGCGGTCGAGGTCGAGCAGCATGATCGCGCACGAACGCTGCTGGGTGGCAAAGGCGGACAGCGTCGTTTCGAGCGTTTTCGAGATGTTGAAACGGTTGGCGAGCCCCGTCAGCGAGTCGTAGAGCGCGAGCCGCGAGGCGTCTTCGGCCGACCGGCGCTGCGCCGTGATGTCCATGCCGCTGCCGCGATAGCCGGCGAAATTGCCGGCGCCATCGAACTGCGGCCGCCCCGACACCGCCCACCAGCGATCGTCGCCCTCGAACGCGCTGCGTAGCGGCAGCTCTTCGAACTTCGACTGTTTGGTGAGTAGGAAGGGCAAGGTCCGCTGCCGCTCGCCCTGACTGTCGACCGGCAGGAACAATTCGGTAAAGGCGGTGCCGAGCAACTGCCTTCCCGTTCGCCCCATCAGCGCCGCTGTCGCATCGGTGATATAGGTGATGCGGCCCTGCGCGTCGGTCGACCAGAACCAGCCCTGTCCGCTTTCCTCGTAATTCCGAAGGAGGAGCAGCGCATCTTGGGTCGCCAGAGTCGCGGTCGCGGCACCTTGGGACGCCTTGCGCGCGCCCAGCTTGCCGAAAAAGCCGCGCGACACACTCTCGTTGACGACGTTCCCTCCGTCGTCGGATTCGATCCGCGCTGGCATTTCCATCGAATACGGTCTCTTGCTGGCCCCACTCCTGCTTTCGCTATGGCGATAATGAATTGCGATTAGGTAAATTTGACGATCTGCCAGTTTCCCGTTCGTAAACTTTCTTGACCATCGCGCTGCCTGTCCCGTCCGGCACTGGCCACCGCATTTGTCATTTGCCCTGCAGAATGATCTCTTCGCCCAAGGTATTCTGCCGTACCGGGTGCAGCGCGGTAATCCCTTCCACGAAGGCGTCGAGATCGCCGGCGCGATAGACGCCGTCGACCCGGATCGCGCCGAGCGCCGGATCGGCGATGCGGATGCGCTTGGCCGAATAGCGATTCATCCGTTCGACCGCGCTTGCCAGCGGCTCGCCCTCGAAATTGACCAGCCCCTGCTCCCAGCTCAGCGACTGCGACAGGTCGGGCCGCGTGAGCTGTGCGGGCTCGCTGGAGCCGACCGCCCCGACCAGCTCGCTGCCCGGCCGCATTACCAGCCGCCGCGCCGCAGCCCCCGCCACGCGCGCCGTATCGGCGCGGTCGCGAACCTCGACCTGCCCTTCGTACAGAACAACGCGCACCTGTCCGCCGATCAGCTCGACGCTGAACGAAGTGCCGACCGCGACGATCAGCTTGTCGCCCGCGGCGACGGTGAACGGGCGCAGCGGATCCTTCGCGACATCGAATTTGGCGCGCCCTTCGACGAGTTCGACCTGCCGCCCCTCGTCCTTCATCCGCACTTTCATCGCGGTCACCGCGTCGAGCGAGACGTGCGATCCGTCGGCAAGCACCGCGACCTGCCGCTCGCCGATCCCCGTTTCATATTGCCGCGGCCGGTTGCCATACCAGAACAACGTCACCGTCACGACGAGCAGCAGCGCCGCAGCATAGCCCGTCGCCCATTTGAGCCGCCCCGGCGAGGCGACGGGCCAGCGCCGCTGCTTTGCGTTGCCGAAGCGATTGAGCGCCCTGGTCCGCAGCGCGATGACCTCAGGCCAGTCGCCAACCGCCCCCGACGCCTGCCAGACGGCGGCCGCATCCTGGAACAGGCCGGCGTGGCCGGGAGTTTCGAGCCACGCCTCGAACCGGCGCCATTCCTGCTCGCCCAGTTCGCCCTCGGACAGTTGCACGCACCACAGCGCCGCGGCTTCGATCGCGTCGTCGCCGGCGCTCATGGCGCGCTCCTCATGGCTTTCATCAGCCCCGCCATCGCGCGCGCGACATGTTTCTTCACCGCGCTCACCGAAATACCGAAGGTTTCGGCAATCCGGTCCTGCGACAGGTTTTCGAGCCGGTAGAGGATGAAGATCGTCTGCGTCCGTTCGGGCAGCGCGCCCAGCGCGCGCGCCAGGTCGGCCAGTTCGGCGCGCCCCGCCGCGATGCGGAACGGATCGATCGGATCGATCCCCGCATCCTCGCTGCGGCCGACGAACTCGCGATATTGCGCGCGCACCTTCTGCCGCCGCGCGCGGTCCGCGAGCAGGTTGGACGCCATCTGGAAGATATAGGCTTCGGGCGAGGCGAAATCGTCGCCGTCATGCTTCAGCAGCTTCGCAAGCAGTTCCTGCGTCAGATCCTCGGCCTCGGCATGGTCGCGCACGCGCCGGAGGAAGTAGGACAGAAGCGCGGGACGCCAGCGGCGCCCCAGATCGAGCTGGTCTCTTGAGGGCTGCATGGCCGGCCGGCATGTCCTGCGAATTTAGAAGCATGAGCCTATAGACGCACCACCCCACGCGACGGACATTAGAAATTTTCCGGCTTAGGCTTAGGATGGCGGGGGCTGGCGATTGCGGACGGTTACGCCACAGATTAGCGGCCTCACATGCCTACCGCCGCCCTGCTCGCCGCGTCCGCGAGAAGATCGAGGTAAAGCGCATAATCGCCATCCTCGCAGAAGACGCGCTCGCGGCGATTGCCCCGCTGGTTCACATGATGCGGAATGCCGGGAAGCACGATGCGGGGAAGCCGGGCCATGCCATCGATTGGCGAAGCAGCCGGGCAAACTCAACCGGTCAAGCCGGCGTTGTCGCCGGATCGGATCAATCGAGGGGCTGACGCGGGTATCGAAGTAAGGCGACAGGTACCACAATCTCCCTGCATTTGGGAGTTATTGCACCTGTCACCGTAACCCCCGACAACTAGATCCGAGATGGGCTGGCCGGTATCAGACCAACCTTCGGCCAACTTAATCCAATTTCTATCTGAACCCAGGCTTTGGCCCTATCCATCCGATGATTCTCAAAAATAAATATACAGAAGAAACTATAACGCATGATACCATTAATACAGAAATCAATGATGACCCGATCCCATCATAATATTTAACTAACGAAAAAATCAAATAAAACATAGAAAAGCTATTAACAGCAAGAATATCAGCAACAGGAAATTTTATCTTTCTTCCAATTGCCAAAGATATTACTACGCAGAATAGTATTACTGCATAATAGACCATGCCGAAGCCATCACCGGAAACCTCATCAAAAATCAGACTCAATGCCGCCAAGAGAAGAATAGAGAATAGAAAATAGCCTAGAATTCGCATGTTAACACTGACTTTCTGGGTCGAACGCCTGACCGGTCACAGCCGAGAAAGCTCCATCTACCACAGCATCGAATACGGTGTTGACGTTTTTAAGTGTTTCCGAATCGAGATAATGACCGACCTTCGAAATGGCGTTCGCGGCCCCTCGACCAAGGCGCCCTACGGAACCAGTTCCAGCTCGAAAAGCCGCCACACCGACGTCTCGTGGAGAACGGGCCGTCACCATATCTTGGACAAATTGCCCTGCAGTTCCCACCTCTGTGACTGCGCCAGCCATCGCAAGACCAGCCACTGCTCCGCCAGGAGCCGTCGCAGTGCTGCCAGGGCCACCGGCCATGGCTCCAACTGCAGCACCTGCAACAGCCGCCTCAAGCATATTGTCTTCGGCCAGTTCACCCAGTGTTTCACCAGCCCAGCCCAAACCGCAAATTACTTTGGCTACCGACGGCCTGCCATGCGGCACTGTTTTTTGACCAACATTGTAAAAGTCGAGCATGCGAAATTCCATCTCAAGCAAGGGAGACTGGAACCCCTCTTTTGGGCAATTTTCTGGAGGATAGGGAGCGCCGCCGTCTGGCCCTTCTCCGCCAACCAACTGTGTACAAAGACCGAGCGGATCGACAAAGTTCACCGGATCACTACCAACGTAGTTATACCAGTTCATCCCATCCCGATACCCAATCGGATCGGTCTGCAAGAACCGTCCCAACCCCGGCGAATAGATCCGCGCCTTGTAATACCAGAGCTTCGCCTCGGGCAGCCACGCTTGCCCGGTGTAGCCGAACCGCCCGACATTGCCCGACGCCGGAATCCCATATTCGTCGTAGCTGTTGAGCCCCACCGTCGCACCGGTGCTGTCGGTCACGCTCACCACGCTACCGCGCTCGTCGGCCATCAGGAAGCGCCGCGTGGCATTGCTGATCGCGCTGCCTTCGTACCAGACGATCGGGTTGTCGATGCCGGGGCCGTGGACATAGCGGCGCTGCACCGCGTTCGCCGCGTCATATTCGCCGATCATGTCGATGCCGTCGTAAAGGAAGCGCGTCGTCGTGGGCGACTTCACCGTCTGATACAGCCGGCCGAGCGGGTCATAGGCGAGCGTGGTACTGCCCGGCGCGGTCTTGAGCAGATTCTCCGCTGTATAGGTATAGGCGTTGGTCCCGTCGTTGGTCAGGTTGCCGCGCGTGTCATAGGTGAAGCCCGCGCTCGCGATGCGATTGAGCCCGTCGATCGTGTGGGGACGGTCGACGTTGTAATGCGCACCCCAGGCATAGGCGTCGTTGCTGCGCACCACGCTCTGGATCTGCCCCGCCGGATTATAGACGAAGGTCTGCGTCAGGTCGTGCGTCGTCGCCGCACCGCCGAGGTTGTTGACGATCGTCTCGACCCGCCCGTTGGTCTGCGTCGTCGTGCTCGTCCCATAGGTCAGGCTCTGCACCGATCCGTTGCCGAAGGTGACGCCCGTCGGCCGCCCCTGATTGTCGAAGGCATAGGCGGCGAGCACGCCGACGCCGCTCGTCGCGCCATTTTCGCGGATCTTCGTGACGTTGCCGACCGTGTCATAATCATAATTGATCGTCAGCGTCCCGCCCGGATAGCTCATCGTCAGCCGCCGTCCCGCCGCGTCATAGCTGTAACCGACGGTACCGAGCGGCCCCGTCTGACCGGTCACTTGCCCGAGCGCGTTAAGCGCAAAGCTGTGCGTCTGCGTCCCCTGCGTCACCCCGGTCGCGCGGCTCATATAGTCATAGGCGTAGGTAACGTCGGGCTCGGTCCCCGGCAGGTTCTTCGTCGTCAACCGGCCAAGATCGTCATAGCTGTAGTCGATCGCCGTGCCGTCGCGCAGGCGGCGCTGGGTGACGCTGCTGCGCGCGTCATAGGTCAGCCCCTCATAATCGCTCGCATTGCTCGCGTTCGCCCCCTTGGTCGTCGATGGATAGCGCGTCTGCGACAACCGGTCGTGGCCGTCATAGACATAGGTGGTGCGATTGCTTTCGGCGTCGATCACATAATCGACCTGCCCGTTCGCGGTATAGGCGCTGCGCACCTCGTCGGCCGCCGCGGTCGTGCCGACGGCGTTTTCGACCTTGGTCGGACGGTCGTTAGCGTCATAGCTGGTGCGCGTGATCCGGTCGGGGCCATAGGCGGTCGACGTCGTCGCCGCGGTGCACGCGCTCGCCGGCAGCGACGCCCAGGTCGCCGGGTTCATCCGCACCGCGGTGCATTGCAGCCGCTTCTTGCTGTCATAGCTGTACTGGGTGATGCCGACGGTGCCCGACGGGGTCGATGTGGTTTCCTTGATAAGCTTCTTGTTGGCGTCGTAGGCATAGGTAACCGTCTGCAACGCCGTCATACCGGTGAGGTCGGTCCACGTCGTCCCGGTGACGGTGCCCGTCGAGATTGACTGCGGCGTCGAACCGTCCGAATAGGTGCGCCGCTCCGCCCGGCGCGGGCGCGTACCTGCACCGTCGGGGTCGGGCTCGATCATCCCAAAATAGAGATTGTTGGGGCCGTAAAAATAATAGGTCGTGTCGGCCGTGCCAGCCAAGGGCCCGTCAACGCTCGCGATATTGCCGCGCGCGTCATAAGTGTAAGCGGTGGTCGACGTCACCGACCCGTCGCCGGCCGCGGTCGTCACGCTGCTCGGCAGCAGATTGTTGTTATAAGCGATCGTGACCTTGGTCTCGTTCGCGGTGCCGGCACAGGTCGCCGCGGTCGCGCAGGTCGTGATCTGCGTAACCTTGTATTGCGTGTCGGGCGCGTCGACGAGCACCCCGCCCTGCAGGATCTTCGCCTTTTTGGGCGTGTAGGTGTAGTTGATTTCGGGCCGCACGCCGGTTTCGGTTCCCGCCGCATCGGCGGTCGGCGACGGCAACTGGACCCTGGTCACCTGTCCGTGCGTCGTATCGTAGGTATAGTTGGTGCGGTTGCCGAGCGCGTCCTGCGTCCAGTTCGGCTTGTTGCACTTCGCCGCATTGGCACAACTTGCGTCGAAATTGGCCGTCGTCACGACGTCGGCGAGCCCGCTGCCCGACTTGGCGACCGCGCGCGTCTCGGTGACATTGCCGCGCGTATCATATGTCGTCTGGACATAATTGCCCTCGGGCATCGTCGTCCGCGTGCGGCGATTGTTCGCATCATATTGATAGGTGACCGTCTGCGACGTGCCGTTGGTGACCGTCGTCGGCCGGCCGACCACGGGGTTGGACACCGCCTGGCCGGTATCGGTCCCGGCTTCGGTCGTATCGACAACCGTGTTGGCGCCCAACGTGCCCCAGCTATAGGTTTTCGTCACTCCGTCGTCGGTGATCGATGTGACGCGGCCGCTGCTGTCATAGGCGATCGTGGTGGTATCGCTCGTCGCGCCGGGGCGCTGGATGCCGACGATCCGGCCGTTCCCCGTGCCGCTGGTGCCCTTGGTGAAGCGCCAGACATCGCCGTCCGCGGTCGTCACTTCGAGGATGTTCGATGCGGGGTAGGTGTAGGTTGCGACCGGCTTATCCGCCGGATTCATCGCCTGCGCCTGATCGGAGAATGTAGCGCCCGATCGTACATACCATCCCGCCGGCGGCGTGTTCAGGAAGGGTGCGTTGGATTGATAACTGACACCGAAGCCATAACTCGACGCGGACGAGACACCCGCAAAACGGATGTAAACGTCATAATTCGCCTGATTGGCAGGCATCCAGACCCCACCTACCGGGCGGGCGAGTTTTACAGCATTCCACGAGAGCGCATATTTCTGGCCATCGGGGCGCTTTACCGAAACCGGAAGCGCGCAATTGGACGAAAGCGGCCCGCCTTCTTCGCAACGATAGGTGACCGAACCCGATGTCTCTGTCACCGACGCAATCAGCGGGGGGGACTTGAAGACGATTTCTGTCCCGTCGGCCGCCCTGTATAGATACTCCTTGTTGTAGATGTCAGGATGGGCCGTTTCAGTCAGAGTCGCGCCATTCGCTTTCGCTGGCACCCAAGCACTGCCGACCAAGTTGAACTTTTCGGAAATATTGCCAAAGTTGACAGTGGTCTGAGGCTGTCCGCTTAAACTGTTCCGGTTCAAAACGCCCGACCAGTTATCCTCATAGCCGCTCTTGCCGTGGTAGCGCACCATCGACACGCCGCCATCGGCCGGTCCGATGGCAGCTTCGAGCAGCTTCACATTGAAGCTGCCGGTCGTCAGATCGACGCCATAGACGTCGTCGTTGCGATAGGGTTCGGGCGCATCCTGCGCCTGAACGGGCGATGTCAGGCCACAGGCCAGCATCGCGAGCGGCATCCATGCCGCGGACGCAAGCAAGCGGCGGGCGCGGCGCGCGCCCGTTTTATTGATCGGTTTCATGTCGGATTATCCCTTGAAAATAGTGATTTCGTCGAGGGAGGCGCGCCCTACGGGGGCGGATTGGGCGAGTTCGTCGTCTTCAATCGCGTGCGATTGTCGGCCTTGTCGTGGGTATATTCGACGGTGACATTGTTGTTCACCGTTCCGGTGCGGACGACCTTCACCACACGCCCCTTGCCGTCATAGGTGTAGGTGATTGTCTCGGCCGCCGTCGCCGGCCACCCGGTTGCCAGTACCGCCAGCGCCAGCGCCGGCCCGCAAATCTTCTTCATGAGCATTCCCCTGATTCGCGCCCGAGAGGCGCCGTTTCGCGTCAGAATGGGGAAAAGCTATGGTGCTGGAATAATGTAGGAAAGAGAAAATGTTCTCTTTATGTTCCTATTTCGTCATATGACCGCGCAAGCACGCGCCACGCTCAGACGGACCGCTCGGGCAGCAACAGGCTGGCGTCGCCATAGCTGTAAAAGCGATAGCCTCCGGCAATGGCATGTGCATAGGCCGCCTGCATCGTTTCCAACCCCATCAACGCGCTGACCAGCATGAAGAGGGTCGAGCGCGGCAGGTGGAAATTGGTCATCAACCCGTCGATCGCCCTGAAACGATAGCCAGGGGTGATGAAGATCGACGTATCGCCGGCGAAGGGTTCGATCGTGCCGTCGGCGCGGGCAGCGCTTTCGAGCAAGCGCAGGCTGGTGGTGCCGACCGCGATCACGCGCCCGCCCGCGGCACGCACGGCGTTGAGCCGCTCCGCCGTATCGGCTTCGATCCGTCCCCATTCGGCGTGCATGACATGATCTTCGGTGTCGTCGGCCTTCACTGGCAGGAAGGTACCGGCGCCGACATGCAGGGTCAGCGTTTCGCTGGCGACGCCCGCCGCCGCCAGCGCGTCGAGTAGCCCGGGCGTGAAGTGCAACGCTGCCGTGGGCGCGGCAACCGCCCCGTCCTCGCGCGCGAACATCGTCTGGTAATCGGCACGATCCTCCTCGTCGGTCGTGCGCTTACCCGCAATATAGGGCGGCAGCGGCATCGTGCCCGCGCGTTCGAGCAGCACCTCGACCGGTTCGTCACCGCCGAAGGCGAGGATGAAACTGCCGTCAGCCAGCCGCTCTTCGGCGACCGCGTCGACCCCGGCGCCGAAATCCACGCTCTCGCCGACGCGCAGCCGCTTCGCATTGCGTACGAACGCCTGCCAGCGGCGGAGGTCGATGCGCTTGTGCAGCGTCGCGCCAATCTTCGCCTCACCGCGTCGCCCTTCGAGCTGCGCCGGGATCACGCGCGTGTCGTTGAAAACGAGGCAATCGCCGGGACGCAGCCATTTCGGCAGCTCCGCGACGCCGGCGTCGGCCATCTCGTTCCCGGCGACGACCAGCATCCGCGCCGCATCGCGCGGCCGCGCCGGGCGTAGCGCGATACGCTCGCCAGGCAGTTCGAAATCGAAGGCGTCGACGCGCATAGCCCGGAATCCGACCTGCTTCGCGCGTCCCCGCGCTTACTGCTTGATCGGCGCGTTGAGCTCGTCGACGCTGACCTCGGGCGCCGGCGGGGCCGGCGGCGTTTCGGTCAGCATCGAGGGCGGCGGCACGGGCTTGTTGTCGGCGGCGACCGACACCTGCACCATCCGCGACATCACCGCGGGCGGTTCGCCCTTCGCGATCGCATCGACATATTGCATGCCCGAAACGACGCGGCCGAAGGCGGTGTAACGGCGGTCGAGCGCAAAACGCGGCTGCAGCATGATGAAAAACTGGCTGTTCGCGCTGTCCTCGCTCTCGGCGCGCGCCATCGACACCGTACCGCGCAGGTGTGGGGTCGGGTTGAATTCGGCCTTGAGGTCGGGAAGCTGCGAGCCGCCCTGCCCGGTCGCGGTCGGATCGCCCGTCTGCGCCATGAAGCCGTCGATCACGCGGTGGAACTTCACCCCGTCATAGAAACCCGCGCGCGCGAGCTGCTTGATCCGCTCGACATGGTTAGGCGCCACGTTCGGATAAAGCTGGATCACCACCCGGCCGCCGGTCGAAAGATCGATGTTCAACATATATTCGGGGACGCCCATATATTGCTCGGGCTGCATCGCGGGAATCGCCGGCGGCTCGACTGCAGCCGTCGCGTCGGTCGTTGCTTCCGCGGCCGGAGCAGGTGCTTCGGCAGGCGGCGCGGGTGGCGTTTCGACGGGCGGCGGCGGGGCCGGCACTTCGGTCGGCGCCGGCGTTTCTTCGGGCGTCGGCCCCGGCGGGGGCGGTGCTTCCTGCGCAACGGCCGCAGCCGCAAGACCGAGCGCCATCGCCGTCAAAACCAGGGGGCGGAAGGTGAATTTCATGCTGGATCGGCCCTTGTCATAAATTGCGGTTTGCGCCCCGTCAGGCGCGCCCTAGCGGGAAAAAGCTGAACGCTCAATGATTGGGATCAGCCTTCGCCCTGACGGAGGCCCCGCTCGGCGATTCGGCTCACCACCGCCTCGCACACCGCGGGAGTGACGAATTTGTGGATATCGCCGCCGAAAATCGCGATTTCCTTGACCAACCGCGACGCGATCGGCTGTAGCCCGACGTCAGCCATCAGGAAGACGGTCTCGATGCGGTCGTTGAGCTGCTGGTTCATCCCCGCCATCTGATATTCATATTCGAAATCGGCGACCGCACGCAGCCCGCGCACGATGACGCCGGCGCCCTCACGTTCGGCGAAATCCATGAGCAATGAATTGAACCCGACAACGCGAATATCCCCATCGATCCCGGCCACTTCGTTGCGGACCATTTCGATCCGTTCGTCATCGTCGAACAGCGGCGACTTGGTGATGTTGGTGGTGACCCCGATCACCAGCCGATCGACCAGCTTCGCGCCGCGGCGAATGATGTCCATATGCCCGAGCGTGATCGGATCGAATGTTCCGGGATAAACCCCAATGCGCATCAATGGTCCCTTTCCACCACATAACGTGCGATAGCGCGCAGCAATGCCGCCTCTTCGCCATAAGCCGACAGATGCCCGATCGCCTGGTCGACCAGCGCGGTTGCCTGTTCGCGCGCGCGCTCCAGCCCCATCAGCGTGACAAAGGTCGCCTTGCCCGCGGCATCGTCCTTGTGCAGCGCCTTGCCGGCAAGCGCTTCGTCGCCCTCGACGTCCATGATGTCGTCGGCGATCTGGAAGGCGAGCCCGATGTCGCGCGCATAACCGCGCAGCGGCGTGCGGCCTTCGGGCGGGATGCGCGCCAGGATCGCCCCCGCCTCGACCGAAAAGGCGATCAGCGCCCCGGTCTTGAGCTGCTGAAGCCGCGTCACGGTGCGCAGGTCGAAGTCCGACGTCTCGGCGGCGAGGTCCATCATCTGACCGCCCGCCATGCCAGCCGGCCCGGCAGAGCGCGCCAGCTCGCAGCACAGCTCGCTGCGGATGAACGGGTCGGCGCTGGTCGCCGGATCGCAAAGCCATTCGAATGCCAGCGCATGGAGCGAATCGCCCGCGAGCACTGCGGTGGCCTCGTCGAACGCTTTGTGCACGGTCGGCTTGCCGCGGCGGATGTCGTCATTGTCCATGCACGGCAGATCGTCGTGGATCAGCGAATACACGTGCATCGCCTCGACCGCAGCGCCGACACGCAGCGAAAGCCGGTGATCGACGTGAAACAGGTCGCCCGCCGCGCGGACGAGCAGCGGCCGGAGCCGCTTGCCACCCGCGATCGCGGCGTGGCGCATCGCCTGATAAAGCCGCTCGCGCGGATCGACGGGCACGGGGAGCAACTGGTCGAACAGGCGATCGATTCCGGCCACGACCTCGGCCTGCGTGGCAAGGAGCAACCGGGTCTCGCCCGAATCGCTGTCGACGCTCGCCACCGGTCAGCTTTCGCCGAAAGGCGTGGTTCCCGCCGGCTGACCGTCCGCACCGAGACTGACCTGTTCGATCCGCGCTTGCGCCGCAGCAAGCCGCGCCTCGCAATGCGTGCGCAGCGCATGGCCGCGCTCGTACAGCGTCACCGATTCCTCGAGGCTGACGTCGCCGCTTTCGAGCCGCCGCACGATCGTCTCCAGTTCGCCCATCGCGGCCTCGAACGAAAGCGAGGCGATAGCCGGTTCGGCGGAAGGTTCGGGAATGTCCGTCATGGCGCCTGCTTTGGCCCTTTCGCCCCCCGATGGTCAAGTGCGTCGAGCTTGACGAGGCGGTCCGCATCGATAGCATCGTACGCATGTTCATCGGCCATTTCGCTCCGGCGCTGGTCGCCGCCGCCCGCCCGAAAGCCGCCGGGCTCGGGACGCTGTTCGTCGCCGCTCAGCTCGTCGATATCGGCTTTGCCGCGCTGCTCGTGCCCGGCATCGAGAAGATGCGGATCGTGCCGGGTATCGCCGCGATGAACCCGATGGACCTCTATCATATGCCCTACACCCACAGCCTGCTCGGCGCGCTGCTGTGGGGCGCCATCTTCGGCGGGCTGATCTGGCTCGCCACCAAACGGCGCGAGGCCGCGATCGGCGCCGCATTGGTCGTCGTTTCGCACTGGTTCGTCGACCTGCTCGTCCATGTCCCCGACCTGACGCTCGCCGGGGCGCCGCCGAAGCTCGGCTTCGGCCTCTGGAACCATCCCGCCCTCGCAATGCCGCTCGAAATCGCGCTGATCGGCGGGGCACTAGTCTATTATGCCCGGCGCACGGCGGCGCCCACGGGCAACCGGCGCCTGTGGGTGCTCGCGACGCTGCTCGCCTTTGCACAGGCGGTCGACTGGTTCGGGCCGAAGGAGGCAAGCTATTCGCTTGCCATTCCGGCAACAATGCTCGGCGCTTATGCGCTGCTCTGCCTTGTCGCATGCTGGGCGGGCTGGAACCGCCGGTCGAGCTTCGCGGCCGCTTGAAGGTCTGCGCTGCGGCGCAATCGCAATTCGGGTTTTTGCAATTGCCGCTGCCCGGCATGCCAGTCATGCTGCACCGCACAAGAGAGAGGGGCGTAAAGGCAAGTTTTGTTCATTCAGACAAGGACTTGCGCTATGAAAAATGTCATTCTTCCTGTCTTCGGCCTGTTTGCGCTGGTGCCAGTTGCGGCGCATGCCGAAGAAACGCACCGCTTCGAACATCGCGGCGTGACCTACAGCTATACCGTCACCAAGGTCGGCGAGCATCGCATCATCAGCGGTGTCGAGGAACGCACCGGCAAGCCCTTCAGGCTGCGCGTCGGCGAACATCGCGTTCGCGGTACCGTCGGGTCGCAACAGGTCAGCTTTCCGCTCCGCGAAGTCGAGCCGCTGGCCGCACCCGCCACCACTGTCGCCTCACGCTGATAATCGGCTCCGGCCACAGACCCCATGGTGCAAAATGCATCATGGGGTCTGTTCGTTTTGCGCCTGTGTCGCTAAAGGCGCGCCATGACTCAGACCGCAACCGCGCCCGCCTCCGTCATCACCCCCGAGATCGTTGCCGAACACGGCCTGTCTCCGGAAGAATATGAGCGCGTCCTGCACGCGCTCGGGCGCGAGCCGAACCTCGTCGAGCTCGGCATCTTCTCGGTCATGTGGTCGGAACATTGCAGCTACAAAAGCTCGCGCATCCATTTGAAGAAACTGCCCACCGAGGCGCCTTGGGTGATCTGCGGCCCCGGCGAAAATGCCGGCGTCATCGACATCGGCGAAGGCCCGGATGGCAAGAAGCTCGCCGCGATCTTCAAGATGGAGAGCCACAACCACCCGTCGTATATAGAACCCTATCAGGGCGCGGCGACCGGCGTCGGCGGCATCCTGCGCGACGTCTTCACCATGGGCGCGCGCCCGGTCGCGAACCTCAACGCGCTGCGCTTCGGCCGCCCCGACCATCCGAAGATGAAGCATCTCATCTCGGGCGTCGTCCACGGCATCGGCGGCTATGGCAATTGCGTCGGCGTCCCCACGGTCGGCGGCGAGGTTAATTTCCACAAGGCCTATGACGGCAATATCCTCGTCAACGCGATGACCGTCGGCGTCGCCGAGCAGGACAAGATCTTCTATTCGGCCGCCAGCGGCGTCGGCAATCCGATCGTCTATGTCGGCTCGAAAACCGGCCGCGACGGCATCCACGGCGCCACAATGGCATCGGCCGACTTCGGCGAGGATGCCGAGGAAAAACGCCCGACCGTGCAGGTCGGCGACCCCTTCACCGAAAAGCTGCTGATCGAAGCCTGCCTCGAGCTGATGGCATCAGACGCAATCGTCGCGATCCAGGACATGGGCGCAGCCGGCCTCACTTCCTCTTCGGTCGAAATGGCGTCGAAGGGCGGCGTCGGCCTTCACCTCAAGATGGATGACGTGCCGCAGCGCGAAACCGGCATGACGGCATACGAAATGATGCTGTCGGAATCGCAGGAACGCATGCTGATGGTCCTGAAGCCCGGCAAGGAAGAGTTTGCGAAAGCGATCTTCCACAAATGGGAGCTCGACTTCGCGGTCATCGGCACCGTTACCGACACCGGCCGCATGGTGCTGGAGCATCATGGCGAGATCGTCTGCGACATCCCGCTCGCCCCGCTCGCCGACGATGCGCCGCTCTACGACCGCCCGCACGTCCCGACCCCGAAGCAACCCGAGCTGGCAAACGTTCCCGAGACGACCGACGTCGCCGCGGACCTCAAGACGCTGATGGGCACCCCCGATATCGCCAGCCGCCGCTGGATCTGGGAGCAATATGACAGCCAGGTCGGCGCCGACACGGTGCAGACCGGCGGCGACGCTGCGCTCGTCCGCATCCACGGCACCAACCGCGCGCTCGCGATGTCGACCGACTGCACCCCGCGCTATTGCTACGCCGACCCCGTCGAGGGCGGCAAGCAGGCGGTCGCCGAAACCTGGCGCAACATCAGCGCGGTCGGCGCGACTCCGCTCGCGATCACCAACTGCCTCAACTTCGCCAACCCGCAGCGCCCCGAAATCATGGGCCAGATCGTGGGCTGCCTCGACGGCATGGCGCAGGCGTGCCGCGCGCTCGACTATCCGATCGTTTCGGGCAACGTCAGCCTCTATAACGAGAGCAAGGCGACCGGCGGCGGCAGCGCGATCCTGCCCACCCCCGCGATTGGCGGCGTCGGCGTGATCGAGGATTTGAACCGCGCCGTCGGTATCGGCTTCAAGCGCACCGGCGACATCGTGCTCGCGGTCGGCGAACGCGCCGGCCACCTCGGCCAGTCGGTGTGGCTGCGCGAAATCCTCGGCCGCGAGGAAGGCCCCCCGCCGCCCGTCGACCTGCGCGCCGAAAAGCGCACCGGCGACTTCATCCGCGGCGCGATCAACGCCGGCTGGATCACCGCCTGCCACGACGTGTCAGACGGCGGCATCGCGGTGACGCTCGCCGAAATGGCGCTGAAGTCGAACATCGGCGTGCTCGTCAGCGAAGAACAGCCCTTCGGCGTCGCCGAAAGCTTCTTCGGCGAAGATCAGGGCCTCTATCTCGTCACCGTTTGCGACACCTGCCTCGCCGACTTCCTCGACGCCGCCGGCCGCGCCGACGTGCCGGTCGATCCCGTCGGCCGCACGATCAAGGACCGCATCGTCTTCGAACTCGAGGGCAGCGACCATCAGGTAACGCTCGCCGAACTGCGCGAAGCACATGAAGGCTTCTTCCCGACACTGATGGGGGCCGACGCGGCGCTCGCATAACCCGCTCACCCGTCATCCCGGAGAAGGCCGGGATCTCGCCGGTGCGGCGAAACGCAACGATGCGATCCCGGCCTTCGCCGGGATGACGGAGGTAATGCATGAGCATCCATGTCGGAATCGGCGGTTGGACCTTCGAACCATGGCGCGGCCCTTTCTATCCCGCCGGCTTCGCGCAAAAGCGCGAGCTCGAATATGCCGGGCAGCATCTGACCGGCATCGAGATCAACGGCACCTATTATGGCAGCCAGAAACCCGAAACCTTTGCCAATTGGGCAGCATCGGTCCCGGACGGTTTCAAGTTCAGCGTCAAGGCGTCACGCTTTACGACCAACCGCAAGGTGCTGGCCGAGGGCGCGGGATCCATCGAGAAATTCCTGACGCAAGGCCTCACCCGGCTCGGCGACCGCCTTGGCCCGATCCACTGGCAGTTCATGGCGACGAAGAAGTTCGACCGTGACGACTTCGCAGGCTTCCTCGACCTGCTCCCCGACACGCAGGACGGCCTGCCGCTGCGCCATGCGATCGAGGTTCGCCATGAAAGCTTTCGCGATCAGGCGTTCATCGACATGCTGCGCGAACGCAACATGGCGGTCGTCTATGCCGACAGCGACGAATTTCCCTGCATCGACGAACAGACCGCCGACTTCACCTACGCCCGCCTTCAACGGTCGCAGGAGGATGTCGAAACCGGCTACACAGACGCGGCGCTGGACGGTTGGGCAAAGCAGGCGAAGGATTGGGCGAAGGGCGACCGCGACGTCTTCCTCTTCTTCATCGCCGGCGCGAAAGTGCGCAACCCAGCGGCTGCGCAGGCGCTGATCGCGCGGCTATGACCGCGGGCTATTCGGGCACCCCGCTCATAAAGAAGCTGTCGTTGAAGGACGGCATGCGGGCGTGGTTCCACGCGATGCCGGAGTGCGTACGCACCGAAATCGGTGAAGTCACCCTCGATGAACGCCCCGCACCCGAACCGGGATTGCAGGTCGCGCATATCTTTACGACCGACCACGCCGAACTCGAACGCCCGCTCGCCGATTTGCGCACGCTGATCGACCCCGCCGGTTTCCTCTGGGTCAGTTGGCCCAAAAAGGCATCAAAGGTTCCGACCGACATCACCGAGGACGTCATTCGCGAAATCTGTCTGCCCATGGGATGGGTCGATGTGAAAGTCTGTGCGATCCACGCGACTTGGTCCGGCCTCAAATTGATGATCCGGAAAGAGCTGCGCCGAATAAGGTGAACCCCGGCGAAAGCCGGGGCCCATGCAACTGTGAAACGGACCCCGGCCTTCGCCGGGGAACAATCACGCCATCGCGGCCTCTGCCGCGAGGAAGTTGTACGGATCGATGCCACGGCTGCGGTACGCCCGGTGCGCTTCCTTGTAGAGCGTCGGTTTCCCGATTCCCAACCGCGCCCGTGCCGCTTCGAGCGGTTCGGCGAGCAGCGCGCGGATGTCCTGCTCGATGATCGCCTTCGACGCCCTGCCGTGGCGCTGGCCCTGACGGATCGCGCCCATCACCGGGGCATCGCTCTTGATGCTACGCTTCACCTCGTAACCCCCGGCATAGGCGATGAACGCATTGCCGTAATTGCCCGTCTGGCCATAGGTGAACCCGAGCACGCACTGTTCGCCGAGCGCATCGCGACCATAGCCGGTTAGAATGTGGAACAGGTCGTGGGTATCGCGCAGGCGGTTCGCATACCATTGGAGTTGATCGTCGAACTTTGGGCGTCCCATCTTGTCGCTTTCGGCGACGAGCCCGGCGGCCGAAAGGCCTTCGCGGCGCATGAAGGTCACATAGGCATGGCCGACGCTCCCCTCGGGCAGTTCGTCGATCCAGGCATGGTCGTCGAGCAGGTCGGGCAGATAGGGCTCGCTGGCCATCAGCCGCTTGCCGAGATCGCTTTCGACAAAGGCGCGGGCGTCGTCGAGGAAACCCTTGCGCGGCAGGTTCTCGAAGATGTGGAAGACCTGTTCGGTGTCTTCCTTGTCCTTGATGAGCTTGCGGAAGTGCCCCAGCGCCTTGAACGGGCGGAACTTCGCGGGCTGGCGGTCGGGATGGGAGAAGATGGTCGGCGTCATAGTCGCTCTCGTTCGAATCAGTTGATGCTGCCCATCTAGCATTACTGACAGTGATGTCAATAGTGATTTACAGCATCGGCTGCGGGACCGTACTTGACTGTTATATATTAATAATACAGTGAGCGGAAGCGATGCGCGAAGATCAGGAAATTGCGCCGGCCCGGCTCGTCACCCTCGACGCGTTACGCGGCTTTGCGGTGATGGGCATCCTCGCGTTGAACATCGTCGCCTTCGCGATGCCCGAAATGGCCTATGTCTCGCCCAAGGCCTATGGCGGCGAAACCGCCGCTGATATCGCGGCGTGGCTGTTCGGTTTCATCCTCGTCGACGGCAAGATGCGCGGGCTGTTCTCGATCCTGTTCGGCGCCAGCATGCTCCTGATCGTCGACCGCGCTGAAGCCGCCGGACAGGACGCCGGCGCCGTTCATTACCGGCGCATGGTCTGGCTCGCGATCTTCGGCCTCTGCCATTATTTCTTTCTCTGGTGGGGCGACATCCTGTTTCTCTACGCCGCCGTCGGCTGCGTCGCCTTCGGCTTTCGCCATTGGGAAGCGCGCCGGCTGATCAAATGGGCGATCGGGCTGTTCACGCTGGGCACGCTGCTGACGTCGCTCCTCTTCGGCGGCCAGCTCGCTCTCGCCAGCTTTGCGGACGATCCCGCGTCGCCCTTTGCGGCAGCGGGAAGCGATCTGCGCGACGATTATGGCGCGATCGACGACGAAGTGACCGAAGAACTGGCGCTCTATCGCGGCCCCTACCTGCCGATGCTCGAAGAGCGGCTGGATAGCGCCGCCAATCCCTTCGTCGGAGTGCTGATATCGATGCTCGAAACGCTGCCGCTGATGATGCTCGGCATGGCGCTGTTCCGGAACGGCTTCCTGACCGGCCGCTGGGCGGCCGACGATTACCGGCGGGTCGCGTGGCGGTGGTTGCCGCCGGGGCTGCTGCTCACCATCGCCATTGCCTGGCTCCAATGGCGGTCGGGCTTCGACTATATTGTCGGGGTAAATGCCTTCATGGCGTGGGCGGGACCGGGACGGCTGATGATGACCATCGCCTATGCCGCGCTCCTCCTGCTCCTGATCCGGCACGCGCACGCCAGTGCATGGCTTGCCCGCGTCGCGGCGGCGGGCCGCGCCGCCTTCTCCAACTATCTCGGCACCAGCATCGCGATGACGACTTTGTTCTACGGCTATGGTCTTGGATTGTTCGGCGACGTCGGGCGCTGGCCGCTCTATCTGGTCTGCATCGGCGTGTGGGGGCTCATGCTGCTCTGGTCGAAGCCGTGGCTCGAACGCTTCCATTATGGCCCGCTCGAATGGCTATGGCGCAGCCTCGCGCGTGGAAAGTGGCAGCCGATGCGGCTCCGGCCAACTCAGTAACCGGCGGCGCGTCCGAAGCCCGGCGCGCGGCGCTGGACGAGCGGATTGGCCTCGCGCTCGAGCGCGGCAAGCGTTTCCTCGAACAGCGGACGCAGCGTGACGACGCGCGGAAGATATTCTTCGGGGCTGATCTGGCTTTCCAGACAATGGCGCGCAAAAATTTCGATATCTTCTGACAGCGCGCCCAGCCTTTCGGCGCCGAACTGCCGCGCTTCGCTTTTCAGCGTGTGGGCCGGCATGACGAGTCCGCGCGCATCGCGGGCGCGCATCGCGTCCTCGATCGCCGCGACCGACTTGATGCCGTCTTCCCGAAAATAGCCGAGAATCCGCACGAACGCGGCCCCCAGCTGGGTACGCGTGGCGCGAAATTCATCCCAATCGACCAGGATTTCGTCCACTGCTTTCGTTCCTTGGCAAATATTCGGCCCGTGGTCCCGGACATCCCATGCGCCAAGGCCGGTAAAAAAGAGGTTACGCCGGCGCCCCGCAGCGACGAATGCCGTCCCTATTCGGATCAGTCGCGACAGATGCGCCATTGCTCCGCATCGGCCGAACCGGTTTCGGGGCTCCACCGCCAGCCCTGCTCGGCAGCAAGCGCGGCAACTTCGCGGCCCGCCTGCGGATCGTCGGCAATCAGCAGCACCTCGGTCGCCGTGCGCATCGCCCGCGCCAGCCGCAAGGCCGGCCACGGGCAACGCATACCGCGCGCATCGACGATCACCGCCGCCGCGTCACTCGTCATAGGGATTGCGCGAATTGCGGAAATTGAGCCGGACGGGCACGCCCTGAAAACCCAGTTCCTTGCGCATACCGTTGACCAGATAACGCTCGTAGCTGCCAGGCAGCGCATCGGTGCGGGTCCCGAAGACGACGAACGTCGGCGGCCGCGTCCGCGCCTGCGTGATATAGCGGAGCTTGATCCGCTTGCCGCCGGGCGCCGGCGGCGGATTGCTCTCGACCGCACCTTCGAACCAGCGATTGAGCCGCGCGGTCGAAACGCGATTGGTCCAGATCGCGCGCTGTTCGAAGGCAACGCGGACAAGCGTATCGATCCCCTTGCCCGTCGCCCCCGAAATGCTGAGCACGGGGACGCCCTTGACCTGCGACAGCCCGTCGTCGAGCGCATTCCGTACGCCGTTGAACAGCGAAGAAGGATCTTCGGCGATATCCCACTTGTTGAGGGCGACGATCAGCGCCCGGCCTTCCTGCAGCACCTTGTCGGCGATGCGCAGGTCCTGCGCCTCAAGACCCTTGGTCGCATCCAGGAGCAACACCACCACCTCGGCGAAGTCGACCGCATGGAGCGCGTCGGCGACCGACAGTTTCTCGAGCTTGTCGACCACCTTCGCGCGCTTGCGCATCCCTGCGGTGTCGAACAGCTGGATTTCGTGAACCTCGCCATCCTGTTCCCACTGCCAGTCGACGCGAATCGAATCGCGCGTGATCCCGGCTTCGGGCCCGGTGATCAGCCGATCCTCGCCGATCATGCGGTTGATCAGCGTCGACTTGCCGGCGTTCGGACGGCCGACAATGGCGAGCTTCATCGGGCCAAGCGGCGCATCCTCATCCTCTTCGCCTTCCGCCAGCGGCGGCAGGGCCTCGGCTTCCGCCGCGTCATAGGCCTCGATGATCGGACGTAGCGCGTCGAACAGGTCGACGACGCCTTCGCCATGCTCGGCGCTCAGCGCGATCGGATTGTCGAAGCCGAGCGAATAGCTTTCCATCAGGCCGTTTTCGCCCTGCTTCCCCTCGGCCTTGTTGACCAGCAGGATGATCGGCGTGTCCTCGCTGCGCAGCCAGCGGGCGATTTCCTCGTCGAGCGGCGTGACCCCGGCGCGGCCGTCGATCATGAACAGCGCCGCATCGGCTTCGCGCACCGCCTTTTCGGTCTGCACCCGCATCCGGCCGGGCAGCGTCGCCGCGTCATAATCCTCGAATCCCGCGGTATCGACGATCGTGAATTTCAGGCCCAACAGTTCGCCGTCGCCTTCGCGCCGGTCGCGCGTCACCCCCGGCTGATCGTCGACCAGCGCCAAGCGCTTGCCGACCAGCCGGTTGAACAGCGTCGATTTGCCCACATTGGGGCGGCCCACAATGGCGATCGTCGCGAATCGCGACATTTGCTTATCCTATCATTCGCCGGAACCGCCTGCGCGCTTCCGCCTTGTTACCGCCAGGCGGTGATACGCCCGTCGTCCGCCAAGATGTACAGCATGTTGTTCGCGACCACCGGCGACTGCGACAGCGGCGACTTGAAATCGGTCGTCGCGAGAGTCGACCCGTCGGTCGGCGAAAATTCGACGAGCTGTCCTTCGCTGTTCACCGCGAGCAGACGGCCACCCGCCAGGACCGGACCGGTCCAGCGGATCGGGTCCTTCTTCTTCTTTTCGGTCTCGACCCGGAAACGCGCGAGTTGCTGCAGCCAGCGCACCTTGCCGGTCCCGCGCGCAACGCACAGCAGCTTGCCGTCGTCGGTCATCGCATAGACCCACTCGCCGACCACATACGGCGTCGAAATGCCGGCGATCGAGATTTCCCACGTGCGCTGGCCGGTCACGAGCTCATAGCTCGCCATGCGCCCACCCTGGCCCAGCGCGAAGACGCGGCCGCGGTCGACCACCGGGTCGGCATCGACGTCGGAGAGGGTCGACACCGACAGGGCCATCGACGTGCGCGCCAGCGCATCTTCCCAGAGGTCGCGGCCGTTTTCGTAACGATAGGCCTGCACCTCGCCCGACGAGAAGCCGGCGACGATCGTCCCCTGCCCCGCCGCGGGCGAGCCAGCGCCGAAGATGCTGCCCGCTTCGAGCGACGCCGTCGCCTGCCACTGCACCGCGCCATTGGCCGCGTTCAACGCGAAAATCTGGTTGTCCTGGCTGATTACATAGACGCCGCCGAAGGCAATGGTCGGAGCACCGCGCAGCGGCCCCGCAGGTTTGACATTCCAGATCACCGAGCCGTCGGCGACATTGAGCGCCGCGACGTCGCCGGCCCCGCTCGTCGCGTAAACGACATTGCCATCGACGCCAGCGCCGCCGCCGAACAGCGAATCCTTGTAATCCTTGCCGGTGCTGCCGATCGCCGTCCGCCACAGCGGCGCGCCCGTGTCGGCCGACAGTGCCGTGACCACCGCATCCGTATCGACAACGAACAGGCGGTTGTCGGCAATCACCGGCGACGAGGCGAGGCGCTGCTTCTTGTTGCTTCCGGCGATGCTCGCCTGCCAGACTTGGCTACGAGTCGCGCCGAGTGCGGGATGCCCCATCGATTTAGAGGCATTGCCGCCCGACTGGCTCCAGTTGGCGTTGACGGCCGGTTCGGGCAGCACGACGGCGATGGCCGCGGTTGCATCATCGACCTTGACGCTGTTGTCATTCGACAGGATCGACACGCGATCGCCGACCGTCGGCGTCTTCGGGCCGCCATCACCCTTGAACACGCCGCAACCGGCGAGCGGCAGCGCGAACAGCGCCGCGCAAAGTACGTACTGCCTCTTCAGCATATTATCTGGCTTCCTCAGTGTTTCCGGCGGCCTCTGCTTTCGGCGCGGCGCCTTTCTGGTCCCCGGCGGCGGCCTGCGCCGCATTCTTTTCGACCCCGGCGGCTTCCGCCGCCCCTTTCTTCTCGGCGGCGACGCTGTCTGCCGCCCGGTCGGCGACTGCATCGACCCCCAGCATACCCGCCATCTGGACGCTCCGCGATTGCAGCGTCTTGGTGGCGTCGGGCAGCTTGGCGATACGGCCGTAAAGCGCGCCTGCCTGATCATATTGCCCGAGCTGGTAATGCGCGATGGCTGAAAGTTCGGCCGCGCTCGCAAACCAGCTCGACGCCGGGTCCTTGGCATCGACCATCGGCTTCATCCGTGCGATCACCGTTTCGGGTTTCAGCGTGTCGAATTCGAACGCGGTCTGGCGGATCAGCGCGAGATCGCGCAGCGTCTTGTCGACGCCGGTGTCGGCCGCGACCTTTGCCATCAGCGCGGCGGCACCCTTGAGGTCGCCCGTGCCGGCCTTCATATTCGCCTGCTGCATCATGGCTGCGGCGCGATAGGCCGGCGCCTTTCCGTCCTCGAGCTGCTTGAGGTCCTTCGTTCCTGCCGCCGCCTTGTCGAGCGCGCCGAGGAGGACTTCGGCATTTTCACCGCGTGCGAGGTCCTGCCGGTGCGACCAGTAGAGATAGCCGCCGAATGCCAGCAGGCCGGCGAGCACCGCGCCGATGATCCAGCGGCCATAGCGCTGCATGATCGTATCGAGCCGGTCCTTGCGGACAGCTTCGTCGACTTCCTGCAACAGCGCGGCGTCGTTCGTCGGGCTCAGGGCCAATCAAACCTCCATAAACTCTGTTCGTGGCCCCGGGCCGGTCGCTTCCTTTAGCGACGACGCCGAAAAAGGCCAAGCGAAACGCTTGGCCCGCCGGGACGGCGCTGCCGGGCTTCAACCGGCGTAAATCTGATCGTCTGTCGGAAATGAACGGGACCTGACCTCGTCGGCATAATCCTTGACCGCGCCGTTGACGACGCTCGCCATGTCGCCGAAGCGCTTCACGAACTTCGGCACGCGTTCGAACATGCCCAGCATGTCGTCGGTCACCAGCACCTGGCCGTCGCATTGCGCCGACGCGCCGATGCCGATCGTCGGACAGGCGACCTTCTCGGTAATCTCGATCGCGATCGATTCGAGCACGCCCTCGATGACGATCGAAAAGGCCCCGGCCTGCGCCACCGCGACCGCGTCCTCGACGATCGAGCGCGCTTCTTCCTCGCTCTTGCCGCGCACGCCATAGCCGCCGAGAATGTTGACCGCCTGTGGCGTCAGACCGACGTGGCCCATCACCGGAATCCCGCGCTGGGTCAGAAACTCGATCGTCGGCGCCAGCACCTTGCCGCCTTCGACCTTCACCGCCGCAGCGCCGGTTTCCTTGAGCAGCCGTGCCGCATTGTCGAACGCCTGCTGCGGGCTGCCTTCATAGCTGCCGAACGGCATGTCGACGATCACCGCGGCATGATAGCTGCCGCGAACGACCGCCGCGCCGTGCAGCGCCATCATGTCCATCGTCACCCCGACCGTGTGCGGCAGGCCGTAGATCACCTGCGCCAGCGAATCGCCGACGAGCAGCATGTCGCAATGCGGGTCGAGCAACTGCGCCATGCGCACGGTGTAAGCCGTCAGCATGACGATCGGCTCGCCGCCCTTGCGCTGGCGGATGCGCGGCACGGTAAGCCGCTTCATCGGCTGCGGCGTAGGGTTAGCACGGCTCGTCGAGGTGTCGAGGGTGAGCGTTTTGGGGAGCGTAGACATAGGGCGGGGGCTTAGCCGCTAAAGCCCGAACGCGAAAGCGGCAAAGGCTATGCAATGTTAGCCATTCTTGACTCTATGTTAAAAACACATAACATAAAGTTCGAATCACCCAACATGGAGCTCAAAATGACATTTCGGGAAGCGATTGGTCGGATCACCGGAAAACATCAAAGGGCGTTCGCATTCGCCGCGGCGGGCGACCGATGACTCCCGCCCCGTTCATTTCCGACCCGCTTGCCGAGGCCGATTCCGGAGATCTGTCGATGAACTTCCGTGAAAAAACCGCCTGGCTGAACGTCATCGCCATGCTCGCCGCCTACACCCTCTATTTCGGACTGATCCTCTCCGGCCATCCCGCCGGCCGCGAGGTCTTCCCGATGCTGTGGCTGTTCGGATCGATCGCGGTGGCGCATGCGGCTATCGTCATCGTCGGCACGATCATCCTGTCGGCACGTGCGCCCAAGTCCGAACGCGTGCGCGCCGACGAGCGCGACCGCGCCATCCGTCGCCGTGGCGCCACCATGGCCTATTAACGTCCTCCTGGTGGGAATGATGGTCGTCGGCGTTTATTTGCCCTTTGTCGAGAGCGGGGTACCGCTGGCGAACACCGGCCTGTTCGCGATCGTCGTCGCCGAACTGGTGAACAGCTTTGTCGTGCTGATGAGCTACCGGAGGGGCTGGCATGGCTAGCCTCTCCTTCACCAACGATATCCGCACCTTTCGCTTTCTTGCGGGCGAGATGACGCAGGGCGAACTCGGCGACCGGGTCGGGGTGACACGCCAGACGATCGCGGCGATCGAGCAGGGAAAATATTCCCCGTCGCTCGAAGTCGCCTTCCGCATCGCCCGCTGCTTCGACAAGCCGCTGGAAGCGGTGTTCCAGTGGAGCGACGGGACGAATTGAGACCGCGCGGCCGCGCCGGCCCGGCATCAGGCATCTCCCCGGGGCAGATGCCGGGCCGATATGCCGCCCTAGGCCCCGGCCGCCGTCAGCGCCGCGAGTTGGTCACTCGTCAGCGCCAGATTTTCGCTGGCGAGGATATCGTCGAGTTGTTCGACCGATGTCGCACTCGCGATCGGCGCCGTAACGCCCGGCTGCCCCGCGACCCACGCCAGCGCGATCTGCGACAGGCTCGCTCCGGTTTCGGCGGCAATCCGGTCCATCACCGCCAGCACCGCGGGCCCCTTGCCGTCCAGATAGGCTTTCGCCCGCGCCCCGCGCGGGCTTTTTCCGAGATCGTCGGCGCTGCGATATTTCCCCGACAAATAACCCGAAGCGAGACTGAAATAGGTGACGACGCCCAGCCCCTCGTCGATGCACAGCCGCTGCAATGCGCCTTCATATTGATCGCGGTCGAGCAGGTTGAGCTCGGGCTGCATCGCGGTGAAGCGCGGCAGCCCCTTGGCGTCGGCGATGCGCAGTGCCTCGGCAAGCCGCTCGGCCGAATAATTGGACGCGCCGATCGCGCGCACCGTGCCGGCATCGACCAGTTCGCCGAACGCACCGAGCACCTCGTCGAGCGGCACGTCGGGATCGTCTTTGTGCGTGAAATAAAGGTCGATGACATCGGTGCCGAGCCGATCGAGCGAACCCTGCGCCGCCTTGCGGATGCTGTCCGGCTGCAGCCCGCCGGGCATCATTCCGACCTTCGTCGCGATCAACACACTGTCGCGGGCGCCGCTTTCCTTGAGCCAGGCGCCCATCATCGTTTCGGACTCGCCGCCCTTGTGTCCCGGCACCCATGCCGAATAGACGTCGGCGGTATCGATCATGCCACCGCCGCGCTCGACGAAGCGGTCGAGGATTGCGAAACTCGCCGCCCGATCGGCGGTCATCCCGAAGACATTGCCACCCAGGACGAAAGGCCTGATCGAAAGGCCGCTTCGGCCCAGCGCGCGTTCGGTCATCGTACAGATCCTTTCTTCACGGTCGCGACGGCCTCGCGCGGATTGTCGCTGAACAAACCGTCGATGCCTGTCGCCAGATAGGTCTCGATCTCGGCCGCGAGATCGCCGTGTCCGGCCGGGTTGATCCCGCCCTTGTCGGCGAGCGGCAGGAAATAATTTTCGCGGCGAAAGGTCCACGGATGGACCTTGAGCCCCGCGGCGTGGGCGTCTCGCACCAGCGACGTCGGTTCGCTGAGCGTTCCGAGCGCGCCGCGCGGGATTACCATCGCCTTGTTCGGGCCGATACCATCGGCATAAGCGGCAACGGCCTTCAGCCCCGCCGGGCTCGCCATGGCGGCATAGGTCTGCTTCGGATCGTCGGCGGGACCGCCCTCCCCGTCCATCAACTGGATCAGCGGCAGATCGCTCTTCGCACGCAACGTCTTGAGGTTTGCGACCTCGAAACTTTGGATGAAGACGGCCGCATCGGCACCGCGATAGCCATATCGGTCGAGCAGCGCGAGCAAAGGCGTTTCGTGCGGCAGGCCAATCGACGCGAAATAGCTTGGGTGCTTGGTTTCGGGATATACGCCGACAGGCTTGGCGCGACCCTTATTCACCTCGGCAAGAAGCGCCAGGATTTCCTGGAACGTCGGGATCTCATATTGACCGTCATATGCGGTGCTCCGCAGTTTCGGCAGTCGCTCGCGCGCGCGCAGCGTCTTCAACTCGGCAAGGGTGAAGTCCTCGGTGAACCACCCGGTCACCGCCTGCCCGTCGATCGTCTTCGTTGTTTTCCGCCCCGCAAACTCCGCATGATCGGCAACATCGGTCGTTTCCGAAATCTCGTTCTCGTGCCTTGCGACGAGCACCCCGTCCTTGGTCAGCACCAGATCGGGTTCGATATAATCGGCGCCCAGCTCGATCGCGAGCCGATAGCTGGCCAGCGTATGTTCCGGGCGTTCGCCCGACGCTCCCCGGTGCGCGATGACAATCGGCGGCTGGCCGTCAAGGGTCGGCTGCGCGGTCACGGCATCAGCGCTGCAACCGGCGGACAACAAAGCCGCCAGCAGCGCCGCGAGCCTGCGCGTCATGCCGCAAAGCGCGATTGCCAGTCATCGGCCGAAAAGCCGACCGACACGTCGCCGCCGGCTTCCAGAACCGGGCGGCGAATCATCGCAGGCTGCTCGAGCATCAACGCCTTGGCCTTTGCCGCATCGAGCCCGTCCTTCTGCGCGTCGGGAAGCTTGCGGAAGGTCGTGCCGCTCCGGTTGAGCAGCTTTTCCCAGCCAAGCGCGTCGATCCAGCCTTGCAGACGGCCGGGATCGAGCCCGTCCTTGCGGAAATCGTGGAACCGGTGCGCGACACCCTGCTCGTCGAGCCAGCGTCGCGCTTTTTTCACCGTATCGCAGTTCGGGATACCATAGAGAATCAGCGTCATGCCATCAGGATAGCGGCGGCATGTCGGCAATGCGAGCATTCGCATTCGCGAGCTTGCCGCGCAGCGCACGGGCAAAGCCCTCGTGGAGCGCGCCGGCGATATCGGGATTGGCCGCAAGGAACGCCCGCAGCGCCGCCGCAGGCACGAACCACAGCCGCGAATTGGTCGCGAGCGATACCGTGCCCGTCGCATGGGCACCGTCGAGCACCGTCGCCTCGCCGATCAAGGTGCCCCCGGAGACGGTGCCGACCTCGATCCCGTCACGCTGGATCAGCGCCTCGCCCTCGGCGAGGTAGAACAGGCTCGGCGCCGCCTGGTTCTCGCGGATCAGGACTTCGCCGCGGCGCGCTGAAATCCAGTGGCCCTGATCGATCAGACGGCGGGCGGTCGTCGGACTCAATCCCTCGAAATGCTGGCGGCGAAGCGACTGCTCCTCGATCGAAAAGCGGATCGCGGCATCGCTAAGCCAGACGCGCGCCGCCATGCCGAGATTGACGATCAGGATAACCAGCAAAAACGCCGCATAACCCACGCCTCCGGGAGTGAATACAGCGACCGGCAGCGCAAGCAAGGCGGCGGCAGCCAACCCGAGGCGAAAATGATCCAGGCGTGCGACAAAAGAAGCCGCAAGCAGCAGCAGCAACGCCCCATAACCGAACAGAGCCGGATTGAAATTCGCCATAACCAAGTCGTTTCGCGTCGCGGTCCCGCAGCTGGGACACTTAGGTATATAACGTTACCGATTACCAAACGCCTTGGGCGCGCTCCCGGCTACACCCTCCCGAAGCATCGCAAACTACCAGTTTTCGCAGGTGAAGAAAAGCAGGGGGTGCGCAAATCGCACCGCGATGCTAATTTCCGGTTCCTTGCTTCCAGGGTGCATTCGCGCCATGGCGGCGCGCGAGTCGATTTTGGCGCTCGGAAACACAGAAGACTTGGGAAAGATGACGCAACAATGGCAGCCGCATAGCTGGCGCTCGCACGAAGCTCGCCAGCTTCCGACCTACTCCGACGATGCCGCGCTCGCGGCCGCCGAGCGCGAGCTCGCGGGCTATCCTCCGCTTGTCTTTGCCGGCGAAGCGCGCGATCTGACGACGGAGCTTGGCCGCGTCGCCGAGGGCAAGGCCTTCCTGCTGCAGGGCGGCGACTGCGCCGAAAGCTTTGCCGAATTCCATCCGAACAATATCCGCGACACCTTCCGCGTCCTGCTTCAGATGGCGGTGGTCCTGACCTTTGCATCGAAGATGCCCGTGGTGAAGCTCGGCCGCATGGCGGGCCAGTTCGCCAAGCCGCGCTCGGCCGACATGGAAGATGTCGATGGCGTCTCGCTGCCGAGCTATCGCGGCGACATCATCAACGACATCGCGTTCGAAGCCGAAGGTCGCGCGCCCGATCCGCAGCGCATGGTCAAGGCCTATAATCAGTCGGCGGCGACGTTGAACCTGCTGCGCGCCTTCGCGAACGGCGGCTATGCCAACCTACACCAGGTCAACGCCTGGACGCACGACTTCATGGACCGTAGCCCGTGGGCGAAGAAATATCAGGAAACCGCCGCGCGGATTTCCGAAGCGCTTGCCTTCATGGAAGCCTGCGGCGTGACCCCCGACACGGTCCCGCAGATCAAGGGCACCAGCTTCTACACCAGCCATGAGGCGTTGCTGCTCCCCTATGAGCAGGCGCTGACGCGGCAGGACAGCCTGACCGGCGGCTGGTACGACACCTCGGGCCACATGCTCTGGGTCGGCGACCGCACCCGCTTCGAAGGCTCGGCGCACATCGAATATCTGCGCGGCATCGGCAATCCGGTCGGCATGAAGTGCGGCCCCAGCCTCGAAGCCGACGTGCTGCTGCGTCTGCTCGACACGCTCAATCCGAGCCATGTCGCGGGCCGCATGACGCTGATCACCCGCTACGGCCACGACAAGATCGAGGCGCATCTGCCCAAGCTGGTGCGCGCGGTGAAGGAATCGGGCCACCCCGTCGTCTGGTCGTGCGACCCGATGCACGGCAATGTCATCAAGACGCCCAACGGCTACAAGACGCGCCCGTTCGAGCGCATCCTCGCCGAAGTGCGCGGCTTCTTCGCCGTCCACCGCGCCGAGGGCACGCATGGCGGCGGCATCCATATCGAGATGACCGGCCAGAATGTGACCGAATGCACCGGCGGCGCGATGGACGTGACCCAGATGGATCTCGCCGACCGCTATCACACGCATTGCGATCCGCGCCTCAACGCGGGGCAAAGCCTTGAGCTGGCATTCCTGCTGGCAGAAATGCTCAATCAGGAAATGGCAGAGCGGGCCAAGCAGGCGGCCTGACGCCAAACATTATTGAATGTGCCCCTGCGAAGGCGGGGGCCCATCTCCCGACGTTTGATTCCGAAAGATCCGGTGATGGATCCCCGCCTTCGCGGGGATACACGCTTTTTCTTACTTGCCGTCGCCCGGCCACCGCTTGGTATCAGCAAACGCCCGCCCCAACGCGACATGCAGATCGGCATCCTCCGCCGCGCCGCCGAGCGGGATCTTGTCGGAGAAATTGTCGCTCGCCTGATGATAGTCGCTGCCGAGGAAGGCTTCGAGCAGCGGCATGTCCGAAAAGCTGCCGCCGACCATCAGCGAGGTGACGCCCTTGGCGCCGAGCGCCCAGCCGTCCTGCCGCTGGATGAAGGCATCGGCCTCGCCATCCTCGTCGAGCTTGCGCCCGAGCTTCGTTGCGACGTCGCGCACCACCGCATCATAGGCCGGCTGGCCGCGGCCGATCGTCGCCACCGGCGTGCCACGCGGCGAGATGGCGATGGTGTCGACGTTGAGCGCGACGGTGATGTCGGCAAGCGGCAGGGCGGGATGATCGGCAAAATAATGCGCACCGAGCAGTCCCTTCTCTTCCGCCGTCGTCGCGAGGAAATAGACGTCGCGATCGGCGCGCGGTCCGGTGGCGAGGCGCTTCGCCGTCTCGATCAGCACCGCGATACCGCTCGCATTGTCGACAGCGCCGTTGCAGATGCGGTCGGTCGCATCGTCGGGGCGGCAGATACCCAGATGGTCCCAATGCCCGAGGAACAGCACCGCCTTGCCGTCGGGTTTCGCGCCCGGCAGCTTCGCGATGACATTGTGGCTGTCATAGGCGCGGATGGTCGACGTCGCCGCAAGGTCGGCAGTGACCGGCAGCGCCAGCCCGCGATAATCCTTCGACTTTGCGGCTTCGCGCAACGCTGCCCCATCCTGTCCCGCCCCGGCGAGCAGCGCATCGGCCGCCTCCGCCGACAGGAAGCCGCTGATCTGCGGCCCGGCCTTGGCGCTGGCGAGACGCGTCGACTTCTCCCCCACCGCCTCGCGGAGCTGCTCCCACGGCAGCGCATCGGTCGCGATCACCAGCACGCCGACAGCGCCGGCATCGGCCAGCATCTGCCGCCGTTCGCGATAGCGTGGCAGCTTGTCGCCAAAGGGCGCGTTATCGAACAGCATGATCGCCAGCTTGCCGGCAACGTCGGCATTGACCTTGCCCGTGCCATCGATGCCATAGCCGATGAACACCGCCGGCACGCCCGCCAGCGACACGGAAGGCTCGCGGCCGGTCAGGACGATCCCGTCGTCCGCCAGCGCGAAATCGCGACCACGCACCTTGAATTTGGCAGAGCTGCCCGTCGACTGGCTTTCGATCAGCGGCACCGGTTGCAACCAGGGTGTGGCGCTCCCCGGGACGGCCTCGAGCCCCGCCTTGGCCCATTCACCGACGATATAGGCGATGGTGCGATCCTCGCCCTCGGTTCCCGGCGCCCGCCCTTCGAACGCATCGCCCGCCAGCACCTTGATATGTTCGGCGAGCTGGGCCTCCGTAACAGGCGCATCGGCGGCCAAAACCGCAACCGGGCTGACAGAAGCAACGAGAGCGAGAGCCGTCAATCCGGCGCGGAACGTCATTTTTTGCATGACGCGGCGCATCGCATTTTCGCCTTGGGCAGGCAAGGCGCGTTCGTCGAACGACGAACGGTGCGCGAATTCAGCGCCCGGCGCGTTCGAGCAACGCGCGCGCTGCGGCGACGTGCATATCCTCGACCATCCGCCCGTCGTGGCGCTGCGCCCCTCCGGTGGCCGCCGCTACCAGCGCTTCGGCGGCCGCGATCTCGCGCGGCGACGGCGCGAAGGCCATGTTGCACGGATCGACCTGCGACGGGTGGATCAGTGTCTTGCCGTCGAACCCGAGGCGGCGCCCCTCCTCCGCTTCGGCGACGAAGCCCGCGGCATCGTCGATCGCATTGTAGACGCCGTCGAAGCACCAGCAGCCGCCCGCGCGTGCCGCGAGGACGATCGCCTGGATCGCATGGCTCATTGCGCCGCGGTCCATGCCGTCGGGCAGCCTGAGTTCGTGTGCAAGGTCGTTGAGCCCCGCGATCAATCCGCGCACATTGCGGTCGGCCGCGATATCCCGTGCGGCATAGATAGCGACCGGGGTCTCGATCATGGCAAAGACCGGCAAACCGAGCGCACGCAAAGGATCGAGATCGGCGGGCGCGTCGACCTTTGGCAGCACGACCGCATCGAGCGCCAGCCCGGCCAACGCAGCGATATCGGCGGCCTGCTCCGCGCTGCCCGTACCGTTGACGCGCACCGCGACGCGTTTTCCCGGAAAGCCCGCAGACACTGCCGCCCGCATCGCTTCGCGCGCCGCATCCTTTCGGTCGGCGGGCACCGCATCTTCGAGGTCGATGATCAGCATATCGGCCGCCAGCCCCTGCGCCTTTTCGAGCGCACGGGCATTCGAGCCGGGAACATAGAGGAGCGAGCGGGGGGCATATTCGATTGGGGTCATGCGCTTTTCTGTGGCGCAACCCCGCCATTGCCGCAATAAGGAAGCGGGTTTGCAAAGTCGCAATTTTGCAGAGGGGATGTTCGATGGAATTCGCACTCGCACTGGTGGTTCTGGCGCTGGTGTTTCTCGTTTGGGCGCTGACGCCGGTGCGGCAGGGCTATGCCTATACGATCGAACGTTTCGGCCGCTACACCCACACCGCGCAGCCCGGGCTCAACTTCATCATGCCGATCTTCGACCGCGTCGGGCGCAAGGTGAACATGATGGAACAGGTGCTCGACATTCCGGGGCAGGAGATCATCACCAAGGACAACGCGATGGTCGCGGTCGACGGCGTCGTCTTCTTCCAGGTACTCGACGCCGCGCGCGCCGCTTATGAGGTCAGCGATCTCTATCTCGCGATCATGAACCTGACGACGACCAACCTGCGCACCGTGATGGGTTCGATGGACCTCGACGAAACACTGTCGAAGCGCGACGAGATCAACACCCGCCTGCTCCACGTCGTCGACGATGCGACCACCCCGTGGGGGGTCAAGATCACCCGCGTCGAGATCAAGGACATTCGCCCGCCCGCCGACATTTCGAACGCCATGGCGCGTCAGATGAAGGCCGAGCGCGAGAAGCGCGCCAACATACTCGAAGCAGAAGGTATGCGCGCCTCCGAAATCCTGCGCGCCGAGGGCGAGAAGCAGGGCCAGATCCTGCAGGCCGAGGGTCGCCGCGAGGCCGCCTTCCGCGACGCCGAAGCACGCGAGCGCGAGGCTGAAGCCGAAGCGAAAGCGACGCAGATGGTGTCGGACGCGATCGCCGGGGGCAATGCGCAGGCAATCAACTACTTCATCGCGCAGAAATATGTCGAGGCGGTGAGCCAGTTCGCGACCAGCCCCAATGCCAAGACGATCCTGTTCCCCGTCGAGGCAACGCAGTTGATCGGTACCTTGGGCGGCATCGGCGAACTCGCAAAGGACGCGCTCGAACGCAAGGGAGCCTGACATGCCCGACTTCATCGCCGATATGGACCCGCATTGGGTTTGGCTCTCGGTCGGCGTACTGCTGGTCGCCGCCGAAATCGTCGCGCCTGGCTTCTTCCTGATCTGGATCGGTGCCGCCGCGATCGTCACCGGGGTTCTCGCTTGGGTGCTCCCGCTCAGCATACCGGTTCAGCTCGGTATCTTCGCTGTACTGGCGATCGTCGCCCTTTATGGGGGACGCCGCTGGCTCAAGGCCAACCCGATCACCACCGCGGACCCGCACCTCAACCAGCGCGGCGGGCGGCTGGTCGGCGAAGTGCTGACGGTGACCAAAGCGATCGAGGACGGCCGCGGCCGCGCCAAGGTCGGCGACGGCGAATGGCCGGTGCGTGGGCCCGACATCGCCGAAGGCGCCAAGGTCCGCGTCGTCAGCGCCGACGGCGGCGTGCTGGTGGTCGAGGCGGCCTGATATTAGCCGCCGCCCGGTTCACAGCACGGCACGTCGAACAGAAATGTCTGGCGCCCATCGAGCAGCCGCGGCGTGTTCTCTCGCCACCAGCAGGCGGCGCGGTTATCATGCGCGTCGAGGATATCCACCGCATCCTTTGCAATGACGACATAGCCTTCGAGCCGCTCGGTCCGGCCGCTAAGCATCAACCATAGCCAGCCAAAAAAGCCTTGGGAATTCTCAAGCACACTAGCTGCACGGAGATTCTGCCTGCCTGCCACCGCGAGAGGCAGCGACAAACCGATCCAGGCATCGCGGACCCATTCGGGCGCTTCCCCTGCCGGGCGGCGGACAATTTCGATATACATGACGCCTTATCCGCCCTTCGGACGGCTATAGATCGCGACGACATGGCCCAGCGCATCGCTATCGCCGATGCGCTTGAACCCCAGCTTCGCTGATACCCGTTCCGAAGCCGCGTTGCCCGGATCGATGATGCAGCGAATCTCGCGCGCGTCGAGGTTCGCGTCGGCCCAGCCCAGCGCTGCACTCATCGCCTCGGTGGCGTAGCCCGCACCCCAATGATCGGCATCGAACGCCCAGCCCGCTTCGGGCACACCTTCGAGTTCGGGAATACCGCGGCAGAAATAGCTCAGCCCGCCCATGCCGACCAGCGCGTCGCTTTCCTTGTCGGCGAACACCCAATAGCCGAAACCCATGACCGGCCAGAGACCGGCCGAGCTCAGAAACTTGCCCCAGCTAATGTCGGGCGCACGCGGTTCGCCACCAATGAAGCGGGTGACGCGCGCATCGGCCCACATCGCAATATGGACATCTTTGTCGGCCAACCGGCCTGCCCGCAGGCGCAAGCGTTCGGTTTCGATGACAGGTGGAGCTGTAATCATGACGCGGGCATGCCCAAGCCCGCCCCGCCGGTCAATCGGCGATCAGGAAATGGTCGAACAGGTCGTGGAGCAGCGCCCTGCCGTCGATCGCCGGCTTGGCGCGCAGAACGACGAGCGTATCGGCCTCCCCGACGATCTCGGCATGGCGGAGCACGACATGATAGTGCGGCCGGTTGGCAAAATCGTGAAACAACAGCGCGCAGTCTGGTTTGCAGTGGATGAGGCTCTGGAGCAGGCAGGCGACGCGAAAACGCCCGTCGACAAGGACGACATCGGGGCTTCCCGTGATGCTCCGCCAAACCCCGGCATGATAACGCGGCCAGTCGCGCAGGCGCGCCTCCTCGAGCGGATAACCCCATTCGCCGACAGCGCCGATGTCTGCGTGGACGGGTGTAAAATCGCATGCCGCCAGCGCCGGGTCCGCGGCGACCTTCGCCAGCCAGGCGGGATCGCTGTCGACGCTGACGATCCGCGGCACATGCCGCGCCGCCGTCACCGTGCTGCCGCCGCAACCGAATTCGAGCAGCGACGCCTTGCCCGCCAGTTGCGCTTCGAACAGCGCGATCTCGGACGCGGACATATGCGGCTGCATCGGCTTCCCCTCGCGCAATCGATATGGGAGGCGGCATCGCACGTCCACCCCGGATGGCGGATCGCGGCCGTTCCGGCTAAAATCCCGCCATGCCCGACACGCCTTGGCCGCAGCGCCTGCTCGCCGTTCCTTTCCTGATCCTCGGCGGCTGGTGTCTCGCCGCGCTGCACATGGTCGAGCGGCTGACGATCAATCCGGATTACCAGCATCTGAGCGCGACGAGCGAACTGTTGATCGGCTGCTTCGGTGCACAGGCGGTGCTCGGCGGATTGTTCATCGCCTTCAGCAGGTGGACGAAGCGGACTTTCGTGATCTACGGCGCTGCGCTGCTGCCCTTTTTCTGCTTCAACTATTATTTCGTGTTCGTCGTGCCGGTGATGACGCGCTGGATGGCGCTCGACCTCGTGTCGAACCTTTTCATGCTCGGCCTGTGCGTCTGGGGGTATCGTACCGCCCCCAAAGCGCTGGCTCCCGCCTGATCAGGCGGCGGCCGCGGCGAGTTCGGGCTTCGACGCCTGCGCCGGCATCACCGCGTCGGCATAATCGCTTTCATATTTGCCGATCAGCGCGCGGTCGTCGTGGTTCCACGGGTGGAAACCCGGCATGAAATAGGCAAGCCAAGGCAGGAAACTGCGGCGAAGGATGCCCGGCTTGCCGAGCAGATACCAGGTGATGCGCGCGTTGACGCGCCAGCCGGTCAGACCGTCCTGCTTCAGCAATGCCTTCATGCCGCGCACCCGCTTCGGCCAGAAACGCGTCGTGATGATCAGCATCATTAGCGACTTGGCCTTCCACCGCCGCCAGCGGCTCCAGTCCTTCGTCGCGTGCAGCCAGGTGTCATAGGCAACGCCCTTATGCTCGATTTCCTCGATCGCGTGCCATTTCCACAGCATTCCCCATTCCTCTTCGGCACCCTCGTACATCGCCGGGTCCTTGAGCATGATCGCGGCCATCATCGCGGTATAATGTTCGAGCGCGATCGTCGCCATCAGGTTGACGATCGGCGGGCGGCTCCGGATCAATTCCATGATATGGTCGACGTCGGCCTCGAGTTCGGACAGGTCGTAACCCGCCTCCGCCGCCTTGCGGTTGAAGACGACATGCTCGCGGCTGTGGATCACTTCCTGTTGGGTGAAGGCCCTGATCTCGCGGGCGAGTTTCTCGTCGACGCCGTCGCGATGCGCCTTCACCGCTTCGATGAACATCGCCTCACCCTTCGGAAAGGTCACCGACAGCGCGGTGTGGAATGCCGACGCGATCGGATCGCCGTTCAGCCACCAGCGGCCCTGCTTCTGGTCACGCCCAAAGCGGATATCGCGCGGCGTGATGGCAAGATCGGCGGGGGTGGGAGAGTGAGAAAGGCTGGACATATGGGTCATACCGTCGAAAAGGGGCGATGGGGTCGGCAATAGGGTTTACTTACATATATGTCAATAGTGAAAAAGCGCCTGAGTCCCGAGGAAAGCCGGTCCGCCGCGCTCGAAGCAGCGCGGCTGATCCTCATCGAAATGGGCCCGCAGGCGGTGACGCTGAAGGCCGTCGCATCGCGCGTCGACCGCACGCACGCTAATCTGCTCCACCATTTCGGCAGCGCCGCCGGGCTGCAAAAGGCGCTCGCCGCCTATCTCGCCGATACCGTCTGCGACACCATCGGCCGCAAGATGGCCGAATCAGCGCCGGGCGAGCGCAATGTCCGCGAAATCGTCGACCTTGCCTTCGATGCCTTCGGCAGCGGCGGCGCCGGCGCGCTCGCGACATGGATGGCAGCGACGGGCAATGAAGGCGCGCTCGATCCGGTGATCGACGCGATCCACCGGCTGATCGACGGCATGGCACCCGACGCGCACGAGAAGCGGCTGATGCACGAGGATACGCTGGCGCTTGTCCTGATGGCGATGGGCGATGCGCAACTCGGCGGGCCGATGGCCGAGGCGCTGGCGCTGCCCCGCGACACCGCGCGGGCGCTCGCCACCGAACTGATTACCGGGCGGATCGCCGCCTTCTGGGCCGAGCAGGGCGCGAAGCCGCAAGGCTGAGAGCGGCGGCAGAATACTGTTTGCGGCCGGTTGTGGACCTTTCTCTCTTCGTCACCCCGGGCTTGACCCGGGGCCTGCCTTTTCTTTGATCCGGCGTCGGAAGAAGGAAGGCGGGTCCCGGGTCAAGCCCGGGATGACGGCTTAACAAGCGGCAGCGCCCCACCCCAAAGCCGACGATCTCTGGCCAAATCGCGCTCGTCCCCCTAAAGGGCGGCGATGCATTTCCTCGACCAAGCCAAGATCTTCATCAAGTCCGGCGACGGCGGCCCCGGCGCCGTCAGCTTCCGGCGCGAGAAATATGTCGAATATGGCGGCCCCGACGGCGGCAACGGCGGCAAGGGCGGCGACGTGATCTTCGAGGCGGTGGCCGGCCTCAACACGCTGATCGATTTTCGCTATACCCAGCATTTCAAGGCGAAGCGCGGCACCCCCGGCGCCGGACGCGACCGCACCGGCGCGGGTGGCCCCGACCTGGTGATCCAGGTCCCAATCGGGACGCAAATCCTCGACGATGACGAAGAGCGCAGCCTGCTCGCCGACCTGACCAAAGAAGGCGAACGTATCGTCTTTCTGCGCGGCGGCGACGGCGGCCGCGGCAACGCCAGCTACAAGACCTCGACCAACCGCGCCCCGCGCCAGCACGGCCCCGGCTGGCCGGGCGAGGAAATGTGGGTGTGGCTGCGGCTGAAGCTGCTCGCCGACGCGGGGCTCGTCGGCCTGCCCAACGCCGGCAAGTCGACCTTCATCAATGCGGTAACCAATGCGCAGGCAAAGGTTGGTGCCTACGCCTTCACGACGCTCCGTCCGCAGCTCGGCGTCGTCAGCCACAAGGGGCACGAATTTGTCGTCGCCGACATCCCCGGCCTGATCGAGGGCGCTGCCGAAGGCGCGGGGGTCGGCGACCGCTTCCTCGGCCATATCGAACGCTGCCGCGTTCTCCTTCACCTCGTCGATGCGAACGACGAGGATGTTGCGACCAGCTATCGTATCGTCCGTGATGAGCTGGAGGCCTATGGCGCCGATCTGATCGACAAGCCGGTGATCGTCGCGCTGAACAAGGTCGACACGCTCGACGACGAATTGATCGCCGCGCTGTCCGCCGAGCTCGAAGCGGAAAGCGGTCACCCCGTGATGGCGCTGTCGGGCGCCAGCGGCGCCGGCATCGACGCGGTGCTCGACAAATTGCTCGAGGCGGTGGGCCTGCCCGAACCCGGCGCCGATGACGATGATGCGTCCGATGACGCGGGCGAGTGGTCGCCGATCTAGGAACGAAAGCCGGAAGCGGGGATTTCATTTGGAACAACAAGGATTTCCGGATGCCCGCATATCGCCTTTTCAACCGTGCGCTATTATCAGCGACGGTTTTGCTCGCCCTGGCGCTTACCGCCCATGCGCAGCAGGCCGACGCTCCGAAACGGACGCGCATCATCCTCGGTCCACAGCTCTCGCCGGCGTGGCCCGGCGCTAAGGACATGACGATCGGCCCCTATGTCGACCTGTCGCGGTCGCCCGAAGGCACGCCGTTCGAGTTCGAGGCCCCCGACGAAAGCTTCGGTTCGCCGCTCGTTCATTCGGGCAACTTCGCCTTCGGCCCCGCTTTCGGTTTCATCGGCAAGCGGACCGCCGCCGATGTCGCGGCGAACTTGCCCAAGGTCGGCTTGTCAATCGAGGCCGGCGCCTTTGCGCAATATTCCTTGGCGCCCGAATTTCGCGTCCGCATCGAAGGCCGCAAGGGTCTGAGCGGTCACAAGGGCTGGGTCGGCGAAGTCAGCGCCGACTATATCGCGCGCGACGGCGACGACTGGCTGTTTTCGATCGGCCCGCGCGTAACGCTGGGCGACGCGAAATACCGCCGCGCCTATTTCGGCGTCACCCCCGCCGCCTCCGCTGCCTCGGGCCTCGCCGCCTTCGATCCCGGCGGCGGTATCCAGTCGGTCGGCGTGACGGCGGGCTATCTCCGCCAGCTCGGCAAGCGCTGGGGGGTGGGTGTCTATGGCCGCTATGACCGGCTGGTCGGCGATGCCGCCGATTCGCCGATCGTTCGCCATTCGGGCTCGCGCAGCCAACCGTCGGCGGGGATCGCGCTCAGCTACACTTTCGGCGGCAGCCGCTAAGCTAGGCATTGGCGCGGCGCGCGGTGCGCGCTATCGGCGGCGCATGTTGTTCGCGCCCGCCTCTTGCCCCCGCCTGATCGTCAAGATCGGATCGGCCCTGCTCGTCGATCCCGACGGCGCGGTGCGGCGAGGCTGGCTCGCGGGCATCGCCGCCGACATTGCCGAACGCACCCGCGCCGGCCAACAGGTCGCCGTAGTCTCGTCGGGCGCCATCGCGCTCGGCGCGCGGCGGCTCGGTCTTGCCAAGGGCGGCCGCGCCAGCCTCGAGGATGCGCAGGCCGCTGCCGCGACCGGCCAGATCGCGCTGTCGCAGGTTTGGGCCGAGGTGCTCGGCGCCGAAGGGGTGACCGCGGCGCAGATGCTCGTCACCCTCGACGACCTCGAACATCGCCGCCGCTATCTCAACGCCTCGGCGACGCTCGACCGGCTGCTGGGTCTCGGCGTGGTGCCGATCATCAACGAGAATGACAGCGTCGCGACCGAGGAAATCCGCTTCGGCGACAACGACCGCCTCGCCGCGCGCGTCGCACAGGCGGCGGGCGCCGGCGGTGTCGTCCTGCTCAGCGATATCGACGGCCTCTACGACCGCAATCCGGCGCAGGACGGTGCCGTTCACATCGCACGTATCGACCGCATCGACGCCGCGATCGAGGCAATGGCCGACACCGGTTCGGCGTCGGGAATGGGCTCGGGCGGCATGGTGTCGAAGATCGCCGCGGCGCGCATCGCCAATGCCGCCGGCGCGCACCTCGCGATCGCATCGGGCCGCATCGACCGGCCGCTGTCGGCCGAGGCGCGGCACAGCCTGTTCGCCGCCGAGCGCGGCGCGAGCGCGCGCAAGGCGTGGCTCGCCGGCGGGCTGACCGCCAAGGGGCGGCTCGTCATCGACGCAGGCGCAGTGAAGGCGCTGCACGGCGGCGCAAGCTTGCTCGCAGCAGGCGTTACCGCGGCCAGCGGCAGCTTCGCCCGCGGCGACATCCTCGACATCGCGGGCCCCGACGGACGCATCGTCGCGCGCGGGCTCGCCGAATATCCCGCCACCGACGCTGCCGCGATCCTAGGCCTCGGCCGCGATGCGCAGGAAGCCGCGCTCGGCTATGCGCCGCGGGCGGCCATGGTGCACCGCGACCATCTGGTGCTGCTGTGAGCAAACCGACGCTGGCGATGACCGGTGCGACCGGCTTCGTCGGCGGCGCGACGTTGCGGCAGGCCGTCGCGGCAGGCTGGCACGTCCGCGCGCTCACACGCCGCCCGCAGCCTGAACAAGACGGCGTCACCTGGATCGCCGGCGCGCTCGACCGGCCGGACAGCCTCGCGGAAATGGCGGCGGGCGCCGATGTGGTGATGCACATTGCCGGCGTCGTGAGCGTCCCGACGCGCGCGGCGTTCGAGGCCGGCAATGTCGCAGCGACCGGCCATGTCATCGACGCGGCGCGCGGCGCGGGGATCAGCCGCTTCATCCATGTCTCCTCGCTCGCCGCGCGCGAGCCGGGCATCTCCGATTACGGCTGGTCGAAAGCCCGCGCCGAAACACTCGTGCGCGCGAGCGGACTCGACTGGACGATCGTCCGCCCGCCCGCGGTGTTCGGCCCCGGCGATACCGAGATGCTCGATATGTTCCGCATGGCGCGGCGCGGGATTGCGCTGGTGCCGGCCGGCCGCTTGTCGGCGATCTACGTCGATGAGCTCGCACGTCTGCTCGTCGCCCTCGCCGCCGACCGCGATATCAGCATCGGGCAGACGTACGAACCCGATGACGGCCGCGCAAACGGCTGGTCACACCGCAGCTTCGCGCGCGCCATCGGCCGCGCCGTCGGCCGCCGCCACGTCTCGACGCTCGCGACCCCGGCGCTGCTGCTCAAGGCGGGGGGGCAGCTCGACACGCTGGTTCGCCGCAGCCGCGCCAAGCTGACCCCCGACCGCGCCCGCTATATCGCGCATCCCGACTGGGTGGTCGCTGCCGGCGCCTGCCCGCCGCCTGAGCTGTGGCAGCCCCAAATCGAAACGGGTAACGCACTCACCGCGACGGTGAACTGGTATCGCCGCGAGGGGTGGCTCTGACGCCCATGGAGCCGGGTGTGCCGCCCGTCGAAGCGTGCATTGCCAAGGGCGGGCCGCCTCCCTAGATTTACCCGCATGACCGACAGCTCTCCCGATACCGCTAATCCCGCAGGCCCCTGGGCCATCCCCGTCCGCCGACCGCTGCCGGGCGAGGATAAGCCGAAAGGCACGACCAGCTTTCCGCGCAAGGTGTGGCACCTGCTCGTCGCGTTGAAGGACGGGCTCGCGCTGGTGTTCCTGCTCATGTTCTTCGCCTTGCTGTTCGGCCTGCTCGCCGGCCGCCCCAACGCCGGCCTCCCGGTCAGCCAGGGCGCGCTGGTCATCGACCTCGACGGTATCGTCACCGAACAGCCGGCCGAGATCGACCCGCTCGCGGCGCTGTCGGGCGGTAACGACCTCAAGGAAATCCGCGTCCGCGACGTCGTCCACGCGCTCGAAACCGCCGCCGACGACAAGCGCGTGACCTCGGTCGTGCTCGACCTCGACCGTTTCCTCGGCGGTGGGCAGGTGTCGCTCGCCGAAATCGGCAGCGCGATCGACAAGGTGCGCGCGAAGAACAAGCCGGTGCTCGCCTATGCCACCGCCTATACGACCGACAGCTATCAGGTCGCGGCGCACGCCAGCGAGATCTGGGCCGACGGCATAGGCGGCGTCGCCATCGCCGGCCCCGGCGGATCGCGCCTCTACTACAAGGGGCTGATGGACCGGCTAGGCGTCACCGCGCACATCTACCGCGTCGGCACCTTCAAAAGCGCAGTCGAACCCTATCTCCGCGCCGACCAGTCGCCCGAAGCGAAGGAGGCGGACCTCGCCTATGCCGGCGCCCTCTGGGAAAACTGGCTGAGCGACGTCAAGAAGGCGCGGCCCAAGGCGAAGATCGACCCCTTTATCGCCGACACTGCCGGCGCGATCCGCGCGGCGGGCAATGATCTCAGCAAGGCCTCACTCGACGCCGGGCTGATCGACAAGGTCGGCGGTCGCATGGCTTTCGACAGCCGCGTCGCCGAGATCAGCGGTGCGCCGGACGACAGCCAGCCATGGACGTTCAACGCGATCCCGCTCGAAAACTGGGTCGCCGCCAATCCGCCGCAGGAAAATGGCAGCCGCATCGCGGTCGTCCCCGTGGTCGGCGAAATCGTCGACGGCGAGGCGGCGAACGGGACGGCGGGCGGCGAGACCGTCGCGCAGCATATCCTCGATGCAACCGCCGACAGCAGTGTAAAGGCGATCGTTTTGCGCGTCGATTCGCCGGGCGGCTCGGTGCTCGCGTCCGAACAGATCCGCCAGGCGACGCTCGCCGCAAAGGCGAAAAAGCTGCCGATCGTCGTATCGATGGCCAATGTCGCGGCCTCGGGCGGCTATTGGGTCGCGACCCCCGCCGACCGCATCTTTGCCGAGCCCGAGACGATCACCGGATCGATCGGCGTGTTCGGCATCCTGCCGAGCTTCGAACAGACGCTCGCCAAGGTCGGCGTTACCACCGACGGCATCCAGACGACGCCGCTGTCGGGCCAGCCCGACATTCTCGGCGGCGTCAGCGACGAATTCAACGCGATGGCGCAGGCCAGCGTCGAGGATGTCTATGCGCGCTTCACCGGGCTCGTCGCCAAGAGCCGCAAGCAGCCGCTCGAAAAGATCCAGGCGATCGCCGAGGGCCGCGTCTGGGCGGGCGGCACGGCGCGCCAGATCGGCCTGATCGACCAGTTCGGCGGCCTGCCCGATGCGCTGGCCGCGGCGGCGAAGCTCGCCAAGATCGACGGCGAATATCACGCCAAATATTTCGAGGACGAGCCGAGCGAATTCTCGAAAATGCTGGCGAGCTGGGCGGGAGTCGAGGAGCCCGCGGCGGCGGCGCCGCGCGGCTGGTTCGGCATCGCGGCGATGAACCGCCAGCTCGCCGAACGGCGGTTGCTGCAAGACCTGTCGTTGCTGACGCAGGCCGGATCGATCCAGGCGTCGTGCCTCGATTGCCGCGCCTATCTGCCGGCCGTCCCGCTGACTGGAAAGGCCGAAGCGAAGGGCTGGCTGGGAACGCTGGCGCTCTTGCTCCGTTAACTTTTCTCCTCCCGTAAACGGGAGGGGCAGCGAGGCTTGCGAACTTGTTCGCTAGCCGCAGCGGGGTGGGCAGATTGCAACGCTGCTGGCCCCCCCCCCCCCCCGCCTGCGGGAGGGGAGATTCTACGCCGCAACGCTGGCCGTTTCCTTCGCGTGCTCCGCAACCGCGTCGGCGAGCGTATCGACCAGCGCCAGCGGCAGATCATGTCCCATTCCCGGGATCGTCAACAGCCGCGCGCCCGCGATATTCTCCGCCGTGTCGCGGCCGCCGGCGATCGGCACCAGCGGGTCGGCCTCGCCGTGGATGACCAGTGTCGGTGCCTTGACATCCTTCAGCATCGCGCGCCGGTCGCCGTCGGAGACGATCGCCGCCATCTGCCGCGCGACGCCCTGCGGGTACCAGCCGCGCTCGAAATCGCTCCGCACCCGGCGCTGCAGCCGCTCTTCGGTCGCCGGATAGCCGGGGCTGCCGATCACCCGCGCGGCGCGCACCGAATAGGCGATCAGATCCTCCTTGTCGCCGCTCATCGGCCGGTTCGCGAGGACCTGCATCGCCTCCTTGTTCGCGCGCGGCAGGCGGCGGTTGCCGGTGGTCGACATGATCGAGGTCAGCGACAGGACGCGGTCCGGATAGCGCGCGGCGATATGCTGCGAAATCATGCCCCCCATCGACGCCCCGACGACATGCGCACGCTGGACGCCGAGATGGTCGAGCAGCGCCATGCCGTCGGCCGCCATGTCGGCGAGCGTGTATGCGGGACGCACCGGCAGGCCGATCGCTGCTTTCACGAACATCCATTTGAGGTTCGGAACGCCCGCTGCGTCGAAGCGCGTCGACAGGCCGACATCGCGATTGTCGTAGCGGATGGTGCGGAAGCCATGCGCGTTCAGCGCCTCGACGAACTCGTCCGGCCACAGGGTCAACTGCCCGCCGAGCCCCATCACCAGCAGGATCACCGGCGCCTCGCGGGGCCCCTTGTCCTCATAGGTGATGCTGATGCCGTTGGCCGTCGCCTGCTCTGTCGTCATGGAATCTCCGCGATGGAAGGTGCTGACACCGATGTTCACAAGCCAAACCTGCCACAGATTCGCGATTTGGCAAGCCCGGCGCGCGGCCTAGCTTTTGGGGCCTCGATATGCGGGAAGCGCGAGCGACCAGTGAATCGCGGCGCCGCGCAGGACAAAGCCGGCGACCGCTCCCGCGACGGCGGCTACCGGCGTTCCGGTCCCCAGCCATTGCAGGAGCAGGAACAGGCCCGATGCGAGCGCCGCAGCGGTAACATACACTTCGGGGCGCATGATGATCGACGGCACGCCGGCAAGGATGTCGCGGATCGTGCCGCCGACGCAGCCGGTGATTACCCCCATCATCAGCGCCGGAAAGGGCGGCACGCCCCAGGCCAAAGCCTTCGCCGTCCCGAAAACGGCATAGGCAGCCAGCCCCACGGCATCGGCCCATTCGAGCAATTGCCCCGGCCACCAGCGTTCGGGCGTTACCCACACGATCAGCGCGATGGCGATGCACACCGCCGCGATCGCGCCGTCCTGCACCCAGAAGACCGGCGCCCCGATGAGAAGGTCACGAACGCTACCGCCGCCGACGCCGGTGACGAGCGCGAAAAAACTCGCGGTCACCAGCGTCTGGCGCAGTCGCACCGCCATCAACGCGCCCGACAGCGCGAAGACCGCGATACCGGAAAGGTCGAGCAGGCGGATGATGGTATCGCTCGTCAATCATCTTCCCCGGACCGGCCGGTGCCATTACCGTGCGGCCAATCACGCACGGGCAAGCCGCGCAGCACCGCCATCGCCAGACCATAGCCCAGAATCGCCGCCGCGCCATAACCCGCGAGCGGGGTTGGATAAGGCCCGATCAGCGACGCCGCCGCGAAGCCGGTCCAGACGCCCGCGACGCCCAGCGCGCTATCGCGATGCGATCTTCTCATCAGGGCGGGCGCGCCGATCGCGAAAAGCAACGCCGCAAGGATCAGAATACCGATGCCCGGATGCAGGGCCCAGCCATCGGCGACGGCATTTTCGACAAAGCGAACGGGCGCCAGAGGATCGGCACGAAAGGCGCTCGCGATGATGCCGGTCGCCACCACCGCGTGCCCCGCGGCAATCGACGGCGCGCGCCGGCGCTGCCAGTGCGAAGCGACGAAGCCGATGCCGAGGGCCAGTGCGGAAGCGGCGTCGGGCTGGAGCACGGCGACCGTGGCCGCCACAGCCACCGCCGCCAGCTGCCAGCGAACCGCCAGATGCGGCAAAGCGGCGATCATCGCCGGCAAAAGCAGCATCGCAGTGTGAAGCCGGACCGGGCCCAGCGGCAGCCAGCGGCGAACGCCGTCGAGATCGAAACCGCTGACCAGTGTCGCCACCATTCCGGCGAGGGACAGCGCAACGACCCACGCTGCGCCCTGACCGCCCAGGCGCCCGGCGGGGACAGCGAACATGGCAATCAACGCCAGAAGCAGCGACGCGGCATTGAGCGGCAGATAGGCGGCCGGAGCACCGCCAACGTGGAAGAAGAGAAGCCCGCTCGTGACCGCCGCGACCAGCGCCGCTGCCGCGAGCCAGACCGGCGCGCACGGCATCGTGCGATGACGCGGCGCGGGCATCGCGTCAGACGTGGATTGGCTTGCCCGTCACCGCCATCGCGGCTTCCTTGATTGCCTCGCTGTGCGTCGGATGGGCGTGGCAGGTATAGGCGATGTCCTCCGACGTCGCGCCGAATTCCATGGCCTGCGCCGCCTGCGCGATCATCGTCCCGGCCACGCTCGCGATACACCAGACGCCGAGCACACGGTCGGTCTTGGCATCGGCGATCACCTTCACGAAGCCGTCGGGCTCGTGGTTGGTCTTGGCGCGGCTGTTCGCGAGCATCGGGAATTTGCCGACCTTGACCTCACCCTTTTCCTTCGCCTGCTCTTCGGTCAGGCCGACGCCGGCGATTTCGGGCCAGGTGTAGACGACCGACGGGATGACGTCGTGGTTTACGATGCCCGTCTGGCCGGCGATATTTTCGGCACAGGCGATGCCTTCATCCTCGGCCTTGTGCGCGAGCATCGGGCCGGGAATGACGTCGCCGATCGCCCAGATGCCGGGGACCTGCGTGCTGAAATCATGATCGGTTTCGATCTGGCCACGCTGGTTGACTTGCAGCCCTGCCTTGTCGAGCGCGAGCCCGTCGGTGTTCGGCTTGCGCCCGATCGATACCAGCACGACATCGGCCTCGAGCGTTTCGGCTTCGCCGCCGGCAGCGGGTTCGAGCGTCAAGACGGCCTTCTTGCCCTTGATCGCCGCGCCGGTGACCTTGGTCTTCAGCCTGAACTCGATGCCCTGCTTCTTGAAAATCTTGTTCGCTTCCTTACGAACGTCGCCGTCCATGCCGGGCAGGATCTGGTCGAGATACTCGACGACGGTGACCTTCGCGCCAAGGCGGCGCCACACGCTGCCGAGTTCGAGCCCGATCACGCCGCCGCCGATCACGACCATATGCCCCGGCACCTTCGCCAGTTCGAGCGCGCCGGTCGAATCGACGATGATCTGCTTGTCGTTATCGACCTCGACGCCCGGAAGTGGGGTCACCGACGACCCTGTGGCGATGATAATATTCTTGGCGCGATAGGTCTTGCCCGCAACCTCGACGCTGTCTTTCGAGATGAACTGCGCATAGCCCTTCAGCCAGTCGACCTTGTTCTTCTTGAACAAAAACTCGATGCCGCCGGTCAGGCCCTTTACCGCATCCTTGCGCTGGCCGTGCATGGTGCCGAGGTCGAGTTCGGGCTTCACCTTGATGCCCATCGCCGCCATCGCGCCGCCCGCGGCGGCTTCGAAATATTCCGACGCGTGCAGCATCGCCTTCGACGGGATGCAGCCGACGTTAAGGCAGGTGCCGCCGAGCGTTTCGCGTCCTTCGGCGCACGCGGTCTTGAGGCCCAGTTGCGCCGCGCGGATCGCCGCGACATAGCCGCCGGGGCCGGCACCGATGACAAGGACGTCGTAGTCGTAATCGGACATAACTCACTCCATTTGTGTTCCTGCGCACGCAGGAACCCAGGGCTTGGTCAAACCAGCGTTTCGAACAGATCACGCCATTGCGGATTGCTACGCTCGATCAGCTCCATCTTCCATGCCCGCTTCCACTTTTTCATTTGCAGTTCGCGCAATCGCGCTTGCTGGATATCGTCGAACGCCTCGTACCAGACCAGCCGTGTACAGCCATATTTCTTGCTGAAACTATCGGTCACTTCGTTGCGGTGCTACCAAACCCGTTTCAGAAGATCGTTCGTTACACCCAGATATGTCGTCCCATTGCGGCCACTAGCCATCAACTAGAGATATCCGGGTTTGTTCATTCACTTCTCCAAAGCCGGGAACGGGATGAAGGCCCATTCCACCCTAGGCTCCTGCGTTCGCAGGAGCACACGCCTTTTATAAATCGATCAGCAGCCGCGTCGGGTCTTCGATCGCTTCCTTGATCGTCTTCAAAAAGGTCACCGCCTCGCGCCCGTCGATCAGGCGGTGGTCATAGCTCATCGCGATATACATCATCGGACGGATCACGATCTCGCCGTTCCGCACCACCGGCCGGTCCTCGATGCGGTGGAGGCCGAGCACGGCCGACTGGGGCGGGTTGATGATCGGGGTCGACATCAGGCCGCCGAACACGCCGCCGTTCGAGATGGTGAAGGTGCCGCCAGTCATGTCCTCCATCGTCAACGTGCCTTCCTTGGCGCGCTTGCCGAGGTCGGCGATCGCCTTTTCGATGTCGGCGAACGACAGGCTGTCGGCATTGCGGACGACCGGCACGACGAGCCCGTTGGGCGCACTGACCGCGACCGAGACATCGAGATAGTCGTGATAGACGATCTCGTCGCCGTCGATGCGTGCGTTGACTGCAGGAATATCGTGCGCCGCAAGCGCGACCGCCTTGGTGAAGAAGCTCATGAAGCCAAGCCGGACGCCATGCTTCTTCTCGAAGCTTTCGCGATATTTGTCGCGCGTCGCGATCACCGCCGACATGTCGACGTCGTTGAACGTCGTCAGCATCGCGGCGGTGTCCTGCGCCGACTTCAGCCGCTTGGCGATCGTCTGGCGCATGCGCGTCATCTTCACGCGCTCCTCGCGGCGACCCGGCGCGCCGCTGGCTGCGGGAGCGGCGGCGACCGTCGCAGCGGGGGCCGGTGCAGCTTCGGGGGCCGCATTGGCGGCGGCGAGCACATCTTCCTTGGTCAGGCGGCCGTCCTTGCCGCTGCCCTTGATCTTCGTCGGGTCGACGCCATGCTCCAGCACGAGGCGGCGCACCGCGGGCGACATCGTCGTGACGGTGTCGACGCCATCCTCGGCCGGGGCCGCCGTGGCTGCCGGGGCGGGCGCCGCCGCCTCTGCCTTCGCGGCGGCGGGTGCGGCGGCAGGCGCCGCGGCCTTGCCCGCGCCCGCCTCGATCGTCGCGATCACTGCGCCGACATTGACGGTATCGCCGACCGCCGCGACCTGCTGCCCCATCACGCCGGCGACCGGCGACGGCACTTCGACCGCGACCTTGTCGGTTTCAAGGCTGGCGATCGGTTCGTCGACCGCGACCGCCTCGCCCGGCTGTTTCAGCCATTCGCCGATCGTCGCTTCGGTGACACTTTCGCCCAGCGTGGGGACTTTGACTTCGGTGCTCATGAATGCAGTTCCTTAGGGCTTAAGCTTGGCTCAGGCTTTGTTCTTGGCGCGGCGGATTTCGGCACGAACCGAAAGGCCGAGCGCATCGGCGACGAGCGCCGACTGTTCGGTCTGGTGGCGGCTCATCAGGCCCGTCGCGGGCGACGCAGCGGCAGCGCGCCCGGCATAACGCGGACGCATGCCCTTGTGCCCCGCCTCGGTCAGTGCGTCCTCGATCAGTTCGTTGACGAAGAACCAGCTGCCATTGTTGCGCGGCTCTTCCTGCGCCCACACCGCCTCTTCGAGGTTCGGCATGCGCTTCAGCCGGATCGCGAGCGGCTCGCCCGGGAAGGGATAGAGTTGCTCGATGCGGATCACCGTCGTGTCGGTCAGCCCCGCGGCGTCGCGGGCTTCCATCAGGTCGTAACCGACCTTGCCCGAACAGAGCACGACCCGCTTGATCGCCTTGTCCTCGGGCGGCGTGCGGTCGGACATGATGCGACGGAAATGTGCTTCGCCGATGAAATCCGAACGCTGCGACACCGCCAGCTTGTGACGCAGCAGCGACTTCGGCGTCATGATGATCAGCGGCTTGCGGAACGGACGCAGCATCTGGCGGCGCAGGACGTGGAAATAGTTCGACGGGGTCGAAATATTGCACACCTGGATATTGTCGCCCGCGCACAGTTGCAGGAAGCGCTCGAGACGCGCCGAGCTATGTTCGGGGCCCTGCCCTTCATAACCGTGCGGCAGCAACAGCACGAGCCCGTTGGCGCGCAGCCACTTGGCTTCGCCCGACGCGATGAACTGGTCGATCATGATCTGCGCGCCGTTGGCAAAATCGCCGAACTGCGCTTCCCAGAGCACGAGGCTCTTCGGATCGGCCATCGCATAGCCATATTCGAAGCCAAGCACGCCATATTCGGAGAGCGGGCTGTCGAGCACCTCGAAACGGCCGTGCGGTACGGTGGTCAGCGGGATATATTTATGCTCGTCCTTCTGGTCGACCCAGACGGCGTGACGCTGGCTGAAGGTGCCGCGCCCCGAATCCTGACCCGACAGGCGGACCTGATAACCCTCGCTGAGCAAGGTCCCGAAGGCGAGGCTTTCGGCGGTCGCCCAGTCGAAGACTTCATCATCGCTCTTGTCGGCGAACATCGCCGCCCGCGCGTCGATGACGCGGCGCAGCGTCTTGTGCACCTCGAGGTCGCCGGGGATCGTCGTCAGCGTGCGGCCGATCGAATCGAACAATTTGTCCGACACGCCGGTCGCGATATTGCGGCGCGCATTCTCGGGATCGGCCGGCGAGTGCAGCCCCGACCAACGCCCGGCGAACCAGTCGGCCTTGTTCGGCTTGTAGCTTTTCGCCGCCTCGAAATCGCCTTCCAGCCGCGCCACAAACTCGGCGCGGTGCGCGTCGGCCCAGCCGGCGTCGATCACGCCCTCGCCTTCGAGCTTCGCTGCGCAAAGCTGCGACACCGGGGGGTGCTGGCGGATGCTGGCGTACATCAGCGGCTGGGTGAACGAAGGCTCGTCGCCCTCGTTATGGCCGAAGCGGCGATAGCACCACATGTCGATCACGACGTCGCGCTTGAAGCGCTGGCGGAAATCGATCGCCAGCTTGCAGGCGAAGGTCACCGCCTCGGGATCGTCGCCGTTGACGTGCAGGATCGGCGCCATCACGCCCTTCGCGACGTCCGACGGATAGGGCGACGAGCGCGCGAACTGCGGGCTGGTCGTGAAGCCGATCTGGTTGTTGACGATGAAGTGGATGCAGCCGCCGGTATTGTAGCCGCGGATACCCGAGAAACCGAGGCATTCCCAGACGATCCCCTGCCCCGCAAACGCCGCGTCGCCGTGGATCAGCACCGGCAGCACCTGCGCATGTTCGGTCAGGTCGCCGCGCGCCACCTGCTGCGCCCGCACCTTGCCGAGCACGACCGGATCGACCGCCTCGAGATGCGAGGGGTTCGGAACCAGCGACATATGCACCGAAATGCCGTCGAACTCGCGGTCCGTCGAGGTGCCGAGGTGATATTTGACGTCGCCCGATCCGCCGACATCGTCGGGGTTGGCGCTGCCGCCCGAAAATTCGTGGAAGATCACCTGATACGGCTTGGCGAGCACATTGGCGAGCATGTTGAGCCGCCCGCGATGCGCCATGCCATAGACGATCTCTTTGACGCCGTACTGGCCGCCATATTTGATGATCGATTCCATCGCCGGGATCATCGATTCACCGCCATCGAGGCCGAAGCGCTTGGTGCCGACATATTTGCGCGCGAGGAATTTCTCCCACTCCTCGGCCTCGATCACCTTGTTCAGGATGGCGCGTTTGCCCTCGACCGAAAATTCGATGATCTTGTCGGCGCCTTCCATCCGCTCCTGCAGGAACTGGCGCTCCTCGATATCGGCGATATGCATATATTCGAGGCCGACATTGCCGCAATAATTGGCGCGCAGGATCGCCACGATCTCCCGGATCGTCGCCTTTTCGAGGCCGAGCGTGCCGCCGATCCAGATCGGACGATCCTGATCGGCGCCGGCGAACCCATGATATTCGGGGGTGAGGTCGGCGGGCAGTTCGCGCTGGCTGAGCCCCAGCGGATCGAGGTTGGCGGCCAGATGCCCGCGCACGCGGTAGGTGCGGATCAGCATCATCGCGCGGATCGAATCGTCGGCAGCGCGTTCGACTTCGGCGTTCGACAGCGGGGCGCCCGCCTTCGCGGCCGCAGCCTTCACCGCGACCTGCATCTGCTGCGGATCGAGCGCGGCGGTCAGATCGTCGCTGTCGATGCTGGGCCAGTTCTTCGGCGCCCAGCTCGGGCCGGCCTGCGGCTCGTCGATGTCGAAGCTTTGTCGTTCGAGGTTCATCTGCTTTTCCACGGGGAGGAAAGGGTTGTCATCATATATGGGGAGCGGAGGCCCGCCGGCAAAGCCTGCCGGCGGGCCGCTTGGCTCAGACGCGTTCCTTGAGCACTTCGGCGAGCGTCGTGCCGAGTTCCGACGGGCTCGCCGACACCTTGATGCCGGCGGCTTCCATCGCTGCGATCTTGCTTTCGGCGTCGCCCTTGCCGCCCGACACGATCGCGCCGGCATGGCCCATGCGGCGGCCCGGAGGCGCGGTGCGGCCCGCGATGAAGCCCGCCATCGGCTTCTTGCGGCCGCGCTTGGCTTCGTCGATCAGGAACTGGGCAGCCTGCTCCTCGGCGTCGCCGCCGATTTCGCCGATCATGATGATCGACTTGGTCGCTTCGTCGGCCAGGAAGAGTTCGAGGACGTCGATGAAGTTGGTGCCATTGACCGGATCGCCGCCGATGCCGACCGCAGTCGTTTGGCCGAGGCCGACGTTCGAGGTCTGGAACACCGCTTCATAGGTCAGCGTGCCCGAGCGCGAGACGACGCCGACGCTGCCCTTCTTGAAGATGTTACCCGGCATGATGCCGATCTTGCATTCGTCGGGGGTCAGCACGCCGGGGCAGTTCGGGCCGATCAGGCGCGACTTCGAACCCGACAGCGCGCGCTTCACCTTGACCATGTCGAGCACCGGAATGCCTTCGGTGATCGCAACGATCAGTTCGATCTCGGCATCGATCGCCTCGAGGATCGAATCCGCGGCGAACGGCGGCGGCACATAGATGACCGACGCTGTCGCGCCCGTCGCATGCTTCGCTTCCTCGACGGTGTTGAACATCGGCAGGCCGATATGCGTCGTGCCGCCCTTGCCCGGCGTCACGCCGCCGACCATCTGCGTGCCATAGGCCAGCGCCTGTTCGGTGTGGAAGGTGCCGGTGGCACCGGTCATCCCCTGGGTGATGACCTTGGTATTCTTGTCGATGAGGATGCTCATTCGAAAGTCTCTCCGAGTTTTGACCTAGCGCGATTATCATCGAACCGAGTCTTCAAATAGCGAACGCTCCAACCGATACCGTGGGCCAAAGACATTCCTGCGATCAGCACGCCCAGGAAATAAGGGAAAATCTGGGCGCCATATTCATTCAACGATGGATCGTTCGGGTCGCCAGTCCAATGGAGGTATAAGATGTATACCAGCCACAAGCCCAGCAACCCGATGATCGCCGCCGTCACCTTCCATTTCCCGAAATACCCCAGCAGCAAAAACGGCAGGGGGAGAAGCAGGAAGAGGATGGCGACCATATCCGGCTTAAGCCAGCGACGAATCCAGACCCTTGCACGCGTCGAGCAGTTCCTTGACCGCATCGACCGAGACCTGCAGGCCGGCCTTGTCGGCATCGTCGAGTTCGATCTCGACGATCTTCTCGACGCCGCCGGCACCGATCAGCACCGGCACGCCCACATAAAGGCCGTCGAGGCCATACTGGCCGTCGACAAAAGCGGCGCAGGGCAGGATGCGCTTCTGGTCGCCCAGATAGGCTTCGGCCATCGCGATGCCCGAGGCTGCGGGGGCGTAGAAAGCCGAACCGGTGCCGAGCAGTGCGACGATCTCGCCGCCGCCGCCGCGGGTGCGCTTGACGATCGCGTCGATCTTGTCCTGCGACGACAGGCCCATCTTGACGAGGTCGGGAACGGGGATGCCGTTGACGGTCGAGTAACGCACGACGGGAACCATCGTGTCGCCATGGCCGCCGAGCACGAAGGTGTTCACATCCTTCACCGACACGTCGAATTCGTCGGCGATGAAGTGGCTGAAGCGCGCCGAGTCGAGCACGCCGGCCATGCCGACGACCTTGTTGTGCGGCAGGCCCGAGAATTCGCGCAATGCCCAGACCATGGCGTCGAGCGGGTTGGTGATGCAGATGACGAACGCGTCGGGGGCGTTGGCCTTGATGCCTTCACCGACGGCCTTCATGACCTTGAGGTTGATGCCGAGCAGATCGTCGCGGCTCATGCCCGGCTTGCGGGCGACACCGGCGGTGACGATGATGACGTCGGCGCCCGCGATATCCTTGTAATCGTTGGTGCCGGTGATCTTCGCGTCGAAGCCCGCGATCGGGCCGACCTGCGACAGGTCGAGCGCCTTGCCCTGCGGCACGCCTTCGACGACGTCGAACAGGACGACGTCGCCCAGTTCCTTCTGCGCGGCGAGCAACGCCAGCGTTCCGCCGATATTCCCGGCTCCGATCAAAGCGATCTTCTTGCGTCCCATGGCGCGCGGCACTCCCTTCCTGGCAAGCCCGGCATTTGGTTCACAGACCGGTCGGCGCACGGGCTAAAGCGCCATGCCGGTCCCAAGACTGGCGACGCCCCTACGCCGATTCCCATAAGGAAACAACTGCGAAAAGGACGAAATTCCGCCTTTTTTTGATAATAGTTCGCAATGCCATTAGAGCGGCTTCCGGATGTTATCGGCGCCGGTCGGCCGGAAGGTTTCGGGACAGCCTGACGGCTTTTCCTTGCCTTTGCATGACAGCGGCATAAGCTCGCTGCGCATGAAACAAATCTCGCCGCGCTTTGTTCCCGTCCTCGCGATCACGATGTCGCTCGCCCTCGCTGCGCCGGTCAGCGCCAGCGAGAACGGTTGGGACGACGCAGGTACGATCGCCAAAAATGCACTCGTCGTCGCCGCCTTCGCGGTACCGGCTGTCGAAGGCGACTGGGAGGGCGTGTTGCAGGCCGGCGGCAGCATCGGCGGCACGATGCTGATTACGCAGGGGATGAAGGAAGCCTTCCCTTCGCGCCGCCCCGACGGCAGCGATAACAAGAGCTTTCCCTCGGGGCACACCTCGACGAGCTTTGCCGCCGCCGCGACGCTGCACAACCGCCATGGCTGGGAAGCGGGGCTCCCCGCCTATGTCGTCGCCTCCTTCGTCGGGCTATCGCGCGTCGAGGCGCGGCGGCACCGCGTCGGCGACGTGCTCGTCGGCGCAGCGATCGGGACGGCGACCGGGCATCTCATCACCAGCAAGGCGAACGAACGGGTGCAGATCTTTCCGTGGGGCGACACCAAGGGGGCCGGGGTGGATGTCAGTTTCCGCTTCTGACCGGCGGGCCCGGCATCGCCCCAGCTTCGGATTAACCGTCCCTACACCGCCCCCGGGCTAAATTGGCCGGGATGACACGGGCCATCATCAGCTTCGACACCGAATTGTCGGCGCGCCTCTATCAACGGGGTGCCGATGCGCGTGCCAATTTCGAAAGCTCGATCCTCGGCCGCTGCCGCGACGGCGATTTCGGGATCCATTTCCAGATGGACATGCTCGATCGGCATGGCCTGACCGGGGTCTATTTCGTCGATCCGATGCCCGCGCTGGTTTACGGCCCCGAAATCATCGACGCGATCGTCCAGCCGATCGTCCGCCGCGGCCACGAGGTACAGCTTCATATCCACACCGAGTGGCTGAAATTTGCGACGTTCAACCCGGCCGGGCACCTCACCGGGCGCAATATCGGCGATTTTCCGCTGGCGGCCCAGAAAAAGCTGATCGGCTTTGCCCGCGATATATTGGTCGGCGCGGGGGCGCCGCGCCCGACCGCGTTTCGCGCCGGCAATTTCGGCGCCAACGACGACACGCTGCGCGCGCTCGCGGCGCTGGGCTTTCGTTTCGACAGCAGCTTCAACGGCGCCTATCTCGGCCACGGCTGCGCCATTTCGCTCGACGCCGGCAATCTTGGCATGCGCGAACATTTGGGCGTCGTCGAAGTCCCGGTCAGCGGGTTGATGGATCGCGCGAACAGTTTCCGTCCCGCCCAGCTTTGCGCGATGTCCGAACAGGAGATGCGCGACGCGCTTGACCATAGCGCGGCAAGCGGCGCGATCCAGTTTTCGGCGTTCAGCCACAGCTTCGAATTGCTCAGCCGCGACCGCGAGGTCGCCAACCATCTTGCTATCGCCCGCATGGAGGCGCTCTGCCGCGCTGTTGCGAACGACGCGCGGGTGGCAAGCGGCGGCTTCGCAACGCTGCCCGCCCCGCCCCCGCGGCCGAGGCAAATCGGCGTCGCGGCGCCCAAACCGCTGCGCACGCTGCGCCGGAAAATCGAACAGGGCGTCGGGCATCTCGCACATGAAGTCCGCTATGTTCGCGATGTCGTCTCCGTGACGCTCAACTCGTCGCGCTGGGGCAAGATATTAGGCGGCATCCTCTTGGCCGTGGCCTAGCGCCAGATAGTCGTCGGACTGCATCTCCGACAATCGGCTCGCCGTGCGCTCGAATTCGAATGCCCCGTCGCCCGCAACATACAGGTCGTCGGGCATCGCCGCCGCACTCGCCAGCAGCTTGACCTTGTATTCGTAAAGCGCGTCGATCAGCGTCACGAAGCGCGCCGCCTCGTTGCGATTCTCGGGCCCCATGCGCGGGATGCCGACGATAATCACGGTGTGGAAGTGCCGCGCGACCGCAAGATAATCGGACGCCCCCCGCGCCTCGCCGCACAGCCGCTTGAACGAGAAGACCGCCACCCCCTTCAGCGCTTTCGGAACGTGCAGCGTCCGTCCGCCGCCGACGTCGAGGTCGAGCGTCGGCACCTTGGAGCGATCTTCGAGCGGATAGTCGGTGAGGCGGAAGAACGCAGCCGAGAGCGCCGCACTCGCTGCGTCGTCGGCGGGTACGAACCACCGCGCCCCGTCGCCGAGCCGGTCGCGGCGATAGTCGGTCGGACCGTTGAGGCCCATCACATCCAGCCGCTCCTCGACCAGCGCGATGAACGGCAGAAAATGCTCGCGGTTCAGCCCGTCCTTGTAGAGATCCTTCGGCGGCCGGTTCGAGGTCGCGACCACGGTCACCCCGCGCTCGATCAGAGCGGTGAACAGGCGTGACAGGATCATCGCGTCGGCGCTGTTGTTCACCACCATCTCGTCGAAGGCGAGGCAGCGAGTATTTTCGACCAGCGCGTCGGCGACGAGCGGAATCGGGTCGCCGCTCTCGCTTTTGCGTACCTCGCGCATCCGGGCATGGACGTCGAGCATGAAGGCGTGGAAATGGACGCGCTTCTTGCGCTGGATATGCAGCGCTTCGTAAAACAGGTCCATCAGCATCGACTTGCCGCGCCCGACCGAGCCCCACAGATAGACCCCGCGCGGAGCCTCGGGCTTGCGGCCGGTCAGGCGCCACAGCAGACTGCCGCGCGGCGGCGACGCTTCGAGTTCGGTCTGAAGCCGGTTCAGCCGTTCCGCGGCGGCGCGCTGTTCGGGATCAGGCCTGAGTTCGCCCGCGGCGACCAGCGCGTCATATTCGGCGAGCACCGACATCAGCCGCGATCCTTGCTCGCCTTGCGAATGGTGCCCGCAAAGGTCAGCACGATATGCTCGTCCCTTGCCCCCTGCACGACAAGCCCGCGCAGGAAGATGAGCCGGCCGGTTTCGCGCACCAGCTCGACGACGGCATCGAGCGGTTCGCCCAGCCTGCCCGCGCCGACGAACTGGGTCGACAGGTCGAGCGTCACCGAATGGCCCGCATTCAACGAACCGAACTGGTGCGACGCCGCGAACAGCGCGATGTCGACGAGCGCCAGCGTTACCGCGCCATGGACATTATCGCCAAGATTGCTGTGCTTGCGTTCGGGGATCATGCGGACGCGGGCCTGCGGGCGGCCGTCGGACGTGTCGGGCTCGGCGCGCACCGACAAAGGTTCGATAAAGGCGTTGAAACGGCTCGGGTCCTTGAGGTTCCAGCTCACCCATCCGTCCGCCAGTTCCTCGGCGCTGAAATTGTCGCGGCGCTTCGGTTCCTCTATCCCGTCATTCATGCCTTGCAATATCCATCCAGTTTGCCCGAGCGCACCAGCTCGCCGTAATAATCCGCCATCGCCTTCGTTCGCGGGCGGTTGTCGTCGGCCCATCGGGCGGCGCCGGCGAGCCAGCCCGCCGAACAAGCCTCAAGCGCGCCCGTCCCTTTCGCGCAAGCGATAAAATCGACGAAGGCATGCTTCCAGCGCGCGAAATCCGCGAGCGACATGATCGGGCCGTGCCCGGGAACGATCTGCTCGGCGCCGGACGCCGCCACTTCGTCGAGCGCCTTCATCCAGCCTTCGGGGCACGCCGTGTCGAGGAAGGGCACGGGGACGGTCACGAGGTCGCCGACGATCGCGCGCTTCTCGGCGGCGTCATAGATCCAGAGGTCGCGCTCCGTCACCGCATGGTGCGCGACGCGCAGCGACAGCGGCCGGCCGGCGATCGCCACGTCGCGCGTCTCGTCGATGACGACGTCGGGCCGCAGTTCCGCACCGCGCGCGATGGTCGCAAGGTCGCCCTCGACATCCGCAACCGCGCTCGCCGGGACGGCGCCTTCTGCCAGCGCCTTGCGCGAGGATTCGGCGCTTGTCGCAAGGAAACCCGTCAACGCCCCGTCGATCGCCGACGTGCCATAGATCTTGATGCCCGGGAACGCCGCCTTCAGCGCCGGATTGCCGCTGACATGATCGAGATGCCAATGGGTGTTGACGATCGCGACGGGCGTCATGCCGATCCCGCTCAAACCCTGTTTGATCAGCGCGAGATGCTCGGCGTGGCGGCCGCTGTCGATCACGAACGCCCCCTCGGGACCATGGAGGATCAGGCTGTTGCCGTCGGGCGAGCGGCCGGGGGCGAAACTGCCGCCGATCAGGAAGGTCGCGCCGCCGATGCCATGCGCATAGGCACGCGGCGGCGGGACCGTTTCGATGGTTTGCGATGACGCGCACCCGGTGAGCGCCAGCGCGACCAGCGCTGGCAGCCCGAAACGCATCAGACCTGTCGCTCGGCTTCCAGCTTCTTGATCTCGGCGATCGCGCGCGCCGGGCTCAGCCCCTTGGGGCAGGCGTTCGAGCAGTTCATGATCGTGTGGCAGCGATAGAGGCGGAAGGGGTCTTCCAGCTCGTCGAGCCGCTCGCCGGTCATCTCGTCGCGGCTGTCGGCGAGCCAGCGATACGCCTGAAGCAGGATCGCCGGACCAAGGAACTTGTCGCTGTTCCACCAATAGCTCGGACAGCTCGTCGAGCAGCAGGCGCAGAGGATGCACTCATAGAGACCGTCGAGCTTTTCGCGCTCCTCGGGCGACTGCAGCCGCTCCTTGCCGCTCGGCGTCGTCGTCTTGGTCTTCAGCCACGGCTCGATCGAGGCATATTGCGCATAAAAATGGGTGAAGTCGGGGACGAGATCCTTGATCACGTCCATCGCCGGCAGCGGGGTGATCGTGATGTCGCCCTTCAGATCCTCGATCGCGGTGGTGCAGGCGAGGCCGTTCTTGCCGTTCATGTTCATCGAACAGCTACCGCAAATGCCTTCGCGGCACGAACGGCGGAAGGTCAGCGTGCTGTCCTGCTCGCTCTTCATCTTGATGAGCGCGTCGAGCACCATCGGGCCGCATTTTTCGGTGTCGATCTCGAAGGTGTCGAAGCGCGGATTCTGGCCACTGTCGGGATCGTAGCGATAGACTTTGAACGTCTTGACCGCGGCCGCACCTTCGGCCTTGTGGACCTTGCCACCCTTTTGCGGGCGGCTGTTCTTGGGCAGACGGAATTCGGCCATATCGCGGTTTCCCCTATGCAATCGCGGTCCGACTAGACCCGATTGAGGGAGTCGGCAAGGGGTGGATGGCGCAAAAGCGCGAAAGCCGCTGGTAGCCATGATAGCAAGCCGCTAGGGGCGCAAGGATGAGCGAAGACGCCGCCGCCCAGCCCGCCGTTACCAGCCGCAGCGTCGCGCGCGGGCTCGGCACGACGATCCTCGCGCGGCTGGGCGCGGTGGTCGAGATCGTCGCGCAGCCGCTCTATGTCCTGATGTTCGGGCTCGCGGGCTACGGCCTCTATGCGGTGCTGTGGGCGACGATCAACCTGCTCGAGAATATCTTCGACACCGGGATGACGAGCGCGATGCAGCGCACCGTCCCCCAGTCGGCGAGCGACGCCGAGGCTGCGGCGGCGTTACGCACCGCGATGATCTTCGGCGTCGGACCATGCCTGCTCGTCGCCGCGTTGATCGCGGTCTTCGCCGCCGACTTGGCCCCACTGCTCAATGTCGCCGAAAAGGACCGGGCGCTCGTCACCCCGGCGATTCAGCTCTTCGTCTGGGCGCTGCCGCTCTGGGCCTTCGTCGAAATCGCGACCTCGGCGATGCGCGCCCGCATGGTGTTCGGTGCCGAAATCCGCCTGCGCATCGTCTGGGAACAGATTATGCGGCTGGTGTTCGCCGGGCTATTCTTCGCCGGCGGGCTCGGGCTCAAGGGACTGTTCATTGCGCATCTCTGCTCGCTCGCGATCACCGCGATCCTCTGCGTCCGCCTGCTCCGCCGTTACTACAGCTTTGCCGATCTTGGACGCGGGCCGCTGGTGACCGAAACCGCGCGCAACACCTTCTGGGCCGGGCTGTCGATCCTGCCGTCGAACATCATCGCGCGGCTGTTCGGCGATGCGCCGGCGCTGATCCTCAACTTGCTGCTGCCCGGTGCCGCGGGCGCGAGCGCATCGGCGCTGTTCACGATCGCGCGCAAGCTCTCCAGCGTCGTCCAACTCGTCCGCATCGCTTTCGTCTATGTCATGGCGCCACTGGCAGCCAGCGCCGAGCGCGAGGACCGCGCGCAGGTCGCCGACATCTATGCCTATGCGACGCGGCTGATCGCGGCGATCGCGCTTCCGCTCGCGGCGGTGCTGGCGGCGGGCAGTTCGTCGCTGCTCAGCCTGTTCGGGCATCAGGCCGATGTTGCGCAGGGCGCCGTCGTCATCCTGCTGTTCGCGCGCGCGCTGGAAGCGGTGCTCGGCATCTCGATGCCCGTGCTCCAGGTCGTCGCCGCCTTCCGCCATCAGCTCACCGCCGCGATCTTCGGCGTAATCGTCGCGCTCGCTTCGGGCTGGCTGATCGTCGGCCATATGGACGAGCTCACCGGCGTCACGCTCGCCATGTCGATCGGCCTTGTCGTGATGGCCGGCATCCCGATGGTCCAGCTCGCCACGGCGGAGCGGCTCCATCCCTTCGATCATCAATTCCCGACGGTTGCGCTGCGCGGTCTGTTCATCACCCTCGCCGCGGGCGGGCTCGCGCTGGTCGTCAGCCGGCTGCCCGATCCGGTCGCGCTGCCGCTGATCGTCGTCATCGCGGCCGCCGCGATCTGGTCGTCGCTGCGTTTCGCCCTGCCCCACGCCGACCGCGCCTCGCTGGGCAAGACGGCGCGCAAGCTGCGGCTCGTGTAACTTTCGGTCTTATTTTGGCCGCAAAAACGGTTAGAGGGGACGCCACATAATTGCCGCACCTGCGGCCAACAGGCGGAATATCCATGTACCAGCAAGAACTCGCCCGCAGCGGCAAGCGGCTCTTTTTCGTTCGCGGCACCTATATCTACATCACCATCGCCATCTCGGTGCTGATCGCCTGGTGTTCGAAGGACTGGGGTCCGTTCCAAACCGCTTTCGGCGACTGCGCTTGGTTCTGGCTGTCGCTCGGCGTCGCCAGCGCCGGCGCGATCGTCCGCGTTTTCACCAGCGGTTGGGCCGCGCTCGGCACCTCGGGCCGCGCCAAGGTCGCCGCCGAAGCAAGCGAGCTCAACACGACGGGGCCGTACAGCCTGGTGCGCAACCCGCTCTATGTCGGCCGCATCCTCAATTTCACCGGCCTCGCGATGCTGTCGGGAAGCTGGGTGTTCGGCGCAATCGTCTTTCTGCTCGCAATCCTGATCTACGAACGCATCTCGATCTATGAGGAAGAGTTCCTGCGCGAAAAGTTCGGCGCCGCACATGCCGAATGGGCAAAGGACGTCCCCGCCCTCCTCCCGCGCCTCCACGGCTGGGTGAAGCCCAAATATCCCTTCTGGTGGAAGCGGATGATCTGGCGCGAACAGAACAAACTGTTCCTGCTCGCAACGACGGTCTTCCTGACCTGGTTCGCGCGGCTCGACTTCAACTTCGACGTACTGACGCCGCAGCAGTGGACGTGGGTCTATGCCTTTGGCGCGCTCGTCGTCGTGCGCTTCATCATCGGCGGATTGAAGATGGTCGGCTTCTTCAAGGAACTGAGCTGAGCAAATGGGGAGCGATCTCGCTCCCCTGATTGCAGTCGTGGGCAGCGACGGGTCGGGCAAGTCGACCCTGTCGGCGGATCTGCTCGCGCATGTGCAAGAAACGCGGAAGGCGGAGAGCGGCTATCTCGGTCTCGGCTCGGGCGAGCAGGGACGCCGCATCGGCCGCTGGCCGATCATCGGCCCGCCGCTGCACCGCTTCCTCGACGGCATCGCCGACCGGCTCCGCGAACCCGGCGAACCGATCCCCGGGCTGCTCGCGGCGCGCTATGCGCTCAACAAGTCGAAAAAGCGCCGCGCCAAGTTCGAAAGCCTGCTCGCCCGGCGCCGCGCCGGCGTGACGATCGTCACCGACCGCTATCCGCAGCTCGAGGTGCCCGGCCTCCACGATGGCCCGATCCTTGCCGGCCGTGCGACGAACGCGCGCCTGGCGGCGATGCAGGCCGAGGAGCGGGCGCTCTATGCCGACATGGCGGCCTATATCCCGACGCTGGTGATCCGCCTCCACGTCGACGTCGATACGGTGATGGCGCGCAAACCCGACCATGATCGTGCGCTGATCACACGCAAGGTCGAAACGGTGCCGCTGCTGACCTTCAATGGCGCGCCGATCGTCGATATCAATGCGACGATCCCTTATGAGGAAGAACTGGCGATCGCGGTTGCGGCGGTCGATAGGGCGCTGGCAAACACCTGACCTCTCATCCCCGTTCGCATCGAGCGAAGTCGAGATGCCCATCGCGCCAAGAATAAGGTCGGGGGGTGTCTCGACTTCGCTCGACACGAACGGAAACTAGGGGGCGTTCCGCTTCGCCATGATCTTCTCGATCAGTTCGATGTCGACCGGTTTGTCGGCGTCGATGCATGCCTCGCCCTCGGACATCGGCACAACCGTCGCCTTCAGCCCGAACCGCAGGCCGGCGCGGGCGATCCCCTGCTCGATTGTGAACAGCCGCAGCAACGCTCCGATCAGCAGCCACGGCCCGAAGGCGGCGATGATCTTCAGCCCCTTCTTGCGGTCGCGCTCGATCCGCCCCCAGAAGTCGAGCAACGGCAGCACGCGCCGCCCGCGCAGCCGGAACATGTTCGCGCCCGACCAACAGCCGCCGCGGAATTTCAGCCAAGTGCGCTTCGATTCGGGATAGCGCGCCAACAGCACATCCTTTTCGACCATCGCCACCGCGACGTCGCTGCCCTCGGCTCCCGCCACAAACTCCGCGATCATCGCCGGGGTGAGCAGCACATTGTCGGCGGTCGTCACCAGCACCGGATCGTCGCCGGGCGGCAGCGCTGCGGCGAGCGAGCTGCTGATCCCGGCGCCCGAATCGGCGAAATGCAGGTCGGCAAGCCCCGCCAGCCCCGGCTCGGCGGCAAGCTCGGCGCTGTTCTGTGCCAGCACGGTGATCGGCCCGACGCACGGCGAAGCGCGGAGCGCGCGCACGACATGGACGAGCATCGGCTGCCCCGCAACCGTCAGCAGCGCCTTGGTCGATGCGCCGCTGCCCGTCAGCAGCGGGTCGGGCCCGGGACGGCTGCCGGCCATGACGATGGCGGGGATCGGATCGATCATGAGGCAGGAGGCAAGCGGCGCGCGGTCGCCCCGCGCAGGAAGTCGGTCGCCTCGGCAAGGATCGGCCCCTTGTACGCAAGCGGTCCTGTCAGCGCCATGACAAGGTCGTTATGGCTGAGCCCCTCGTATGTGCGCAGCGTCGCTGCCCCGCCGACCTTGTGCATCGCCGCCGCCAGATTCTGGCTGTTGCGCACCCGCACCACCGTATCGGCGGTGCCATGGCCAAGCCAGAGCGGCGGCGCATCGGCGCGAACGAACTGGATCGGCTGGGTCCGCTCGGCCGGACGGATATCGCCCATCGCAACGTCGGCGCGGCCGCCCTTTTCGAACGGCAGGAAGTCATAGGGGCCCGCCAGCGCCGCGACGCCGCGGATCGCCGATGCATCGCTCCCCGCACCCGCCATCCATTGCGGGTCGAGCGTCAGCATCACCGCATTATAGGCGCCCGCCGAATGCCCCGCCAGCGCGATCCGGCCGGGGTCGCCGCCATAGGCTGCGATATGCTTTTCGGTCCATGCGACCGCGGCCGCGCTGTCCTGCAGAAAGTCGGGCCAATGACCCTCGGGCACGATCCGGTAATCGGGAATCACGACGACGAAGCCCTGCTTGGCAAAGGCGCGCCCAGCAAAACCATAATCGTCGCGCGCGCCGCTGTACCAGCCGCCGCCATACAGCCAGACGATCACCGGCAGCCGGTCGGTCTTTTGCGTTCCCGTCGGCACCCAGATGTTGAGCATGTTGCGCGGCCCTGGCCCATAGGGCTGCCCCGCGACCTGCAGGGTGGCACCGTCGCCGTCACCGAGCAGCCGGTCGCCGAGGTTGAGCGACTTGGCGCCGCCCGCAAGGATCATCCGCCCGCCGCCGCCGAACAGCAGGATCAGCAGTCCCACGACTATCAGGATTTTGATCAACCGCCGTCCTTTGGCTTCGCGCTTTGCCATAGGTTCCGCGCCCTACAGTGCCGCGCGCCCGCGAACAAGCGGGCCATGATCCGAACCCGTATCCGAACGAGGTGACCTTTCGCGTGCTCGTGCGTAGGAAGGGGTATGACCAGCCCTTTCGCCCGCCCCGCCCTCGTCTGCAACAGCCAGTCCGGCAGTCATGACGAAGCCGTGCTCGAACAGATTGTGGAAAGCTGCCGCGCCGCCGGCGCGCCGCTCGCCGCGACCTTTGCCCTGCCCAACGAAGCGATTCCCGACGCGGCCGAACTCAAGCAGCAGGGCATCGACCTTCTGCTCGTCTGGACCGGCGACGGAACGATCAACGCCGCCGCAACCGTGGCTGCCGGATGGAACGGCGCGGTTCTGCCCCTTCCGGGCGGGACGCTCAACCTGCTGTCGAAGGCGCTGCACGGCGACCGGCCGGCGCCCGATATCCTCGCCGATGCGCTGGCCGGCCAGGGTCGGCGGCAGGCGATACCGATCGTTCGCGGCGAGGCGGGCACGGCCTTCATCACCATCGTCGCGGGGCCGGCGACGCGCTGGGCCGAAGTCCGCGAGACGATGCGGCAGGACGGCCTGATCGAAGCCGCTGGCGCCGCGCCCGACGCACTCGACGAAATGAATAACGCCCCGGGCGTCCGCGTCGCGGGACAAGCGAAGGCGTATCCAGCGATTATTCTAACGCCGACCGAGCGGGGCGTCCGCGCCGACGGCATATTGACAGAGGGTGCCGCCGACGTGCTGCGCCACGGTCTCGCCTGGCTCGGCGGGGATTTCCGCGACGGGCCGAGCGAGGAAATCGCGGTCGGCGAAACGATCATCCTCGAAAGCGAGCGGCCGATCAGCCTCGAATATGATGGCGAACTCGCCGAGCTTCCCTCTCCCGCGCGCTTCGCGATCGGCGCCAGCGAAGTCGATTTCATCGCGACCCAATGACGCTGCTTTTCCATATCAGCGACCTGCATTTCGGGCTGGAGGACCGTGCCGCGCTCGACTGGTTCGAAGATATCGTGCGCCGCGATAGGCCCGACGCGATCCTGATCACCGGCGACCTGACGATGCGCGCGCGGTCGCACGAATTCGCCGCCGCCTGCGACTGGATCGGCGCGCTCGACGTGCCAGTGACGGTCGAGGTCGGCAACCATGACCTACCCTATTTCAACCCGTTCGCGCGCTTCTTTTATCCCTATCGGCGCATTCGCGGCATCGAGCGGCTCGTCGAGCGCGAACTCGACCTGCCCGGCGTCGCGATCGTGCCGCTCAAGACGACGGCGCGCGCGCAATGGCGGCTCGACTGGTCGAAGGGCTGGGTGACGAAAAAAGCACTCGCCAAGACGCTCGCTGCAATCGATGCGCTCCCTGCCGGGACTGGTGCGCTGGTCACGGCGCATCATCCGCTCGTCGAAGCCGGAACGCGCGGCCGGGCGCTCACCCGTGGCGGCGCCCGCGCGCTGCGCGAGCTCGCCGCGCGCGGCGTCGCGGCGGTGCTCACCGGGCATGTCCACGATGCCTTCGACCTCGTCCAGCAGACCCCGGCCGGCCCGATTCGCATGATCGGCGCGGGCACCCTGTCGCAGCGCATCCGCTCGACCCCGCCAAGCTTCAACGAGCTGCGCCTCGCCGACGGCATGCTTGCGGTGCGCGTCCGCAATGTCGAAAAGATCGCCACCCCCGACATGCAGATTCCCGATGTGCCGCCCGACGCCCTGCCGCCCCGCGAACCGGGCGAGCCCGTCGCGCCGGTGCGCGCGATACCGCCGGTCGATCCCCCCGTACATTGAAGCTGCATTGACGCCGACGCGCTTCCCGTTAGGTTGCAACAAAAAACGGGATGAGGAATGATGCTGACCAAGGGTGACGATTACCCGCTGCACCAGAGTGCGGAGCCGATTGCCTTCGCCGGCACCGATCGCAATTTCTACGATCGCTATTTCTTCAACGGCTATTCGCCCGACGGGTCGGTCTTCTTCGCCGCCGCGATGGGTTTCTATCCGCAGCTCGGCATCGTCGATGCCGCCTTCTGCGTCATCGTCGACGGCGTGCAGCATAACCTCCGCGCCAGCCGCCGCTCGGCAGGCGAGCGGCTCGATCTGGCGGTCGGCCCGATCGCAATCGCCATCGACGCACCGCTCGAACGACTGACCTTGCGCATCGCGGCGAACGACGGCCCGCTCGCCGCCGAACTTCATTTCACCGCGCGCCATTTCCCGATCGAGGAGCCGCGCTTCACGCGCCGCAACGGGACGCGATTGTTCATGGACTATACGCGGATGACGCAGAACGGCCATTGGTCGGGCTGGCTTTCGGTCGACGGCGCGCGTGTCGAGGTCGATACCGGTTGGACCGGAACGCGCGACCGGAGCTGGGGCATCCGCCCCGTCGGCGCCGCCGAACCGCAGCCGCCGCCCGAGGGCAATTTCAGCCAGTTCTTCTGGCTGTGGACGCCGTGCAATTTCGCCGATCGCTCGCTCTTCTTCCACAGCAACGACGATGGCGCGGGCAGCCCATGGAACCGCCGGGCGGTGATCGTCGGCGCGAACGGCGGCGAACGCCATTATGCCGACCCCGGCTTCGCCGCCGAATGGCAGCCGGGGACGCGCCGCCTCGGCAAATTGACCGCCGATTTCGACGCCTCGACCCGGCTGACCTTGACGCCGACCGGGCCGATGTTTGCGATGAGCGGGCTCGGCTACACCCATCCCGTCTGGGGCCATGGCTTCGACCATGGCGAATTGGAGATCGGGCACGACAGCCTGTCGGAAGCGGACCGCACCTGGGGTAATCCGCTCGCGATGCATGTCCAGGCGCTGGTGCGTGCCGAATTGACCGACGGCGACCGCAGCGACACCGGCGTCGGCGTGCTCGAACAATTGTTCGTCGGCCCGCACGCGTCCACCGGCCTCGTCGGCCTGATGGACCCGGCGCCTTGAGCTTTCCGACCGAGCCAAGCGCCATGAGCCCGGCGTGGCTCGCGGTGACGCTGGGGCAGGAACCGGGCGCGCTGCGCGGCTTTACGGCAACCCCCGTCGGCACCGGCCAGATGTGCGACAGCTTCCGGCTGGCGCTCGATTGGGCGGACGGCGTCGATGCTCCCGCAAGCGTCGTCGCCAAATGCCCGAGCCATGACGAGGCCAGCCGCAACATCGCCAAGCTGACCGGCACCTATGTCAAGGAAGTGAGCTGGTACCGCGAACTCGCCGAGGGGAGCGGTGTTGCGGCGCCGCATTGCTATCATGCCGAAATTGCCGACGACGACGTCGACTTCATCCTGATCCTCGCCGACCTTGCCCCGGCGCGGCAGGGCGACCAGCTTGCCGGCACCGGTCTTGCGGGATTGCGGCCCTGTATCGACGCCGCGGCGGGGCTCCACGCACTGCTCTGGAACGACCCGCGGCTCGAAACCTTGCCCTGGCTCTCCCGCGACAATGGCGACCTGATCCGTAGCCTGTTCCCGCAATTCTATCTCGGCTTTCGCGAGCGCTATGCCGCGCGGCTCGCCCCCGAGTTGCTCGACCTCGGCGCCGGGATCGTCGAACGGCTGGGCGCCTATCTCGCGCGGACGCCGGCGGCGCGGACGATCGTCCACGGCGACCTTCGCATCGACAATATCCTCTTCGCCCCCGACGGGATGCGCTGCTGGCTGGTCGACTGGCAGACGCTCGGGCGCGGCAGCGGCGCCAGCGACCTCGCCTATCTGGTCGGCACCAGCATCGCCGATCCGGCCGAACGCGCGGCGGCCGATCGCCCGGCCTTCGATCACTGGATCGCTGCGCTGGACGCGCGGGGCATCGAAACCGATGGCGAAGCGTTATGGACCGACTATCGCGTCGGTGCGCTCAGCGGCTATTTCATGGCGGTGTTCGCATCGATGAGCGTCGAGCGCACGTCGCGCGGCGATGAAATGTTTGCGGTCATGGCCGAGCGCCCGGCGCGGCAGGCTTTGGCCCTCGGAAGTCTGGAGTTGCTGTGAGCGAGAAGAAGGGCCGGCTGGTCCATGTGCATGACAAGATGCAGTCGGATTACAGCTATCGCCTGACCGCCCGCCCCGGGCAGGATTTCGATCCCGATTTCACGCCGCATCTCACCCCGCAGGAAATGCTGGAGATGGGCGTTTTCGAAGGCAAATATTGCAACGACTGCACCGCGGAATTTCCGAAATCGTGGTTCGGCAAGGCAAAGACGGCCGACGTCGCCGACGAAAGCCTCAATTATTTCGGGGTCAAAAGCCGGCAACCGCTGTCGGTCTGGCGCGACAAGGGGTGGATTTACGGTCCCGACCCGCGCGGCTGGTTCCAATGGTATTGCCGCTATTATATGGGCCGCCGCCTGCCCGACATCGACGCAATCCAGATCAAGCGCTGGCGCGGCTTTGCCCGCCATGCCGGGCAAATTCGCGCCAATTGCGAACCCGGCAACATCTTTTGCCGTCCGCGCCAGCGGCAGGCGCTGCTGCAATGGGCCTACGACCCGTTTATCTGACCTGCTGGCCTCGTGACAGAGCGTCCGGAATCGGCCGGGAGCGGACGTAAGTCGTTTGGAATTCCTCACTGTGTCATTCCCGCGAAAGCGGGAACCTAGGGCGGGTTTACGCTACTCTGGGTCCCCGCTTTCGCGGGGATGACAAAAGTAGGAAATGGCAGTTCCCCACCCCAAAACCGCCATCTCTCCCTTGATAGGCGATCGTTGGATGGCCAACGAAAAAGGGCGGCCCGTTGCCGGACCGCCCTTCTCTTTTCCACCCGTCGGCGGAAAAAGCTGTTAGCGCTTCGAGAACTGGAAGCTGCGGCGGGCCTTCGCCTTGCCGTACTTCTTACGCTCGACGGCGCGGCTGTCGCGGGTCAGGAAGCCGGCCGCCTTGACCGGGCTGCGCAACGCCGGTTCGAAGCGGGTCAGCGCCTGCGCGATGCCGTGCAGCACGGCGCCCGCCTGGCCCGACAGGCCGCCGCCCTTGACGGTCGCGACGACGTCATACTGGCCGACGCGCTCGGTCAGACCGAACGGCTGGTTGATGACGAGGCGCAGCGTCGGACGTGCGAAATAGACTTCCTGATCGCGGCCGTTGACGGTGATCTTCCCCGTGCCGGGCTTGACCCACACGCGGGCAACGGCGTCCTTGCGGCGGCCGGTCGCATAGGCGCGGCCCTGCTTGTCGACGATCTTTTCGCGCAGCGGCGCGTTCGAAACGGGAGCCGCAACAGTGCCTTCGACGGCGCCGGCGAGGTCCTTGAGATCGGTCATGGTCTGCTCGTCAGCCATTATGCACCCACCTTGTTCTTGCGGTTCATCGACGCGACGTCGATCACTTCGGGGTTCTGCCCTTCATGCGGATGTTCGGTGCCGGCGAAGATGCGCAGGTTGCGCATCTGCTGGCGACCGAGCGGACCGCGCGGGATCATGCGTTCGACGGCCTTTTCGAGCACGCGCTCGGGGAAACGCCCTTCGAGGATCTTCGCCGGGCTGGTTTCCTTGATGCCGCCGGCATAGCCGGTGTGCTTGTAGTAACGCTTGTCCTGCAGCTTGTTGCCGGTGAACGCCACCTTCTCCGCGTTGATGACGATGACATTGTCACCGCAATCGACGTGCGGGGTGAACGACGGCTTGTGCTTGCCGCGCAGGATGTTGGCGATGATCGAAGCAACGCGGCCCACAACAAGACCTTCGGCGTCGATCAGCACCCATTTCTTTTCGACCGTGGCAGCGTTTGCCGAAACAGTCGTCTTGGTCAGCGCCTTCATGGCACGCTCCTTGACAGAGATGGACTAGGACGAACGGCGATGCCGCCGCCCGAAACAAACCGCGCCGCCTGATCCGGGAAGGGACTCAGCGGCGCTTCGGAGCGGGCCAATGACCTTTCCGGGGCGCAAAGTCAAGCATATCGCGGCTTTGCTGACGGGTATTATGATACCTTCATTCTTTTGCCGCGGGCTCCAGCGCGCGAACCCGCTCCTCGACGAGCGTCCGCGCAGCGCTGCCGGGCTCGACGATCCAGCTCTGCCTTTGGTCGCGAACGACAAGGCCGGTCGCGGTATCGATCGTCCACAGATTGTCGGTTTCGAGCGGTTGCTCCGCACCGCTCGCGGCAAGCGAGTCGCGCTCGACCTGCGCCACCATCTGCATCGCGCCGTCGTGCCGGATCGAAACGCTCGCCCCACCCGACGCCGGGATCGCGGCATTCGCCGGCGCGACCAGCGCGCGGATATCGGCGCTCGCCATCTCGCTGCGCTGTTCGGCGGGCAGCGCGGCGATCAGCTCCGCCATGTACCGTGCTTCGGCTTGCCCCGCCGCCGCCCCGAGCGCCTGTGTCCGCGCCATCGCGCGTTCCCACAGCGCGTCGGCGTCGATCAGTTCGACCCGGCTGCCGTCAGGCGCGACCAGATAGGTCATCGGCTCGCCGACGAGCGGCTGGAGGACCGAGGTCAGCGCGCGTGCCACTTCGGGCCGCGCGTCGGAATCGATCCGCTGCAGCGTCGCGACGAGCTGATAGCCCCGCCCCGCGCGCTGCCATTGCAACGCATAGGTCAGCGAAAAGCTGATCAGCGTGCCGTCGCGGCCCAGCCGCCGCGTCGTGACCCGATAGGTCATCGGCTGACCCAGCGGCGGCGCGAATTGCGAGGCTGGCGCAGCAGCGGACGGCGGGACAGGCGAAGGCGCAACGGCAGGCTGCACTGCCAGCAGCAACAGCGCGCCGCCGAGCCCCGCCGCCGCGATCATGCGCCCGAGCGGCCCAGCCGGTGGAGCGAAGCCGCCGTGACCGCGACCAGCACCGCGCCGGTCACCTGATGCAGCACCGCGATCCACATCGACATACCGGTGACGACGGTCAGGATTCCGAGCGTCATCTGCGCCGCGACGACGGCGACGAGCAGCGTCGGCTCGGTCCGCGCGCCGCGCCGCGACAGGCTGCGCGCGAGCAGCAGCAGGGCGAGCGCCGCGACCCACGACCACCAGCGGTGGATGAAGTGGATCAGGAACGGATCGTTGGTGAAGGCGAACCACGCACCATGCGACCAGTCAATCCCCTCGGGAACGAAATGCCCGTTCATCGACGGCCAGCTGCTCGCGACATAGCCCGCGTTGAGCCCCGCGACCCATGCGCCGAGCAAGAGCTGGAAGAAAAGGACCGCGATCACCACCCCCGCCATCCGGGTCAGCGGCGGCCTGGTCGCGGCGCGATCATGCGCCATCAGCGCGAAATCGCGCGCGGTCCAGACGAGCGCCGCCAGCAGGAACAGCGCCGTCAGCAAATGGAGCGCCAGCCGGAAGTGGCTGACATCGGTCCGGTCGACGAGGCCGGAGGCGACCATCCACCAGCCGATCGCGCCCTGCAGCCCCACCAGCGCAGCGAGGCCGAACAGTCGCCAGCCATATCCGGCAGGGATCGCGCGGCGCCAGGCGAAGAACGCCAGCGGGACAAGCAGCGCCATGCCGACGAGCCGGCCGAGGATGCGGTGCAGCCACTCCCAGAAAAAAATGCCCTTGAACGCCGCGAGCGACATTCCGGCATTGATCTCCTTATATTCGGGGATCTGCTTATATTTCTCGAACTCGGCGATCCAGCCCGCCTCGGTCAGCGGCGGCAGCACACCCGACACGGGTTTCCATTCAGTGATCGACAGTCCTGACTCGGTGAGGCGCGTGATGCCGCCGACCGCAACGACCGCGATCACCAGCAGCGCAACCGCCCAGAGCCAGCGCGCAAGGGCGGCGGGGCGCGGCACGGAAGGATGAACGGAGGGCGAGAGAGTCGAGGCGTCGGTCATCGCCCCGCCCTATCGGCGCTTGCCCGGTGATAGGCAAGAGCCCGAAAATTCATGGCCGCGACAGGTCCGCCTTGATAAGGGCGCCGCAATGCCCCGTTTCGCACGATCGTTCCTCGCCGCCATGGCGGCGCTGCTCGCGGCACCGGCAACCGCGGCGGCCCCGGCCGACGCATCGCCTTACGCCGTGCTGGCGGCGCTCGAAGCACGCGTCGCCGCGGTCGGCTTTCGGCTGACCACCGCCAATGCGAGCCATTGCGACAAGCTGCAACCGCAGTTCGGGTGGATCTGGGGCGACCCCCGCCTCTATGACGCATCGAACCGCACCGAAGCCCGCGCCGCCTATAGCGCGAGCGATAGCGATGTACCCTATATCGCCGCGATCGCGCCCGGCTCGCCTGCAGCCATCGCGGGGGTGCACGTCGGCATGGCGGTCCATGCAATCGACGGCTTTGTCCCGGCCGCCGCAGGCAGCGATGCCTTTGCCCGAATCGCGGCGCTCGAAACACGGCTCGGGGCGCAGGATACAGCCAGGACCATCGAGGTGGACCCGGGCGATGGTCGCTCCATCGCAGTGCGCCCCGTCCCCGGCTGCGCCAGCGACTTTCGCGTCGAGGCCCGCGACCGGGCAGCAGGACAGGCCGACGGACGGCTGGTGCTGATCAGCGCCGGGCTCGCGCGCTTCGCCAGCGACGACGACGAACTTGCGGCAGCGGTCGCCCACGAATTGGCGCACAACATCCTCCGCCACCGCGCCCGGCTCGACGCCGCCGGGGTCGATCGCGGCCTTGGCAAGCAATTCGGGCGCAGCGCCGGCCTGTTCCGCCAGACCGAGGTCGAAGCCGACCGGCTGTCGGTATGGCTGATGCGCGCCTCTGGCTATGACCCCGATGCCGCGGTGCGCTTCTGGCAGCGCTTCGGCAAGCGCAACGGACCGGTGCTGTTCCAGGCGGGCACCCACCCGCGCTGGCAGGACCGCGTCCGCGCACTCGAAACCGAGATCGCGGCGATCCACACCGCCGAGGCATCGGGCAAACCGCTCGATCCGCCGTTGATCACCGCGCCGCCACCCTTGGAATAGGGCGGCGCCATCCTATTTTGGAGGCATCTTCCTCCTTCCGAAAGGGATCGACACCATGACCCGTGAGACCGCCATTTTCGCCGGAGGCTGCTTCTGGTGCACCGAGGCCGTGTTCCAGTCGCTTTCCGGCGTCGAGAGCGTCGAGAGCGGCTATATCGGCGGTTCGGTCCCCAACCCGACCTACAAGCAGGTATGCGGCGGCGACACCGGGCACGCCGAGGCGATCCGTATCGTCTTCGACCCTTCGTTCATTTCCTATGACGACCTGCTCGACGTCCATTTCGCCACGCACGATCCGACGACGCTCAACCGTCAGGGCAACGACATCGGCACCCAGTATCGCAGCGCGCTCTTCCCGCTCGACGCCGCACAGGGCGACGCCGCACGCGCCGGCATAGAACGGGCGCAGGCCGACTGGCCGGCGCCGATCGTCACGACGATCGAGGCGGCCAGCGACTGGTATCCGGCCGAGGACTACCACCAGTCCTATTGGGACGGCGAAGGGCAGCGCAATCCCTATTGCATGGCCGTCATTCCGCCGAAGCTCGCCAAGCTCCGCAAGGGCTTCGGCGACCGTCTGCGCACCGGCTGACGCCTCGCCGCAGGTGTTGCAATAAGGTTGCATGCCGCTACTTTTCCTTGACTTTCATACTCTTTTAACTAGCGGACGCCCCCTCGCTGGGGCAGGATGGCCCCGAACACGCAGTTGGGGGTCACTGCAAGGTGCTGGCATCGCTGTTTCTGATCGGCTCGTTGTTCACGACGCCGCAGATGTCGGTCCAGGCCGCCAGCCAGACGATTGTCGAGGACAGCGCCGGGGGGACGGCGCGCGCGGCCAATCGCATGCTCGGCGGCATCATCGGCTATGCCCGCTGGCCCGACGGCCAGCGCGGCGCGGTCAGGACAATGTGCCTTGTCGGAACGCCGCGCCTGACCGACCGCATGGCGCCGGTCGTGCCGGGCGGCCCCGCCGTGACCGTCCGCCGGATGACGGTCGATAGCGTGACGAGCGGCGCCGACTGCGACATCGTCTTCCTGGGGCGCATGCCGGTCGCCGATCGCCAGCGGCTGATCGGCTGGGTGCGCGGCCGCCCCGCGCTGACGATCACCGACGACGACGCCGCCTGTGTTTATGGCGCCATGTTCTGCCTCGCCAACCGGCAGGCAGGGCTCAGCTTTTCGGTCAACCTCGACGCGATCGGCCGCGGGCCGCTGCGCATCGATCCACGCGTGCTCAAGATCGGCCGCGACGGGGAGGGCGCGCCATGACCGGCCGCACGCCCGGGCGAACCGGCGAACGCATCGGCGCGCGCACGACGCTGCAGAAATTGCTGTCGCGCTTCCACTTCGGCATCACGCTGTTCGCCGTCGCGCTGTCGGGGCTCACCATCTTGCTCGCCGGGGTCACGGCGCTGCGCGGTTATGCCGACCGCAATATCGAACTGGCCGCACAACTCGGCGCCTATGGCGTCGAGCCGGCGCTGATCTTCAACGATCCGCAAGCCGCGCGCGAAGGGATCGAGCCGCTGACGCAAATTCCCGGCATCGCCCGGCTGCGCGTGCTCGACGATCGCGGCAAGCCGCTGATCGAATGGACCTCGCCCGCCGACGATCCGGCGCCGCTGCTGACGCGCATCTTCTTCCCCGAACCCTATGCCGTCGCGGTCCGGCGCAATGGTTCGGCGGTCGGCAAGGTCGAGGTCTGGGGCGACAGTTCGACGCTCACCGATTATGTCCGGATCGGGCTGCTCGCCGGGCTGATCTGCCTGCTCATCACCGCCTTCGGGACGATCGCGCTGGCCCGCCGGTTCGAATATGAGCTGGTGAAGCCGCTCAACGAAATCGCCACCGTCGCGCACGACGTCCGCCTCCATCGCCGGTTCGACAAGCGCGTCCAGCCGCTCGGCATCGCCGAACTCGACCGGCTCGGCGGCGACATCAATGCGCTGCTCGACGAATTACAGGGGTGGCAGGGTCATATGGAAAGCGAGCATGCGATTCTCGCGCACCGTGCCTCGCACGATCCGCTGACCGAAATGCCCAACCGCGCGGCCTTCGACGAACAGCTCGCGCGGCGGATCGAAGCCGCCGAACGCCGCGGCGGCCGTTTCGCGCTGCTCTTCATCGACGCCGACAATTTCAAGGCCGCGAACGACAATTTCGGCCATGCCGCGGGCGACGCCGTGCTCGTCGCACTGTCGGCCTGCATCAAGGACACGCTGCGCAAGGGCGATTTCGCGGCCCGCATCGGTGGCGACGAGTTCGTCGTCATCATCGACCCGCTCGACAGCGAAACCGTTCCAGGCGACCTCGCGATGCGTATCCGCGCCTGCGTCGCCCAACCCGTCGAACTGCCGGGCGGCGAAAAGTATCGCGCCTCGGTCAGCGTCGGCGTCGCCGTCTATCCCGACAACGGAGCCGATGCGACTGCCCTGCTCACCGCCGCCGACGCCGCCATGTATGCCGACAAGCTGACCAATCGTTCGATCCGATGACAGCGACCAAACGGAGTATAATCGTGACTTACCCCTTTGCGTACAACGTCCGCCTCTTCTTCATTGCTTGTTTCGCGTTGCTGCTGGCGGCCTGCCAAAGCACGCCGCCACAGACCGGCTTCAGCCCGGCCCAGATTGCCGTACTCCAGTCCGAGGGCTTCGTCGAAACCGGCCTCGACTGGCAGTTGAACATGCCCGAACGCCTGCTTTTCGCGACGAACGAAAGCGGCATTTCTGACGACCAGCAACGGCGGATCGGCGAGATGGCGGCGCGGCTCGTTTCGGTCGGCATCACCACCGCGCGGGTCGAAGGCCACACCGATTCGACCGGCACCGCTTCCTATAATCTGACGCTGTCGCAGGCGCGGGCACAGGCAGTGGCGGCACCGATGCAGGCCAACGGCATGCAGTTGACCGCCGACCAGATCGTCGGCCGCGGCGAAACGCTGCCGTTGTCGAGCAACGCCACCGCCGAGGGACGCCAGGACAATCGGCGCGTCGTCGTGATCGTCACGCCCTAACGGCGTTTCGGCACCGGCCTTTTCTTGCCCGGCGATCGCGGCTAAGCCGCTGTCGATGCTGAAGCCGATCCGCAAAGCCGTCTTTCCCGTCGCCGGTCTCGGCACGCGATTCCTGCCCGCGACCAAGGCGATCCCGAAGGAAATGCTGCCCGTCGTCGACCGGCCGCTGATCCAATATGCGGTCGACGAAGCGCGCGAGGCGGGGATCGAGCAGATGATCTTCGTCACCGGACGCGGCAAGAGCGCGATCGAGGATCATTTCGATATCGCCTTCGAACTCGAAAAGACGATGTCCGAACGCGGCAAGGATCTGTCGGTGCTCGAACCGACGCGGCTCGGCCCCGGCAATTGCGCCTATGTCCGGCAGCAGGAGCCGATGGGGCTTGGCCATGCCATCTGGTGCGCGCGCGACATCGTCGGCGACGAACCCTTTGCGATCTTCCTGCCCGACGAATTCATGCACGGCTCGCCCGGCTGCATGAAACAGATGGTCGACGCATACCATCGCGTCGGCGGCAACCTGATCTCGGTGCTCGAAGTTCCGCGCGCGCAGGTCTCCAGCTACGGTGTCATTGCTCCCGGCAAGGCCGACGGCGCGCTGACCGAAGTCACCGGGCTCGTCGAAAAGCCCGCGGTCGCCGACGCACCGTCGAATCTCATCATCTCGGGCCGCTACATCCTCCAGCCCGAAGTGATGCGCGTACTCGAACGGCAGGAAAAGGGCGCCGGCGGCGAAATCCAGCTCACCGACGCGATGGCGACGATGATCGGCAAACAGCCTTTCCACGCCGTGACCTTCGACGGCACGCGCTATGACTGCGGGTCGAAGGCGGGCTATATTCAGGCCAATCTGGCCGTCGCCCTCGCGCGGCCCGACATGGCGGCCGACGTTCGCGCCTTCGCCATCGACCTGCTCAAATAAGCGGCGCCGGCCGGAAACGGCCCGGCCGGCGCTCCGCCTTTTACTCGCCTTCGATATTCGGCTTGGGGAAACGATCCGCCCCGACGGTGCGATACAGCCAGCCCCCGGCGAGACCGCCGATCGCCGGTGCGACCCAGAACAGCCAGAGCTGGTGCAGCGCCAGACCGCCGACGACCAGCGCCGGCCCCGTGCTGCGCGCCGGGTTGACCGAGGTGTTGGTCACCGGGATCGAAATCAGGTGGATCAGCGTCAGCGCAAGCCCGATCGCAATCGGGGCAAAGCCCGCCGGCGCGCGGCCGTCGGTCGACCCCATGATGATCCACAGGAAGAAGGCGGTGAGCAAAATCTCGATGAGCAGACCGGACCAGAGGTCATAACCGCCGGGCGACCCTTCGCCGAACCCGTTGGCGGCAAGGCCATTGGTCGCGAGATCATAGCCCGGCGTACCGCTGGCGATATAGAAGAGCAGGAAGGCCGCGACGATCGCGCCGAGCACCTGTGCGACCACATAAAGCGGGATGTCGCGCGCGTCGAAACGCCCGCCGGCCCATAAGCCCACGGTCACCGCGGGGTTGAGATGGCAGCCCGAAATATGGCCGATCGCATATGCCATCGTCACCACTGTCAAACCGAAAGCCAGCGAGACACCGAGATATCCGATGCCGACGTCGGGCACCCCCGCCGCCAGCACCGCGCTGCCGCAGCCACCGAAGACAAGCCAGAAGGTGCCGATGAACTCGGCGAGCCCTTTTTGCATATTCGTCATATGACCCTCCTCCCCGCCGGCGGCCATGAGCGCCCCCGGCGCGCGGGGCAGTCTAGCAGCAGGAAACGGGGCGGCAAGCCTTTGTAACGACAGGCCTTCGGGCCCGGCCGCGGCCGGGCGCAGCGATCACGCCGCGGCCACCGTGTCGATGAAGCGGTGCGTGCGCTGGTGCAGCGACTGCACCGCATGCGTCAGACGCGAGGAGAGTTGCCCGAGCGTTTCGGCGCCGCCTTCCACGGCGAGTGCACCGCGGCTGATATCGAGCGCCCGGACGTCGATTTCGCGGCCAGCCGACAGCGCTTGCTCGACATAGCTTGCGATCGTCAGCGTCGTCGCGCTCTGGCCGTCGACGGCGCGATCGATCGCGTCGGAAAAGCCGTTGTTGGCGCTGATCGCCCTTTCGACCTCGTCGAAACCGTCGTTCACCTCGTCGATGACGGCGCGGATGCGATCGACATATCGGGTTATGTCGCCCGCCGCCGACCGCGTCTGGCGCGCCAGCGTCTTCACTTCGGTCGCGACCACGGCAAAGCCCCGGCCCGCATCGCCCGCCCTTGCCGCCTCGATGCCGGCGTTGAGCGCCAGCATGTTGGTTCGGCTCGCCATATCGACGATCAGCGCCAGCATCTGTTCGATCGATTGGCTCGCCGCTCTGAGCGCTGCTGCGCGCTCGCCGGCCTGTGCGATGGTAACGCGCGCCTCTTGCCGCGCCCCCCGCGCGCGGCGGCCGTCGTCGACGATCTGCGCCATCGCCGCCGCGAGCGCATGGCCGCGCTCGCCGAGCGATTTGAGTCCCGCCAATGTCTGCGCGGTGGCGCCCGCGACCGAAACCGCATCGCGGCCGGTCCGCTGCGCGCGCTCGGACAGGTGCAGCGCCACCGTCTCGGCCTCGCGCGCCATATCGGAAAGCGCATCGGTGAGCGTCGCGATTTCCTGCTGGAATTGCCGTCCGGCATCGCCGACCCGGCCCGCGCGGGCGGTGCGTTCCTGCGCCAGTTCGATTTCGCGGAGCATCGCCAGCCGGGCAATCTGGCCGCTGTCGAGCGTCTCGACAAAACGGCCGTCGTCGACGAGCACCAGCCCTTCATGTCCGGGCGATGCCGACGAAATACGCAGCAGGCTGGCCGTCGATTCGGTGACGCTCGCGGTCAGACAGGGCTCGATCATCGTCGCAATCGAACCGCCGATCGTCGGATTCTGCATCAACGAGAACCAATAGGGACAGAACAGCAATTCGCGCACCCGCTGCTCGCGAACGATACCGACCGGCCGATCTGCCTTGTCGAGCACGGCCAGAATGCGGAGCTGCGAATTGCCGCGAAAAATGTCGATGACCTCGGACAGATGCGCATCGACGCCGACCGCCGCCCTGTGACTGGGAAATGAAACAAGGTCGGGGAGCGCGCGGGTCATCATATCTCTTCGGTCTGCGGCAACAGGTTCGCCGCATCGCCTAGCCTCTGCTGGTAAACAGAAATTTAATCAATTGTTTCAGTGATATGACAGATGCCGGCGCGACGGACCGCTCATCGCAATATCCTGTTCACATCGGCGCTGCTATGCGATGGCCGACCGACACCGAGGAGGACGAAATGCGCACCCTGATTATCGCAGTGCTGATGGCGCCGCTGCTCGGCGGCTGCGTCGGGGCGGTCAAATCGGTCGTCACCGCACCGGTCAAGGCGGTCGGCCAGGTCGCCGACTGGTCGACGACCAGCCAGGACGAATCCGACCGCAACCGCGGCCGCGAGCTGCGCAAGCGCGAGGAGCGCGTCGGCAAGCTGTCACGCGAACGCGACAAGGCGACCCGGAAATGCCGGAACGGCGATCAGGCGCAATGCCAGCGCGCCGAAGTGCTCGATCACGAGATCGAAGCGGAGATGGCAGCGCCGTATTAAATCCTCCTTGTTGCGAAATGGCTTTGGGAACGGCGAGTGGACGTTGCGCCACCCATTTTCGTCATCCCGGACTTGATCCGGGATCCACTGCGGCATCGGGGCCATGGACCCCGGATCAAGTCCGGGGTGACGATGAAGCCAAGTCTGTCTCGGCTAACACTCAGCGCACCCGCCGCCCTGTCCATACGACGCGCCCGACCAGTTGCACCGCCGCCATCGGCAGGTCGTCCCAGCTGCGATAATGCGGATTATCGCTGATCACCGAAATCCGCCCCTGCCCCGGCGCGCGTGACACGCGCTTCACCATCAGCACATCGTCCATGCGCAGCACATAGATGCCGTCGCGCAGCCGTCCCGCCGCATCGCCGCCGTCGACCAATATGTCGTCGCCGTCGTTCAGCGTCGGCGCCATCGAATCGCCTTCGACGCGGATGATGCTGAGCGCACGCGGATCGGCGCCGAGCCCGCGCAGCCATTTGGGGTCGAACGCCACCTCGCCCTCGACCGGCTCGCCGTCGACGCTGGCCCCGGCGCCCGCCGAGGCACCGATCGCAAGCTTCGGCACCAGCACCATATCGGCGCCCCGCGCCCGCGACGGCGCCGCGACACGCTGCACCGCGCCGCCGAGCAACGCTTCCGAAACCCCCAGATAGGCGGCAATGCGCGCGCGGTCCTGTTCGGCCAGCCGCCGCGGCGACCCGCGTTTGATGAATTGCTGGATATAGGCGGGGTTGCGCCCGATGCGCGCCGAAAGCTGGGCATAATCGACGCCCTTTTCCTGCAAGAGCCGGTCGAGTGCCATGCGTGGATCGTCGGATAAATCGGCCACTGGTTGGTCCTTCCTATTTCGTCTTTAGCAATAGGATTTTTCCTAGACAAGTAGGAAAAATCTGCTCAGATAGGAAATATCCTATTTGACGAGTCGCCCTTTGGACGGGCGGAACAGGGAGGAAATTATGGAGCGCAGCCTGCTGCAACGGATCGAGGCTTTCCTGCACGAATCGGCGATGCCGCCGAGCGTCTTCGGACGTGCGGCAGTGCATGATCCTCGGTTGGTCAGCGACCTGCGCGGCGGACGCGAAGCCGGGCTCGATATCCGGTGCCGTGTGGAACATTTCATGAACAAATGGCGCGCCGAGCGCCGCGCGGGCCGAGTCCGGCCGCAAGGGGACCGCCGCACCCGCGCCGCACGCGCCCTCAATCCAGGAGCGCAGGCATGATCCGCTGGTCGCCTGCCGCACCCGCCCGCCCCGGCTGCCCGCACCGCCGGCTGTCCCGCCTGCTGGCGCGCGAACTGCCGCACGGCCTGACGCTCGGCGCTTCGACGCTGCGGCCATGGGCAAGCGCCAACTTCGTCGGGGCGCGGCACCTGTTTCCGTGCGTCGCCGCGGTGGGCGACATTCCGCTGCTTTGCCGGGCCCTGCGCCAGCGACTGTCGGCGATCGAATGGGCACTCGCCGGGCATATCGTCGCCGATATCGCGGTCGAGCCGGCGGGCGCGGCCGATGCCTTGCGGATCGAAATATTGACGGTGGAGGACTGACGTACGTCAGCGGACAGCGCTGCGGTTCATTCTTTGCAGGGTGCCGAGCGCCGCCTCGAGCGCGAAATCGACCTCGGGCTCTTCGTCGGCTGTGGCTGCGCCGGTCACGGTAGCACCGGGGGCCGCAACAGGCTCTGCAAACGGCTGGCGACGGCGCGCCAGTCCGGCCTCGAAACGCGCGACCATCGCACCGAGACTCTTGTCGGCGGGGTCGGGCATGATCGGCGGCGCAAGCTCGGCGGGCTGCAACCACGGCTCGTCGCCCGTCGCTTCGTAAGCTGCGGGTTCGGGTGCGCGTTCGGCAAGGACGAGTTCATCGCCGTCGCCGGCCGGGAAATCATCGGCCGCTTCTTCCACCGCCCGTTCGGCGAACGACAGGTCGAACGCCGCTTCATCGTCCGGAGCAGTCGCGGCATCATGGACACCAACGGGCCCCAGCCCCGCGGCGGGGAGGTCGCGCCCGGCGCGGATCGGCGGCCGCGGCGGATCGTCGGGGTGCAGGTCGACGCGGCGGCGGCGCAACACCTCGTCCGTATCCTCATCGACTTCGGAACGGCGGCGTATCCGGCGGCGCAGCGACGCGACCCCGGTCGCTTCGGGCTCGGCAATCATCAGCGCGATGATGCCCGCGACCACGGCGGCGATCGCCGCCATGCCGAGCGCCATCGCCAGCCGTCCGCCATTGCCGATCGGCGGCAGAAACAGGTCGGAGAGGCGATCGAGATAGAGGTTCCAGCTGATCCCGGCGACCCAAGCGAGCGGCATCACAGCCGCGAACAGGAAAGTCAGCGCCGCGGCGCCGATCACCGCCGGCACGGCGGGGCGCAGCCCGCGCAGCAGCGCGGTCCATAAGGCCTTTCCGGTCTTTTCGCTGGCGTCGTCCATATCGCTTCCAAATCCGCCGCTCGGCGCGGCGTCCTTCCGTCTCGCTATGCTGCGCGCAGGCTTCCGCCCCGTTGCAGCAATCGCTGGTAAACAGGCTCGTAACGTAAAATGTTTGATGACCAGTTACGATGGGTTTCGACAAAAATACGTGCCGTCCGCCGCCGCTCGTCCCAAATGTCCCGATTTTCGAGCAGCGCGGCCAGATTTGCGGCGATCGCAGCCGGGTCGTCGGGCGTGAACAGGCTGCCGGTGACGCCGTCGTCGATCAGTTCGCGGTGCCCGCCAACGTCGGATGCCGCGACTAGCTTGCCCTGCGCCATCGCTTCCAAGGGTTTGAGCGGCGTGACGAGGTCGGTGAGTCGCATCTTCTTGCGCGGATAGGCCAGGATATCGATCAGCGAATAATAACGCTCGACCTGGTCATGCGGAACGCGGCCGGCGAAGTGGATATGGCCGGCCACCGGCGATGCTGCGGCTTGCGCTTTCAGCGCACTTTCCATCGGACCGCCCCCGACGAGCAGCAGCCGCGCGTTCGGCTGCGCCGCGACCAGCGCCGGCATCGCCGCGATCAGGTCGTCGATGCCTTCGTAATCGTAGAAGCTGCCGATAAAACCGATCACCGCATCGTCGGGCGCCAGACCGAGCGTCGCCGCCAAACCCGCGTCGCGCGGCGGCGGGTCGCCGAACAGGTCGAGGTCGACGCCGTTCGGCGAGACGATAATCTTGTCGGCAGCGATGCCGCGCGCGATCAGGTCGCCGCGCAGCCCGTCGCAGATCACCGCGACCGCATCGGCCGACCTCGCGGCCCAGGTCTCGAGCTGCCGGGTCAGCCGGTACCGGGCGCTGCCTTCGCGCCCCGTTCCGTTGCCGACCGCCGCATCTTCCCAAAAAGCCCGGATTTCATAGATTACGGGGATTCCCAGACGCTTGCCGACGCGCAGCGCCGCAAGCCCGTCGAGCACGGGCGAATGGGCGTGGAGCAGGTCGGGTTTCCAGTCATGTGCCAGCGCCTCGACCCGTTTCGCCAGCGCGCCGATCTCGCGCCATTCGCGGATCGGCGAACGCCCCGGCGCGATCGCCGGGGTGCGATAAAAGGTGAGCCCGTCGACCGTCTCGCCGTCCGGACCGGGTTCCGGATGGCGGACGCCGGTCACGCCCGCGACCTCCCATCCGTTCCGGACCTGTGCCTTCATCAACGCGCGCGTGCGAAAGGTGTAGCCGCTGTGCGCGGGCAGGCTATGATCGAGGACGTGCAATATCCGGGTCATGATGCGGCCTATTGGCAGACAAGGCTTAACGCGGCGTCAACCCCAATATCGTAACGCGCCTGTGACAAGGCCCTCTTTCCGGGCCGGAAAAGGACAAGGTCGGGCCCGAATGGTCGACAATTTTTCGATTGGCCTCACCCATGTGCTGATGGCGATCGCGCTGTGGCGCCTGCTGCATCGCGACGACCTCGACCGCGAAGTCAGCCCGCGCGTGCTGTGGCAACAGCGCAAGGACGCCGAAGCCAGACGGGAGGCCGACGGCGATGCGTGACATTGCCTTCGTCGCCTTTCTCTTCGCCTTCATCGGGATCGGCTTTCGCAAGCCGTTCCTGTTCGTGCTGTGCTTTTGCTACATCGATATCGTTGCGCCGCAGCGTCTCAGCTATTTCCTGATCAACTCGATTCCGATCTCGCTGATCGTCTTCGGACTGGCGATCTTCGGCTGGCTCGCGATCGACGACAAGCGCGATACAAGGTGGTCGGGGCGGCAGTTCCTGCTACTCGCGATCCTCATCTATTGCTGGATTACGACGATCCAGGCCGATTTCCCTGTCGAGGCAGCGGACAAATGGAGCTGGGTGTGGAAAGCGCTCGTCTGGGCGATCTTCCTGCCGCTGACCTTGCGCACCAAGCTGCGTATCGAGGCGCTGATCGTGATCATGCTGCTTTCCGCCGCATCGATCGCGATCGCGGGCGGGATCAAGACCGCCGCGGGCGGCGGCGGCTACGGGACGTTGCAACTGCTGCTCAACGAGAATTTCGGGCTCTACGAAGGGTCGATCATGTCGACCGTCGGCATCGCGATCATTCCGCTCATCCTCTGGTACCGGCGTCACGGCACCATCTTTCCGCCCGACTGGCGCGTCTCGCTCTTCTGTTTCGCGCTGGTCTTTGCCTGCGCGCTGCTCCCGATCGGGACGCAGGCGCGCACCGGGCTCGTATGCCTCGTCGTGCTCGCGGTGCTGTCACTTCGGTCGGTCAAGCACCGCTTCCTCTATATCGCCGGCGCCGGCCTGCTCGCCACGGCGGCGATTCCCTTCCTGCCGCAAAGCTATACGCAGCGCATGGAAACGATCCGCGATCACAAATCCGACCAGTCGGCCTCGACGCGTGTCGCGGTGTGGATGTGGACGTGGGAATATGCCAAGGAGAACCCGTTCGGCGGCGGTTTCAACGCCTATATCCAGAACCGCGTCCGCGTCGAAAAGGCGGCGACCGCCTATGACCCCAACGCTCCACAAAATGCCGAAGCCTCGGTCTATGAGGAGCATTCGCGTGCCTATCATTCGAGCTATTTCGAAATGCTCGGCGAACAGGGCTATCCCGGCCTTGCGATGTGGCTCCTCCTCCACCTGACCGGCCTGATCCAGATGGAGCGGCTCCGCCATCGCTACCTCAAGACGCGGCGCGCCGAGGAGCAATGGATCGCGCCACTCGCGACCGCGCTGCAAAACGGCCATGTCACCTATCTGATCGGATCGCTGTTCGTCGGCATCGCCTTCCAGCCGTTCATCTATATGATGCTTGCGCTACAGATGGGGCTTTCGACCTATTGCCGCCGCCGCGAGCGCGAGGCCGGCTGGCGGCCGCTGACCGCGCGGCCGGCGCAGGTGCCGGCCCGCCACCCCACACCCAACCCCGGCTGACGCGGAACCTTCCTTGCGGCCGGGGCGCTATAGCGCCATGTCCGCCGTCCGCCTGATCCATGTCGACGACAGCCTGCCCGGCATCGGCCGCGAACGTGCCGGCGATGGCTGGCGCTATCGCGACGCGAAGGGCAGGCTCATCCGCGACCGGCACGAGATCGCGCGGCTGAACGCGATCGCCCTGCCCCCCGCCTATGAAGATGCGTGGTTCTGCCCAGCACCGAACGGCCATATCCTCGCGACCGGTTACGACGCGCGCGGGCGCAAGCAATATCGCTATCATCCCGAATTCCGGCTGGCGCGCGAAGCCGATAAATATGACCGCTGCGCCGCCTTCGGCCATGCGCTTCCGCTGCTGCGCGCGCGCCTCGCCGACGACCTCGCGCGTCGCACCCTGTGCCAGGGACGCGTTGTCGGTGCTGTCGTGCGACTGCTCGATCTGGCCGCCTTGCGCGTCGGCAACGAGGAATATGTCACCGCGAACAAGAGCTTCGGCGCGACGACATTGCGCCAGCACCACGCCAGCCTGACCGGCCGCACGCTCCGCCTCAATTACCGCGCCAAGGGCGGCACCGAGCGGGTGGTGACGATCAGCGACCGCAGCCTGATTACGTTGGTGCGCCGCCTTCAGGACCTGCCCGGTCAGAAGCTGTTCCAATATGACGACGAGGGCGAGTTTTGCGCGGTCGGCTCCGACGACGTCAACGCCTATATCCGCGATGCGATGGGGGAAGAGTTCAGCGCCAAGCATTTCCGCACCTGGTCGGCGAGCGTCGCAGCCTTTGCCTTCCTGTACGACGCCAATGAACCGCCAACGCTCAAGATGCTACTTGCGCATGTGTCGGACTGGCTCGGCAATACCCCCGCGATCGCGCGCAAGGCCTATATCCACCCGGCGATGATCGCCGCGGCGCAGGAACGCGGCGATTTCGCAGCCGTCACCGGACCGCTGCCGCGCGCGACCAAATATCTTTCGCGTTACGAGCGCGGATTTTTGACCTATCTCGAACGCGCGCCCAATGCCGCGGCGCTACTGCGTTCCGCCTGACCCGAGGACCCAAAGGCCCCCATGACTTTCTCGATCCTTGCCGCCGCCAAAGCCGCCGCGCCGAAGACGGCCACCAGGCCCGCGACCGATCCGCTCGCCGACCTCCGCTATTGGTGGGACGCGAGCGTCGCCTGGATCAACAGCCACTGGCTGCAGATCGGCATCGCGATCGGCGCGGGCCTTGCCATCTATTTCATCCTGTCGATGATCCGCCGTTTTGCACTGAAGCGCGCGCAGTCGGCGCCGGGCGAATTCACCCTGACCGACATCGTCGGGCGCGTCATCCACAAGACCAAGTCCGCCGTGCTCGCGATCATCGCGATCCGCGCGGTCGCGGGCTATGCGCAGCCGCCGGCCGTGATCATGCAGCTCATCCAGACGATCTTCACCATCGCAGTGGTGTTGCAGGTCGCAATCTGGGTGCGCGAGATCATCCTCGGGCTCATCCAGCGCCGCGCGTCCGACGGGCATAACGAGACGCTCGTCAATGCGATGGGCATCATCCGCCTGCTGATCAGCGTCGCGCTGTTCGCGATCGCGACGATTGTCATCCTCGACAATATGGGGGTCAATGTCACCGGCCTCGTCGCCGGTCTCGGCATCGGCGGCATTGCGATCGGCCTCGCCGCGCAGGGCATCTTCTCCGACCTGTTCGCGGCGCTGTCGATCATCTTCGACCGGCCGTTCCGCAACGGCGAGACGATCAAATGGGACACCACCACCGCCACGGTCGAACGTGTCGGGCTCAAGAGTACGCGGCTGCGCTCGATCAACGGCGAACTCTTGATCGTGTCGAACACCAACCTCCTGAGCAAGGAGATCTCGAACTTCGCGCATCTACACCGCCGCCGGATCACCTTTGCGATCGGCGTCATCTACCAGACGACGCCTGCCATGCTCCGCGACCTGCCCGCGCTGCTCGAGGAACAGGTGAAGGCGTCGGGCCACGAGTTCATCCGTTCAAGCTTCGTCACCTTTGGGCCGTCCAGCCTCGACTTCGAACTGCTGTTCGACGTCTATAGCGAGGATTATCAGGTCGTGACCGCGGCGCGCACCGACGTCGCGATCCGCCTGTTCGAGGCGATGGCCGCGGCGGGATATGAATTTGCCTATCCGACCCAGACCACCTTCACCTCCGCCCCCGACGGCACGATGATCATGCCCTATCCCGAGTCCCCGGAGCCCAAGGCTCGCACCGCAAAAGCCGCGAAGCCCGCCTGACGCTACGGCGCCGCCGCATGGTGGCTATGGTCTTGTGCCGCGCGGCAAGACAGGCCTAAAACGCGCCCCGAACCAGCGATTACAGGGGATGAGATATGGCCACGATCACGCCGCAGGACCTGCAAGCCAAGGTCGGTGAGCATCTCGGCACATCCGAATGGGTGCTTGTCGATCAGGAGATGATCAACAAGTTCGCCGACGCGACCGGCGACCATCAGTTCATTCATATCGATGAGGAAAAGGCAAAGCTGACGCCCTTCGGCGGGACGATTGCCCACGGCTTCCTGACGCTGTCGCTGATCCCGATGCTCGGCGCGAAGACCGACGCGCCGAAGATCGAAGGCATCAAGATGGGCGTCAACTACGGCGGCAACAAGGTCCGCTTCCTCGCCCCCGTCCGCTCGGGCAAGCGCGTGCGCAGTCATGTCAAACTGCTCGAACTGGACGAAAAACGTCCCGGCCAGTGGCAGCAGACTAACGAGATCACCGTCGAGATCGAAGGCGAGGAAAAGCCCGCCCTGATCGCCGAGTGGATCACGCAGTTTTTCATCTAGACGATTACCGGCCGACCTCCCTCGAAAAGATAACCGGAACCAAGCAGAAGGACCCTTATCATGCGTGACGCCGTCATCGTTTCCACCGCCCGCACCCCGCTGACCAAGGCGGCACGCGGCTCGTTCAACAACACCCTCGCCCCGACGCTCGGCTCCTTCTCGGTGAAGGCCGCGGTCGAACGCGCCGGCCTCGAAGGCGGAGAGATCGACGACGTCGTTTTCGGCGCCGCGATGCAGCAGGGTTCGCAGACGATGAACGTCGCGCGCCTGATCGCGCTGCGCTCGGGCCTGCCTGTCACCGTCCCCGGCATGTCGATCGACCGCCAGTGCTCGTCGGGCCTGATGACGATCGCGACCGCTGCGAAGCAGATCATCGTCGACCGTCAGGACATCTGCGTCGCCGGCGGCATCGAAAGCATCTCGAAAGTCAGCGGCAGCGGCAAGGTTTTCATCGAAACCGACGCCGAGCTGATCGCGATGCACGAGGCCACCTATATGCCGATGATCGGTACCGCCGAGGTCGTCGCCAAGCGCTACAACATCAGCCGCGAATATCAGGACGAATATTCGCTCCAGTCGCAGCAGCGCACGGCTGCTGCGCAGGCCGCGGGCAAATATGACGACGAGATCGTCGCCTGCCCTGCCACCATGGCAGTGGTGAACAAGGAGACCAAGGAAGTCACCTTCAAGGACGTCGTCGCCGACAAGGACGAGTGCAACCGCGCCGACACCACGCTCGAAGGGCTCGCGAGCCTGAAGCCGGTGATGGGCGAAGGCCACACGATCACCGCGGGCAACGCCAGCCAGCTCGCCGACGGTTCGTCGGCCTGCGTCGTGATGGAAGCCAAGGTCGCCGAGAAGCGCGGGCTCCAGCCGCTCGGCCGTTATGTCGGCATGGCGGTCGCGGGCACCGAGCCCGACGAAATGGGCATCGGCCCCGTCTTCGCGATCCCCAAGCTGCTCGAACGCTTCGAGCTCAAGATGGACGACATCGGCCTCTGGGAACTCAACGAAGCGTTCGCCGTGCAGGTCCTCTATTGCCGCGACAAGCTCGGCATCCCGAACGAACTGCTCAACGTCAACGGCGGCTCGATCTCGATCGGCCACCCCTTCGGGATGACCGGCGCGCGCTGCGTCGGCCACGCACTGATCGAGGGCAAGCGCCGCGGCGTCAAATATGCCGTCGTCACCATGTGCATCGGCGGCGGTCAGGGCGCGGCCGGACTGTTCGAGGTTTTCTGACGCATGCGCCGGGGCGGGCCGTCGCGGCCCGCCCCGGCCATCTGCAACCGGAGGATTTGTGTCATGAGTGCAATCGGCATCATCGCGACCATTCGCGTCCAGCCCGGCAAGGAAGCGGAATTCGAAGGCGTCTTCGCCGAACTCGCCCCCGCGGTCGCCGCGAACGAGCCCGGCAACAGCTATTACCGCCTGTTCCGCACCGAAGAGACCGGCGTGTACAAGGTGATGGAATGCTACGATGACGATGCGGCGGTCGATGCGCACCGCGCGTCGGACCATTTCCGTACCATCGGCGCCCGCCTCGGCCCGTGCCTCGCCGGCGCGCCCGAGATCGAAAAGCTCGCCGCCGTCTGATCGGCCGGTTTCGGCCGGTTGCGGACTTTCTCCCCTCCCGCTTGCGGGAGGGGTCGGGGGAGGGTCTGCGCGGCGCAACACGCCCTCCCCACTGCGGCTAGCCAGCAAGCTGGCAAGCCTCGCTACCCCTCCCGCAAGCGGGAGGGGAATATAGACGTACCCTCAAACGTCCGCTTCCCACCCCAAAACCGCCGTCAGCCCACCTCCGCAATCTCCCCCGCCCGGTCGCCGAGCAGGTACCTCGGCCCCGCGCCGCGCAGCGCCGCCTTGTCCTCGCGGTTGTACAATCCGCACTTCTTGAGCGACAGGCAACCGCAGCCGATGCAATTGTCGAGCAGCTCGCGCGTCCGCGCCAGCGCGACGATCTGCGCGTCGATCCGCGCGCGCAGGCCGGTGCTGATCCGCGTCCAGTCCGCCGCGTTCGGCGTCCGCCCGGCGGGCAGGCGCGCCAGCTCCCCGGCGATTTCCTCGAGGCTCAGCCCCAGTTGCTGCGCGATCAGGATGAACGACACGCGGCGAATGTCGGCGCGCAGGAAACGCCGCTGCCCGCCGCTCGTCCGCAGCGCCTCGATCAGCCCCTTCGCCTCATAGAAACGGATCGCCGACACCGCGACGCCGGTTCGCGCCGCAAGTTCCCCAATGGCAATCAGGTCGCGCCGGTGCATGCTCGCGCCGCCTTTCGAATAGGCCTTGATCTAAAGCTGACTTGAGCTTCTAAAAGTCCTGCGTCAACCCGAATCAGGAGCAAGCACGTGGCGCACCCTTTCATCGAGCATGTGAATCTGACCGTCAGCGACCCGGCGCGCACCGCCTCGTTGATGATCGCCGTCTTCGGCTGGCACGAACGCTGGCGCGGTCCGGCGCAGAGCGGCGGCCACACGATCCACGTCGGCAGCGACCGCGCCTATATCGCGCTCTACGCACCGCCGAACGGCATCGAGGCCGGGCTGCCCTATCCGAAGGGAGAGCCGCTCAACCATGTCGGCATCCAGGTCGACGACCTCGAAGAGGTCGAAACGCGCGTCAAGGCCGTCGGCCTCCTGCCCTTCAACCACGGCGTTTACGAGCCGGGCCGCCGCTTCTACTTCTTCGACCCCGACGGCATCGAATATGAAGTCGTCAGCTATGCGGAGCCCGCGCCGCGCTAAGCCGGGCAACAACCGGCCGCCTGCCGCGTTGATCGTCCATCGGGGGATATGAAGGAGCCTTTCGATGAGCGACGATATCAAGCAGACTTTCTGGAAGGCGCTGGCCGACAGCCCCTATGTCATGGTCGGCATGACCGGCGAGCGCGCGCATCACATTCCGATGAATGCGCAGCTCGACAAGGATGCGAACAGCGCCTTCTGGTTCTTCACTGCAACCGACAACCGGCTTGCCGGCGGCGGCCCGGCGATGGCGCAGTTCGCTTCGAAGGGCCATGATCTTTTCGCCTGCATTTCGGGGACGCTGCGCCACGAAACCGATCGCGCCGTGCTCGACCGGCTGTGGAACAACGGCATCGCGGCCTGGTACGAAGGCGGCAAGAACGATCCCAAGCTTGTCCTCTTGCGCTTCGACCTCGAAGACGCGGAAATCTGGACCGCCGACCCCGGGATCAAGGGCATGTTCAAGCTCGCGACCGGGATGACAATGAAGGAAGGCGATCTTGGCGAGCACGCCGAGGTGGCGCTGTAAAATATCTCGCCCCCGCCTCGCGCGGGGGCGGTTACAGCACCGGCGGCCCGATCAGCCCTTCACGAAACTCGAAACCGCCCTCGCGATCGCGTGCCAGCAGCGCCGGCCCGTCGAGATCGACCCAGCGCGCGCGCTGCGCCAGCACAAAGGCGGGGGCGATCGCAAGGCTGGTGCACAACATGCACCCGACCATAATCGACAGGCCGGCAGCATCCGCCGCATCGGCAAGCCGCAGCCCTTCGGTCAGCCCGCCCGCCTTGTCGAGCTTGATGTTCACCCCGTCGTAAAAGGTGCCGATCCGCGCCACGTCGGCTATGGTCTGACAGCTTTCGTCGGCGACGAACGGCACCGGCGCATAAATCGGATCGAGCAATGCATCGGCGCCGACCGGCACCGGTTGCTCGATCATCTCGACCCCCATGTCGGCAAGCGCTTCGGCCTCGCTCAATATGTCGATCCCACCCCAGCTTTCATTGGCGTCAACGATCAGCCGCGCCCCGGGCGCGCCCTTGCGCACCGCCGTGACGCGCAAACGGTCGTCCTCGCCGGTCAGCTTGATCTTCAGCAGGCGATAACCGTCAGCCTCGGCCGTCGCGGCCTGCTCGGCCATCGCGCCGGGCGTGCCGAGCGAGACGGTATAAGCAGTGACGCGCGCGGTCGGCGCACCGTCGCACCCGGCCAATTGCCAGAGCCGCAGGCCGCGCTGGCGCGCTTCGAGATCCCAGAGCGCGCAGTCGAGCGCGTTACGCGCCGCCCCCGGCCCCATGATTTCCTGTATCGCCGCCCGCGCTTCTGCGGCGCCCAGGTCGGCGATGTGCGGCGCGGCGCGCAGCAACTGGTCGCGGCATAGCGCGGCGTCCTCTCCGAGATAATAGACCGGAGTGCCCTCGCCGCGCCCGGCAGCACCGTCACCTTCGACCTCGGCAACGATGACATCGACATGCGTCTTCGCGCCACGGCTGATGACGAAGGAGCCCGCGACGGGCCAGCGTTCGACACGCGCGCTTTTCAGTTGGATAGCCATGCAGGAAGGCTAGTGTAGATCGCGATGACCGGCAAATCCCTTTCCGAACGCATCGGCGAATTGGGCCACCGGCTCGCGGTCGAAGCGCATGCTGCCTGGCTTGCCGCGCGCGATCCGCGCGTGCCATGGTCGGCGCGCCTCCTCGCGGTCGCGGTCGCGGCCTATGCGCTCTCGCCGATCGACCTGATTCCCGATTTCATTCCGGTGCTCGGGTGGCTCGATGACCTCATCATCGTCCCGCTCGGGCTCTGGCTCGTCCGCCGCCTGATTCCCGACCCGCTATGGGCCGAACTGCACGCCGCCGCCGAGGTCGCGAGAGAGCGCCCGTCGAGCCGCGCGGGCATGGCCTTCATCCTGCTGCTGTGGGCTGCACTTCTTTACATAGTCTACTGGAGCGTGCGGACCTCGCCCTGGCATTAGCGGCCCAGTTGTAATGCGGAAACGTCGACTTTGGGGTGGATTCCTGACCGTCCGTTATTTCCGTTCGTGTCGAGCGAAGTCGAGACACCCGTCGGCCTTACGCCCAGCCTGAGGGGCATCTCGACTTCGCTCGATGCGAACGGGTAAGGTTGGCCCAAACGGCAAAAACCGGCCGGAAACCGACGTCACCCGTTGCTGCGAATCCACTGCTCGACCACCGGCGCAATCTCCTCGCGCCATTTGCGGCCGTTGAAGATGCCATAATGGCCGACCGCCTTCGCCATCAGATATTTCTTCTTGTCGGCCGGCAACGCCTTGGCGAGGGTCAGCGCCGCCTTGGTCTGGCCGATCCCCGAAATATCGTCGCGCTCGCCCTCGATCGCGAGGATCGCAATATCCTCGATCGCACCGATATCGACCGGCTGGCCGCGATGCAGCATCTCGCCCTTCGGCAGCAGGTGACGCTGGAACACGACATCGACGGTCTGCAGGTAGAATTCGGCGGTCATGTCGCACACCGACCGATATTCGTCGTAAAATTCCTTGGTTTTGTCGGCACTTTCGCCATCGCCGTCGACCAGATGTTTGAACATCTCCCAATGGCTCATCATATGATTGCCGAGGTTCATCGACATGAAGCCCGCCAGTTGCAGGAAGCCCGGATAGACGCGGCGCCCGGCCCCCGGATAATAAGCGGGGACGGTCGCGATGACATTTTCCTGGAACCACGCATAGGGCCGCGTCGTCGCATGTTCGTTGACCGCGGTCGGTGCCTTGCGCGTGTCGATCGGCCCGCCCATCATCGTCAGCGTTTTCGGCCGGCACTTGTGCTTGTTCGCCGCCATGACGGCCGCTGCCGCAAGGCTGGGCACCGACGGCTGGCACACCGCCAGCATATGCGCGCCCGGCCCGATATGCTCGAGCCACGAGATCAGATAATCGATATAATCGTCGAGGTCGAACTTGCCCGCTTCCAGCGGCGCATTGCGTGCGTCGCGCCAGTCGGTGATCCACACGTCATGGCCGGGCAGCATGCGCTCGACAGTGCCGCGCAGCAGCGTCGCATAATGGCCCGACATCGGCGCGACGATCAGCAGCTTGGGCGCGTCCTTGGCGCCCTTGTGCTTGAAATGCTTGAGCTGGCCGAAGGGCTTGCGCGCCTCGACGACTTCGGTGACGCGCACCGGTTCGCCCTCGACCGTCGTTTCGTAAAGGTCGAACCCCGGCTTGCCGCGCGGCGCGGCGGCGTGGGCAAAGACTTCGAGCGCGGACGCAAACATCGGACTGCCGCTGAAATAGCCAAGCGGATTCGCGGGGTGTTGCATGACCTGCGCGCCAGCGGTCGCCAGTGCGCTTGCCCCGGCAAGCCAGCTCTTCTGCATTTCAAACGCGTGATACAGCATAGATGTTCGTTCCTTGCGCAGCCCCGGCGCTCTCTGGCGGGCGCCGTTTGTTAGGCCAGTCTAGGCTATCCATTTCATTGTGCAATGCATCAAAATCATTTGCAGGCGAGGATTGCTCCTATCATGCCCACGGCGCGTCCTGCGCCTTCGGTGCGATTCTGTCCCGCATTGCGAGCAACCGGCGGATCCTTGCGACTTCAGGATTTGCGTCCCTGCCGACCCCGGCGGTCGGTGGTGCCGGCTCAGCCGGACAACCGCTGATGGGCGGGGGAGCGGGCGATCATCGCGCTCCCCTTCAAAGCGCTTGAAGCGGCGCATCATTCTGCGGCGTTGAGCGCGGCCGCCACCGCTGCTAGGGCGTGCGCAATGGCGACATCATCAGACCAGCCCGCCCCGCCCGTTCCGGGCGAAATGCAGGACAAGCGCCCGCGCAAGCTCGGCAGCCTGCGCATGGTCTGGCACTATGCCAGCCGTTACCCGTTACAGCTCCTGATCGCGGTGATCGCGCTCGGCGTCGCCGCCATCGCGACGCTGGCGATCCCGTATCAGTTCAAGGAAATGATCGACAGCGGCTTCGTCGCCGGCGGCGGCGATGTCAGCCCGCATTTCCGCTTCTTCTATGTCATCGTGCTGCTGCTCGCGATCGCCACCGCGCTGCGCTTCTATTTCGTCAGCTGGCTCGGTGAACGCACCGTCGCCGACATCCGCCGGGGAGTACAGCAGAATCTGCTCCGCCTAGCACCGGGCTTTTTCGAGGAAAACCGTCCGTCGGAAATCGCCTCGCGCATGACGTCGGACACCTCGATCATCGAACAGACCGTCGGCACCACCGTCTCGGTTGCGCTCCGCAACGTCGTGATGGGGATCGGCGGCATCGCCTATCTCTTCTCGCTCTCGCCAAAGCTGACCGGCGGCATCTTGCTCGGCATCCCGGTGATCATCATGCCGATCGTACTGCTCGGGCGAAAGCTCCAGAATGTCTCGCGGTCGAGCCAGGATCGCGTCGCCGACATCGGCGCGACCACCGCCGAACAGCTCGGCGCGATGAAGATCGTCCAGGCGTTCGGCCAGCAGGACCGCGAGGCGACGCGCTTCGCCACCGCGGTCGAGGCGAATTTCGCGACCGCCAAGCGCCGCATCCGCCTGCGCGCGACGATGACCGCGATCGTCATCGGACTGCTGTTCGGCGCGATCACCACCCTGCTCTGGTACGGCGCCGTGGGCGTTGCCGAAGGCACGATCACCGGCGGCACGATCGCCGCCTTCGTCCTCACCGGCGGCCTTGTTGCCGGCGCGTTCGGCGCGCTGACCGAAGTCTATGGCGACCTGCTCCGCGCCGCGGGCGCCGCCGAGCGGCTCAGCGAATTGTTGAATGCCGAACCCAGCATCGCCGCGCCCGCGAAGCCGCAGCGCTTTCCCGATCCGATGATCGGCACGCTCGAATATAGGAATGTCGAATTCCATTATCCGACGCGCCCCGACGCCCCGGCGCTGCATGGTTTCAGCCTCGCGATCCATCCGCGCGAGACGGTAGCGATCGTCGGTCCGTCCGGCGCCGGCAAGTCGACGCTCTTCCAGCTGGCCGAGCGCTTCTACGATCCGCAGGGGGGCGAGGTGCTGCTCGACGGTGTGCCGCTGGTCGATGCCGACCCCGCCGACATCCGCGCCCGCATCGCGATGGTCCCGCAGGAAACGGTGATCTTCGCTGCGTCGGCGCGCGACAATCTGCGCTACGGCAATTGGGCCGCGACCGACGAGGAACTGTGGGATGCCGCGCGCGCCGCCAATGCCGAGGAGTTCCTCCGCAAGCTGCCGCAGGGTCTCGATACCTTCATGGGCGAAGGCGGCGCGCGGCTGTCGGGCGGCCAGCGCCAGCGGGTGGCGATCGCCCGCGCGCTGCTCCGCCGTGCGCCGCTCCTGCTGCTCGACGAAGCGACCTCGGCACTCGACGCCGAATCCGAAAAGCTCGTGCAGGATGCGCTCGAAACGCTGATGCACGACCGCACGACAATCGTCATCGCGCACCGGCTCGCGACCGTTCGCGCCGCCGATCGTATCGTCGTGATGGACGACGGGCGCATCGTCGAGGAAGGCCGCCACGACGATCTCGTCGCCGCCGACGGCCTCTATGCCCGCCTTGCCCGGCTGCAGTTCCAGGACAATCTGGCCGCCGCCTAGAACCGACCTGCCGCCACCCTTCAAAGGACCGCCTTGCCATGCTCTACGACCTTACCGTCCCCGCCTATATCAACGGATTGAAGGCTCTGTCGGGCCAGCTCGGCAAGGCGCTGGCATGGGGCCGCGACAATGATATCGGCGAGCTGCAATTCATCGCCGCACGCCTCGCGCCCGACATGTTCCCGCTCGCCTCGCAAGTGCGCTTTTCGTGCGGACAGGCGATCCAGGCGGCGACGCGGCTCGGCGCGGGCGGCGCTCCCCTACTCGACGAGGACGCCACCGACTTCGCGGGCTTGCAGGCACAGATCGCTGCGACGCTGGCATGGCTCGAAACCATCGACCGCGCGGCGCTCGATGGCGATCCCGACCGTGCAGTCGGCTTCGATCTGCCGAACGGCATGGCGTTCGACATGACCGCCGCCACTTACGTGCGCGACTGGGCCCAGCCGCAATATTACTTCCACCTTGTCGCCGCCTACGGCATCCTTCGCCACATGGGCGTGCCGCTCGGCAAGGCCGACTATGTCAGTTATATGATGGCCTATCTGCGCCCCGGAACTGCCCCCGCCGGCTGACGGATCGGCTTCCCGCCGCCGCGGCGGCGGCGGGGTAATATCGGATCAGATCAGCTCACGATATTGGTCGATCCCCGGAAAGGCGATCTTGCTGCCGCCATTGCGACGGATCGCCCCGATCGCCTCATCGACGCGAAGATAGCGGGCTCGTGCATCGGGCGCGAACAGGATCGTCGCCGGCTCGGGGCGCTCGGCCGCCTGCTTCACCAACGCGCTCAGCTCCGCCAGGTCGACAGCCTCGTCGTTCCAGCGAATGACGTCGGCGGTATCGATCGTCACGCTATTCTTGTCCCCGACCGGAATTCCGCGCCCGTCGGTGGGCAGCATCACATCGACGCTGTGCGTCGGCGGCGGGATGGTGATGATGAACATCACGAGCATTACCAGCATCACGTCGATCAGCGGCGTCGTGTTGATATCGGGATCGCCATTGGGATCGGCGCGAAAGATACTGCGATGAAAAGCACTGCGACGTCGGCGCATCGTCTCTCTCCCTCTCGGGCGCGAGGCGGCTCGGCAAGATCGACGCGCGCCAGCCCCGCGCTGCGGATCGGTTCCCTGCATCCATTGCAGGTAATCGGCGACCCGCTTTGTAATGGTATAACATTTTATCGACAGCGCAAATAAAAAGCGCGGCGCCCTCGGTCCTCCACCATACCAAACCGGCGGCGCGCATAAAGAAAGGGCGGCACCTTCCGGTACCGCCCCTCTTTGTCTTCCAGTCCCTGTCGGGAGCGGAAACCGGTCTTACATGCCCGAGTTCGGACCGTAAGTGATTTCCACGCGACGGTTCTGGTCGTTGCGGACGCCGTCGGCGGTCGCAACGGCCGGACGGGTTTCGCCGAACGCCTGAGCGCTGATCGAGCTGTCCGAGATACCGCGTGCGGTCAGGTAGCTGCGAACCGCCGTGTTGCGGCGTTCCGACAGACCGACGTTGTACTTGGCCGAACCCGAACGGTCGGCGTGACCGGCGAGCATGACCTGCGTACCCGTGCAGCCCTGGTTGTAGGCGCTGATCGCGTTGTCGAGCGTCGAAGCCGCTTCCGGCGTGATGTTCGACTGATCCCAGTCGAAGTACACGATGTACGGTCCGGGCGCACACACCACCGGCGGCGGCGGGGGCGGCGGGGGCGGCGGGGGAGGCGGCGGCGGCGGCGGCGGCGGGGGTGCCGGCTCCGGAGCCGGTTCAGCGCCACCGAAGTTGAAGGTCAGCGTGCCGAGCAGCGAGTGCGAACGGAAACGCGTCGAAACGTCGCGGCCAAGCTGGTCGACCAGGTCGACACCGTTGACGTTGAAGAAACGATACTTCAGGCCGGCGTCGATGTTGCGGGTCAGCGGCGCGCGAACGCCGGCGATTGCCTGCCATGCGAAGCCGGTGTCCGAATCGTCGAGGAAGTTACCGGCGAAAACCGGCTCGACCGAAACGCGAGCCACACCGGCACCACCGCCGATGAAGCCCTGGATGCCGTCATCGTCGCCGAAGTCGAGCATACCATTGACCATGAAGCTCAGGGCATTCGAGTCACCGTTCAGCGGAGTGCTGCCGGTGAAGGAGCCACCGGGCACCCCGTTGGGGATCCCGACGGTGAAGGTACCGGCCTTGATATCGGCTTCGCGATAGCCGACTTCGACTTCCGCGCGGAAACCGCCGAAGTCATAACCGACAGTGCCTTCGAAGTCGTACCCGGTCCGGTGATCGAGCGTGCCAGCATTTTCGACAGCGCCGATGTCAAGGTCCATGTCCTCGACGATCATAGCACCACCACCGACACCCACATACCAGGAGTTGTCGCGCGCCAGAGCAGGCGACGCCAGGGCAGTGGAGGCCAACGCCACAGCGACGGCAAGCTTCCTCATAGTAATTCCCCTTTCAATTGAGATATACGTCTCGCCAGACGTCCTACCCGCGCCTTTGGTTCCACGCAAGCGAACAAATCACCATTCTGTTGTAAAAAAGTCGCACTTTTGATGCGAGTAAAGGCAAATTCAGCCTGAAATCAGAAGACCATGCGCCTCAAGCAGCAGAATCAGTGCGGCGAGCACGCTACGGGCTTCTGAGTCGATTGTCGACCCGCCCGCCGCGCCCGCGATCGACGGCGGCTCGATCCAGCTTTCGCCGTCGAACCGCAGCGATGCTCCATCGGCAAGACGCGACACCTGCATCGCCGCGCGGGGCAGCACGAATCGCCAGCCGCCCGACGTCCAGATCGCGACCGCATCCTCCTTCCCCGCCCACGCGGCCGTAGCGTCCGGTCCGACCAGCCAGCAGCAACCCTCGACCGGCGTAGCCGGCGGGTCGGCCTGCGGCCCGGCTTCGATCACCGCATGGACCAGCGCGTCGAGCAAGGTCAGCGCCTCATTGTGAGTAACTTCCTTTTGCGCCTGCGCCATCGCCAGCAGGGGCAAGGAAAAGCGAGGGGTTGCGGGCATGGTTTTTTCCTTTCAGGTCAGGGGCAGGATGAGCGGATCCGACACCGCGAAGTCGCCGATCTGGCGAAGTTCGATGTGGCATCCCGAGGGCAGCGCTCCGATAATCGCGGCTTCGAGATGAAGGCTGGCCGACGGCCGCTCCCACGGCCCGAACCCCGGCACCGCGGGAACCAGTTCGGCCCGCCAAGCTTCGCGGCTTTCGCCCGGCGGAATATCGACATGGTCGCGCCAGCCTGGGTCGGCGCGGCTGCGGCGAATCCAGTCGATGTCGACACCGCCCGAACCGTCGGGCCGGATACGCGCATGCACCGGGGCCAGCGGCCGCAACGCCTGCGCCGTGCCGGGCATCTCGATATCTTCGATACCGGTGCCGTTGCGCGGCGCCCACTGGACGATGGCCGCGCCGCTTTCGGCCCAGGCCGCCAGTTCGTCGGGGAGCAGCAGCAAAGCCGGATCGTCGATCATCGCGAAGGGCGCGCCCTCGGCATGCGCATCCGCATGGCTCCCCGCTCGTCCGCGCAGCAGCCGCGACAGGCGCCAGACGCCGGGCGTTACGGCTTCGGCAACGCCGAATTGCAGCAACTCGCCGCCGATCATCGCCCGGTTTGCTCCGCCTAGCAGCCGCGCATCGTCGACCGTCTCGAGCGTCATCGCCGCATTGGCCAGCGTGACGAAGATGGCGTTCGCAAGATCGAACAACTCTGCGCTTCCCGCGGCCAGCGGTTCGGCGAGCGCGCCGAGCGCCGCCGCCGGACGCAGCGCGCCGGCGGGCACCGGCTCGGCCCCGGGTATCGGCACGACCCAGCAGTCGGCGCCGCGCCGCCGTCGTTGCTGCCCGCTCCCGCGACCACAAGCCGCGGCGCCTGCGCGGCAGCTATGCTAAGGCTGGGCAAGTCGAACACATGCACGGTGCCGGTCGCATCGGCCCAGTCGGGCTGGACCACCGGCGCACCCGGATCGGCCGCCACGGAACCGCCGGTCAGCGGCTGGTATCGCCGGAGCTCTATTCGCACCTCGTTCGAACGCACCGACCGGCTCGCCACGCGCCAGCCGCTTTCATCGATCAGGGTGACGACGCCGCCGACCGGCAGCGCCAGCGCGCCAAGGTCGGCCTGCCAGACGACCGTTTCGCGGCCATCGGTCGCCGCCGCCGCAAGCTGCTGCGCAAGCGCGCGCGCCGATCCGGCGGCGAGCACGGCGGGCAGATCGATCCGCTCCTCGCGAACCCCGCCGCCGGCAACCGCGCTCGCCTGCTGGCCGAGCTGGTAGTCGCGCTCGGGCTCGTAATGGCGCAGCCGTATCGTGCCGGGCAGCGACGACAGCGCCGCGCGGTTTTGCTCGACCCGGTCGCCCGGCGTCTCGGCGCGCCGCGTTTCGCGGAAACCGGCGAGCGCGACCGGGGCTGCGCCGATGCCTGCGGGGGCGAGATGCCATCCGCCCGGATCGCTTACCAGCCGCATGGCGTCGGCTTCGAACAGCGGCGCCAGCGCATCGCGCGCCCGGTCACCCGACGCAGCATAGCCCGCGAACGCCCAGCCACCGCTGCAAAGCCCCGCCTCGCCGAGTAGGATGTCGCCGACCATACCCGCGTCGATCGGCCCGGCATCGGCCTCGACCTCAAAGGTCAGCGACGGGATGCGATTGCCGAAGCTCGCCAGTTCCAGTTCCGCGAACACCGCATAGGCGGTGCCGCGAAACGCGCTCGCCGACGCCATTCCCACCGCCGACGCGATCAGCGGGTCGGCCGCCTGATCCTCGCTTCCAGAATACCAGCGAAAGGTGCAGCGTTCCTTGAACGTCCCGCTCGATCCGCGCAGCAGATTGCCGTCGGCCCAGATCCGCCGGATCGCGCGGATCGGCCGCGACGACAGCGCCACCGCGAGCGAGACCGAATAGCTATATTCGGTCACCGACGGCCGCCCCTTGCCGCCGCCGCTCTTCGTCCGCCGCTCGATCAGGTCGGTCGCCCAGATCACGCTGCCCGCGACGCGCATCGTCCCGAACAGTTGCGGGATTTGCTGGCCATAGGTCGACGCTTGCACCTTGAGGTCGGCCAGCCGCGGGCCTTCGCGCCCCTTCGGTTTGAAGATCGCGGCATCGACCTGCTGGCCGATCGTCGCGCCGATCGCCGCCCCCACCGGCCCGCCAACGAGTCCGCCGACCACGGTCAGCACCAAAGTCGCCATGATATGCTCCCATAATCAGAGCTGTGTCCCCGCGCAGGCGGGGCCCCATCTCCGGCCGGCTCCAGATAGCGCCGACCGGAGATGGGCTCCCGCCTTCGCGGCAGCACAGAATTTTTCAATCGGGGCGCAGCCGCCAGCGGTCTACGTCTCCCCATCCACCTACCGGCGTTTCCACCACCCGCCGCAGCCCCGCATGCGCATGCACCAGCCGATCGGCGCCGATCAGCCCCAGGTGGAATTGCCCCGCATCGAGCGCGATCAGCGCCACATCGCCATCGCAGACCGCGCCGCCGACCGGCGCGAAACCCGCTGCGGCCAACCCCGCCTCGACCTGCGCCCGCGACCAGCCGCGCAGCGGATAATCGCACGGCCGGACAAGCAGCCGCCCCGCCGCGGCATAGGCCGTCCACACCAGTCCGACGCAATCCAGCCCCATCCGCGCGTCGCAACCTTGCGGCCGGAACCGCACGCCCACCATCGTCCGCGCCGCGGCGAAGGCGCGTCGCCCCGGATCATCCACCGGGATATCGCGTCAGCAGGTCATTACCGGGAAGGTGCGCTTCGCCGCGAAAATTAACCGAATTGGCAAAGCGGGTCCGGCACGTCGAAAGCTGCTTGTCGCACCCTTCGGTCAGCCGCACCCGGGCCGGGAGCGCCACGGCCAAAGGCGGCGCCTCGGCGAGATGCAGCACCGCGCCCTCGGCACCGATCACCGGGCTCGCCAGTCCGCAATTCGCCCCCTCGAGCCACAGCAATTCGCCGAACGCCATCACGCCCGCCACCGCGCTGTCGAGCGTTACCGTCCGCCCCGCGACCGCGATCACTCTCTGCCTGTGCGTCAGCGGCGCCAGATCGACGCGGCACGCCCGGTCGCCCAGGTTCGCGCGGCAACTCGGCGAGGTTGCCGGGCACACCGGCCGGTCGAGCATCCGCGTCACGCCTTGCAATTCGGCGCCAAAGGCCGCGCCGCGCCGCTCGATCGCGCCCAGCGATCCCCGCGCAACCGTGATCGGCGCCGCATCGGGCGCAGTCCAGTCGGTCACGAACAGCACGAGCGCGGCGCCGTCCCAGCGCCCCGCATCGAGATCGCGCGCCGCGATCGCCTCGCTCGCGATGGCGCCTTCGAGATCCATCGTCGTGGCATCGAGGCTGTCGCTCGACTCGATCGCCGACGGCTTCATCCCCGGCGCCGCGCGATAGACGATCCCGTCGATCACCAGGTCGCGGTCGTGCGAGGTCAGCCCGATCACCACCCCGTCGCGGCGCGCCAGCCGCCAGCACCACGCCAGCGTCACCAGCTCTGCGCGCAGCCAGTCGGGCGCCGCCGCGATCACCATGGCGCCCGCACCTCGACCAGCGGCACATTCGCGATCTCGCCCGCAAGGAACGTCGCGCGGCTCACCTCCAGCCGGTCCTCGGCAAAGCGCACCGGCACGTCGAACAGGAAACCCGCACGCACCGCAACGCCGTCCGCCGGTGCGGCATCGAGCAGCACTTCGCCGCTGCCGGTCACGGCAAAGGCCGCGGTCTCGATCCCGTCGACCGACACCCGCACGCTCCCCGCGACCGGCAGGCGGATCGCGCGCGTCTGTACCGCATCGTCGCTGCCATAATATTTGACCAGCGCGAACTGCCGCCGGCTGCCGTCGCCGGTCCCCAGCCACTGGTCGATCGCCGTCGGCATGCCGCCGTTCGCCGCCGAGCTGCCATCGAACGGGTCGCGAAAGCGGAACGCGCGCGCCGCGCCGCGCCGGGCGCGGAAGAAATCGGTCAGGGTCCGCACATCGGCTTCCGAGCGCACCCCCGGCCCTGCGTCGTAGCGCATCCGCGCCTCGGCCCATTCGCTCGCACGCTGCTCGTGCCCCGACGGCGAACTCACGATCTGCGTCGAAAATTCGGTCACCACCAGCGCCTCGCGCCCGATCGCCAGCGGGAAATCCACCGCATCAAAAGCCTGCACCTCGCCCTCCCCGTCGCCTTGTCCGTCGAATGTCACGAAACCGTCGCGCGCCACCTGCGGCAGCGCCCAGACGAAGGTCTGCGCCACCCCGGCACGCCGCGCCGCATCGGCGGCGTCCGCAATCGGTCCCCACTGCGCCCGCTGCTCGGGCAGCAGGACAAAGCCTGAAAAATAATGCTGTTCCTCAATCGGATAGCCGAGTCGCGCGACCATCACCGCGCGCGCGCCTGCCGTCTCGCCCCCGCGCCCGGCGGTGACCCAGTCATAATCCTCGAGCTGCAGCACATCGAACGCCGGCGCCGCCCAGTCCGTCGGCACATTGGCGCGTCGCACCTCGGGCGCCTCGCCATCGAGCACCGTCGGCAGGAAGACGAGCAAATGGCTCACCAGCCCCGCCGCGCCCGCCTCGTCGCGCGCCGCCGCAACGAGCGCGCCGGTCGACGCCGCCAGCAGAACGCCCAGCGCGTCGAGCATCGCGAATTGCCCCGCATCGAGGGCTCCGCGCACATCGGGGATCGCGACGCTCGCGCTGCCCAGCGCTGCCGTCGTCGCGGCGTCATAGGCGCAAAGCCGCCCTTCGCTCGCGGTCCACCACCAGGGTTCGCCGACCTGGAATTTCAGCGGCAACTCCGCCGCCGCGCCGATCGCAACGAACGCCCGTGCGACGAGTTGCAGATAGCCCATCGCGGCGGCATTGGCGGGCGACAGCAAGGTCGACGGCGGCTCCCAGCCGGTCAGCGCCGGCGATCCGTCGGCCGTCCGCTGCTTCCAGTCCTCCCGGCAATAGGCATCGAAATATTCGTACGACAGCGACCAGATGAGCCCCAGCCCCGCCGCCTTGCATGCGCTCGCATAACCCGCGTGCCACGCCGCGCACGGTCCGTTGAGCACCCCGCCCGCCAGGCTTGCGTAAAAACCGCCGCTCGCCGCCTCGAGCCGCATATAATGGCTCATCCCGACATAATGGACGACGTCGCCGCGATAGCCGAGCCCGACGATCTGCCGCACCACCCGCGCCGGGGTCAGGTTATAGCTGTCGTCATAGCCGCCCGCGATGCCGAGGGCGTGTTCGGGCATCACGACATCGCCGATCGCCAGCACCGATCCCGACCCCGCACAGGCGATCTCGCTCATCTCGGCCCAGCCCTCGACCGGCGCCGCGAGCACGCCGTCGCTCGCGTCGTAATCCGGCGGCACCAGCGAGATGAACATCCGGTCGATGTCGCCCGCCCACACCGGGTCCGCCTCGGCCGGTAACAGGAACCCGCCGTCGAGATCGTCGAAATCGAGGCTGACCAGCGCATCCTCGGCTGTCCCCGTCGCATAGTTCCACAGCCGCACATACCAGGCGCGCGGGCTCCCCGCCGCGTCGCGCCCCTCGATGGTCAGCGTCGGCCCGTGCAGCGCGTCGAGCGGCTTGATCCCGCCCGACCGCCAACGAAACTTCAACTGCGTGTGCCGGAAGTCGCGCTTCGTCTCATAGGCAAGCAGCGGATGGTTCCAGCGGTCCTCGGCCTCCCAGATCAGCCCGGCCAGATCCTGCTTGCGATAAAACACCGTCTCGACGCGCAGCGCCCGCGGCGCATCGCTCGTCACGCTCGCCATCATCGGCCGCGCGAAATCGACCGTCCAAAAGCGCGGGTCGAAGCGCTTGAGCCAGCCCTTCCTGTGATGCGGCTCGGCCGCCACCAGCGCCCAGCCCATCAGTCGTCGCCCTGCGCGACCGCGCGCCGCACCGCGCGCGCCAGTTGCCGCCCGGTCTGCGCCAGCCGCTGCGGCTCGCTCCCCGCATCGCCGCGCACATTCACCGTGATCGCGATATTGCGCACCCCGCCCGTGCCCGGCGCCTCGATCCGCCCGCTCGCGGTCGGCACGAACAGCTCGGGCCCGCGCTCGCCGACCATATAGGCGCGCCCCGCGCTCACCGGTCCGCCCGTCGCGCGTCCCGGCGCCCCGAACAGCGCCATCGCGATCGAGGTTCCGAGCGACAGCAATCCGCCGCCGCCGCCCGACCCGCCGCCCATCGCCGCACCGATGCCGTTCGAAATCGCGACCCGCGCAACGTCGGCCATCACCGACAGCACCAGCCGTTTCAGATCCTCGAACCCCAACTTGCCGGTGCGGATCGCGCGCGACAGCGCGCCTTCGATCGCGCGCCCGGCCTGATCCGCCCCGGCGACAAGCGGCCCGTCGAGTTCGGCGCGCATCGCCGCGATGTCGCGGCGGAAAAGACCGGTGTCGGCGCGCACCGCGACCACCAGTTCGTCGATCTCATCCATCGGGAAATGCCTCCATCATCGCCGCCAGCGCGGCACGGCCCAGCCCCGGTACCGCATCCTCGTCGGCCCACCCCGCCAGCACCGCGCGGACATCGGCGGGCGTCGCCGCCCAGAACTCGTCCGGCCGCCAGCCGCCGACCCGCGCCATCACCCCCGCGAGCGCCAGCGCGGCGGAGCCCAGCCATTCGTCCTGCACCTCACCGCCCCTGCAATATCTGCCCCAGCAGCACGCGCAGCGCCGGGGTCACCGCCGCCAGCCCCTGCGCGACGACCGCCTCGCCGACCCGCTCGCGCGTCAGCGCCTCGGGCCGGTCGCGCACGCAATGCCAGAACAGCGACGCCAGCTCAGCCAATGCGAGCTTGCCGTCGGCGGCCCGCTCGACCAGCGCGAACAGCGGTCCGAGCTCGTCTTCGGCCGCCACCAGCGCGGCAAAGCTCGGGCGCAGCACATGCACCGTGTCGCCGACCCGCAGTTCGGCCTCGCCGCGCAACGGGTTCGCCCCTTGCGACATTGGGGCGCTCACAGGCTCACCACCGGCCCGCTCGATTCCAGGCTCAGCGTATAATTGCGCTCGCCGTTGTAATCGCCGGCATAGTCGAGCCGCGTGACGAGAAAGCGGCCCTGCATCCGTTCGCCGCTTTCAAAGCTCAGCTCATAATCGTCGATTGCGCCCGACAGCGCATGGCCGCGCAGCCGTACCTCGGCCGCCGACCCGGTAAAGATTCCCGCCGCGCTCACCGAAACCGATCGCACCCCGGCGCCCGCCAGCAGCTCGCGCCAGCCGCCTGAATCCTTGGTCGTGACGTTCACCGCCTCGCCGTTCACCGAAAGCTGCGTCGTGCGCAGACCCGCGACGGTGCCATAGGCGGGCGGCACCCCGCCATCGCCGATCTTGAGCAGAAAAGCGCTCCCATTTTCAATTGCCATCGTCTAATCTCCTCACAGAAAAATCACTGCAAACGGGGAGTCGCAGGATGCTTTTCACGACATTGCTTCTGGCCGCCATGGCGCCGTCGCCGACCGCCGCGGTCGACACGACGCGCGTCGCTTTCACCAAATGTCTGAACACGGCGATGAAGAAGGGGCTCGACGACAAGATCACCGCCGCCGAGTTCGAAATGGCGGTCAAGTCGGTGTGCGAAACCGAACGCGCCGCCTTTCGCACCGCGGTGATCGCGCTCAACCGTTCGGGCGGCGATTCGGAGGCCGATGCCGCCGAAAATGCCGACATGCAGGTCGACGATTACCACGCGAACTTCGTCGACAAGTTCAAGGACTATTCGGAAAACAACTCGCGCCCCGGCGACTGATGCTCACGCCGCGAGGCAGCGGCAACGCACCACCACTTCGTGCCGCCAGCCGCCGTCGCGGGCAAAGCTGAAGCGCGTCCGGATCGCGCGCGCGCCGACGACGGCCCAATCGCCGGCCGCCCCGCGCAACGATGCGACGACCGCCTCGATCCGCCCTGCCGCGCGATCGTCGAGCGCGCTGCCCGCACCGGCGAGCAGCAGCGTCAGCCGCACCTCGCGCCCGGCGCGATCCTTGGTGCCCCAGTCGCTCCCCTCGGCCGCTGCGACCGACACATAGGGCGCGCTCGCGCGCGGCGGTGTCCCGTCGAAGATGCCGTGCACCAATCCCGCGAGTTCCGCGTCGGCGGACAGCAAGTCCAGCGCCCGCGCCCGAACCGCCTGCTCGGCGCCGCTCATCGGCCGCTCCCCAGCCCGACCCGCCGCCACGGCTGCCACAGCGCCGCGATCATCGCCGGCGGCGCGCCGGTTTCGCCGTCGCGCGCCGCGTGGAGATGCTGCATCATGCGCAATATGCCATGGCGGATCGCCTCGGGAACGGCGTTGACGTCGGCCGCCATACCCGCGCGATAACGGACACGCACCCGGTCGCCGTCGCGCGTCCCCGCGATCGACAGCCAGCCGGTCCCATCGGGTGACAGGCTGAGGCTCCGGCCCGCTTCGGCGACCTCGCTTTCGCCGCCCGCCGCGAGGAGCAAGGTCACGGCCTCGACCGCGACCACCGGCCGCACCGACAGGCGGATCTTGCCGCCGGCGACGGCGATGACCTCCTCGGCTTCGCGGATCACCAGCCACTGGCCGACAAAGCTTTCGCAGATGTTCGCTGCGGCGCGGATCAGTCCCGCGACCACCGCATCGTCGGTGCTCGCGCCCAGCCGCAGCCAGCCGCGTGCTTCGTCGAGGCTCACCGGGGCCTCGCCCGGTACCAGGCTCGTCGTCATCACCGTTCCTCCACCCGCACGGTCAGCGACCGCTCGTCGATCTGCCCGTCGCTCATCGTCACCCGGTTGCTCACGCGATAGACGTGGCCGGCAATTCCGCCGGTCAGCGTCGCAACCGATTTCAGCAGATCGTGGCTCGCCGCGGCGACCGCGACCCCGTCAGGCTCGTCGGGCACGCAGGTCCATGCGCTCGCCAGCACCGCCTGCCCGTCGGGATAGGCGGCACCCCATTCGAACTCGAAATCGATCCGCGCCCCCGGATCCTTCACCACCATCGTCATGTCCGCTCCTTTCTCGTCAGGGTTTGCGAACCACCACCACCCGCCGCGCCACGCCGCAGGGCTGAAGGTGGCGGGCGGGCGGGCGCGCTGCGTCGGGCGCGGCGCCGCCCCATTCGCCCGGCAGATCGCGCCGCCCGGCATCGCCGATCGCCTGCGCCGACGGCGGCTTTCCCGCCGTCACGCCGCTGCCTCCAGCGCCGCGATCCGCGCCTCCTGCCCGGCGATCAGGAACAGCGCGAGCTGGTCGGGGCGGATGCCGAAGCGCATCTGCGTCCCGCCATCCGCATCCCATTCGTCCCAGCAAAGAAAGGCATAGGGGGTCGCGCCCGGCCGGCCGTCGGCGCCGATCGGATCGACCAGTCCTTCGTCGGCCATGATCGCCCAGACCGCCTGCGCGCGCAGTCCGAAATGATGGCGCGCACCGGCCGCCCCCTTCTCGGCAATCGCGTCGTTCCACTGGAAGAACCCCAGTTCGGCCGCGATCCGCCGCGCCGCGTGCAATTCGGCCGCGGTAGCGCCGCCGCGCCATGTCTTGTCGCGCATATCCGATGTGTTGATCGTCCCCGTCCCGGCATAAACGACCGACCAGCGGAACGATGCCGACCCCAGCGTCTGGCCGTTGTCGGCGCCCGGTTGCAATGTACCCGCCGCCAGCAGCCGCAAGCGCTCGGTCGATCCCGCCACAAACGTAAAACCGCCCGCACTCGTGCCGGTCGATGCGAGCTGGACCAGATTGGCCGTCGGGTCGGCGGCAATCGTCAAATAATGGGAATCATTGCCGGCGACGTTCGTCGTCTGGAACCGCGCGATCACCTGCATCGCATCTGAATCCGATGAACGCACCAGCAGACGCGTGTTGGCCGCGGCGGTCGATCCGATGCCGAAATCGCCGTTCGCGGCGACCCGGACGCGCTCGACCCCGCCGGTCGCCACCCCCAATATGTCGGTGCCCGCGCGGAACAGGCCGGTCGCCGGGCTCGACCCGAAACTGATCGCGGGCGCTGCCGCCGTGCCGCTGGAACAGGAGAGCACCCCACCGACGACATAGGCCCCGACGGCATTTTTATATGTCAGCGCGGCGAGCGGAAGATTGACCCAGCCGCCGCTCCGCCGCACCGTCACCAGATCGTCCGCCAGTCCGGACGCAACGGCATCGTGCCCCGTCGACAGCGGCTGTTTAGCGGCGACCGATACGCCGAGCGCCGCGCCTGCCGCATCGGTCGCGGCGAACCACCCCGCCCCGACGGTCAGCGCCAGCGTTTTCAGCCCGGGCGCAAAGTCGACGAGCGCGCCGCCGTTCGACGACGCCGCGACCGTATCGCGGACCAGCCGACCGCTCGTGTCGATCCGGCCGAGCCCGGCCTCCCACTGGCCTTCGTGGACGACCCCCGCGATGGCATAGTGAAACGGCGTGTCGATCGGTACGTTGCCGGCAAAGCGGCGATGCCCGGGCACCGCGCCGGTCGGCGTCAGCGGCCCGGTCCCGCCCTCCTGGCACAGCTCGCGCACCAGATCGGCGAAAAAAAAGGGTCGGCATGGCAGCGCCATCCTTTCCGATATAATTTCAGGAGAAGCCTGCGCCGGGCTTTCGTTCAGGGTGAGCCGAAAATGACGGATTTTCGGAAGCCGGAGCGCAGCGTGCTTCTGCACGTGAGCACCGGAAGTGCGAAAAGTCGTTATTTGCAGGCCGCCCTGGACGGAAGATCAGTGCAGGCTGGTTGACGCCCGGCCCTGACCCGAAAGGGAAGGGAACCCAAGGCCGGGCGCCCATCGCGCACCAGCGCTGCTTAGCTGGCGGCGAACTTCAGCAATTTGATGGCCTGCGAATCGATGATCGCACCGCCCACCCTTTTGGTTGCATAGAAATGCACAAAAGGCTTGTTGCTGAATGGGTCGCGCAGGATGCGCGTCTCGCCGCGGTCGGCGATCAGATATCCGGCGGCGAAGTTGCCGAAGGCGACCGACAGGCTGTTCGCACCGACATCGGGCATGTCCTCGGCCTCGACCACCGGATAGCCGAGCAGCGTCGCCGCCTGCCCCTCGACCATCCCCGGCTGCCACACGAAAGCGCCGTCGCTGGTCTTGAACTTGCGGATACGCGACAGCGTGTCCGAATTCATCACCCAGCACGCCCCTTGCCGGTACGGCGCCTTCAGCGAATGGACCAGCTCGACGAGCTTGTCCTGCGGGTTCGATGCCGGAAAGGCGCCCGCCGTCCCCGTCGCGAGATACTGCAGCGACCCGAAAGCGCGCACGCTGTCGATCTCGTTCGTCGCCGTATAGGTCAGGAAGCCCTTCGGCCGGTTCGTGCCGTTGCCGTTCACGAACGCGCTACCCTCGGCCACCGCGAACTCGCGGCCGAGCTCGTCGGCCAGCCAGTCCTCGACGTCGAACATCGCATCGTCGAGCATTGCCTGGCTCGCCGCCGGATTGGCGTAAAGCTCGCCCGACGGCGGCGCGATCTCGGCAAAGCTGCGCGTCGCGGTCTCGGGCCGCGCCGCGGTCTCGCCGACCCAGCCGGCGCCCATCGATCCCGTCGCGACCAGCTTGCGATAGCCGCTCGTCCCCGTCTGCACGACCGTCGCGATCGACCGGATCGGCGACAGCGCCTTCAGCGTCGCGGCGATCGAGCCGTCGATCTCGCGCGGCACCGCATAGCCGCCCTCGCCGCCGCTCGCCCCCGACAGGCTTTTCATCTCGACGCCCGCATCGATACCGCGGCGTAGATAGCGCTCGACGAACGCGTCACGCGCCGGATCGGCCGCCTTGGCGCCGTCGAGCGGCAACCGCGACGCCGCCACCGCCTGGGCATCGACCTGTGCTTTCAGCGCCGCGACCGACGCTTTCAGATCATCGACCGCCTCGGCCGCCAGCACCGCATCGAACGCCCCCTCGAGCGCGTCTGCCTTCACTTCCATATCGTCCATGCTTGTCACTCCTTCCAAAAGATCCTCCCTGTGGCGCAGCCATGGGGAGGGGGACCGCCGCGAAGCGGTGGTGGAGGGGCCGCGATCTCGCGCCATCCGCCCCTCCGTCAGCCCTTCGGGCTGCCACCTCCCCACGCCTTCGGCGCAGGGAGGATCGATCCGCCCTCCACCGCAATCACTCGCGCCAGCGGCTGCATCGGCGCCGCCACCAGGCTCACCTCCGCAAGGTCGAGCGCCAGCAGCTCGCGCGGGCCCTCCCCGCGCGCCGCGCGCACCCGATAGCCAAAGCTGAGCCCGGTCAACGCACCGCGTTCGACGAGCTTCGCCGCCGTCGGATGCGTCACCCGCGCCACGACGCGTAAGCCCCGCGCATCCTCCGCCAACGTCTCGATCGTGCCGACCACCGCCCCCGGCCGGTGCTGCCAGAGCAGCGGCACCGGGCGCCCCTCGCGCAAACTCGCCGCAAAGGCCCCGGCGCGCACAATGTCTCCGCCGCGATCGACGCGGTCGAACACCGACGCATAGCCCGCGAACCGTATCTCCCCCTCCCGCTTGCGGGAGGGGGCCGGGGGGAGGGCCTGTTCCGCTCCCGAACTCACTTCAGCAGCCCCGGCAGTCCCAGCTTCATCGCCAGCCCGACGACCAGCAGCGCCAGCATCCCGCGCACCGCCCAGTCGACCGCCGCCGCCCAGGCGCTCTTCTTCGCGTCGCGCCACGCGCCGAGCAGTTGCCTGAGGTCGCTCACATCGTCGCGCGCCGCCTCGTCGGCGAGGCCAAGCCTTGCCAATGCCCGCCGCGCCCCCAGCTCGCTCGCTTCCTCGACCACCGCACGCAACAGCGCCGCATCGGGCGCACTCGTCCCCGCCAGCGCGATCAACCGCGCCAGCGCCTCTTCCTCATCCATGCCGATGTCCTCAAATCGTCGTCCCAGCGAAAGCTGGGACCGCTATCGTTGTGGCACGCCGCCAGCGATCCCAGCTTTCGCTGGGATGACGAGGGTGGCTAACCCACCCCGAGCAGCGCCTTCTTCTCGTCTGCGGTCAGCCAGTCCGCCGCCGACACCTCGCGCCACAGCGCCATCCGGTCCTCGACGAGCGCCGGCACCCGGTCGAGGTCGACGCGCAGCCCGGCGCCGTCGAACCACTCCGCCAGCCCCTGCGAAATCGCCCCCAATATCTTCGTGCAGAGCGGCAGGACGGTCAGCCGCCACAGCGCGCGGCTGGCCTCGCGATAATTGGCATAGGTCGCATCGCCGGGCAGCCCGAGCAGCATCGGCGGCACCCCGAACGCCATCGCAATCTCGCGCGCGCTCGAATCCTTCAGCGCCAGGAAATCCATCTCTGCCGGCGACAGCGACAGCGCCTGCCACTTCAGCCCGCCCTCGAGCAGCAGCGGCCGCCCCGCATTCGCCCCGCCCGCGAAGCTCTCGGCCAGCTCCTCGCGCAGCCGGTCGACCTGCTCGGCCGACAACGGCATGCCCTTGTCGCCCGGATCGTGCACCAGCGCCCCCGACGGCCGCGCCGCATTCTCGAGCAGCGCCGCATTCCACTTCGCCGCGGCATTATGCGCCGCTATCGCGCCAGATGCTGCACCGAGGCACCCCGCGCCATAATGATCGTCGAGCGGATGCAGCGCCTTCACATGCACCACCGCGGTCCGCCCCGCGCCGTCCTCGGCGGGCAGCACCGCGGCGCTGCCGCCCGCCTTGTAACGATAGGCGACCGGCCATCCGCGCGCGTCGGCCTCGACCGTCACCCGCTCGGGCCGGAGCGCGAACAGCTCGGCCGGCGCCCCCGCGCCGTCGGTCAAAATCTGCACATAGCCATTGCCGTGCAGCAGCAGTTGCGACGCCAACGTCTCGACAAGCCCCTGCCCGCCCGACGTCGCGGAAACGAGCGCCAGCAGCGCCGGATCGTCCGCCTCGACCGGCGCCGACCCCGCCGCCTCGGCGACCAGCCGCACCGCGCGCTGGACGATCGCGTTGGACAAATAACCCTCCCACACCTGCGCCTCCCACGTCAGCGGCGCCGGCGCACTCCAGCTCCCATACACCCGCGACAAAGCAGGCCGCGCAGGCCCCTGCGCGGCCTTGCGGCCAAACCAGTTCATGATGTTCTCCTAAATGCACCCCGGCGAAAGCCGGGGCCCAGTGCGTCAAGACGCCGCCCTATTCTCCGTTCGTGTCGAGCGAAGTCGAGACACCGCGAAGGCAAACGCTATGCCGATGGGCATCTCGACTTCGCTCGATGCGAACGGATTGGTTATTCACGCACAATTCACAGCCAGCGAGACCAACGGGTGGAAATGGCCCATGTTCATGGTTGGCTATTTGTTCCTGCTCGCTTATCCAGATTGTCGGTAGTCGTCCTACCAACCTTTTTGACCGGAACCGCGGCCTCTGAACGGCGCGGAGGCACGAGGCCTTCCGGAGCGTGGGCTCAATCCCATCTTCAAAAAGGAGACAGCTTATGAAGCGCGTATTCGTACGAGCATATAAGCGCTGGCGCCTTGGCCGGGTCGAGCAGGTGACTGCTCATACCCGGCGTTGGCCTAACCAGTATTCGTTCGACTTCTAGGCGGAGCAGAACGGGTAGGACGGCTACCACCCTTGCGAGTTTCGCCGTGCGAAACTTTCGCACAGGCGGACCACAGCTCGCAAGAAAATTATCCCGTCAGGATAATCTGTTCTCGAAGCATCCGACCTTGTAGTTGCCAACCCACCGTTCAAACCCGCCGCACCCCCGGCCCCCGCCCCTTCTTCAACCCCTCGAGCAAAGCCGCCAGCGCCCACACGCACGCATCGGCCCTGTCGGGCGACCGCCCCGGCCCGGCATAGCCGCCGCCCACCTGCAACCCGCAAAGCTCGTCTTCCAGCGCCGCGAACGCCCCCGCATGCACCACCCGCCCGCGCTCATAAGCGATCGCGACCGGCTCGGCGCGGCGCGCCTTGCCGACGCTCGCATGCACCGGCACCACCGGCAGCGTGCAGTCGGCCTGGCGCAATGTGCTCTCGACCATCTCGCCCCCCATATTGCTTTCGGCGACGATCCGGTCGGCGCCCCAGCGCGCCGCCGCAGCCGTCACCGCCTGCGCCCACACGCCCGGCGGCGGCGTCGCGACGCTCGCATCCTCGACGACCGCGAGCCGCCCGTCGCGGAGCTCAACCGCCACCACGATCCCGCACGCATCGCCGTTCGCCGTCGCCGGCGGATCGACGCCGATCACGACGCGTACCGGCTTGCCGACGTCCCCGGCGCCGATCCGGCACCGCTCGATTAGCGCGCGCGTCCACAGCGCCCCCTCGACATCCTCCAGCAACTCACCGTCGAGTTCCTGCCGCCCCAGCCGCGTCCCGCCATAGCTCGCCAGCATCGCCTCGACGAAGTTCGAGGGCAGATAGGGATTGTCATTCGTACCGCCGCGCGTCTCCTCATAGCCCGGTAAATCCATGATCCGCCGCATCAGTGAGGTCGGCTTCGGCGTCGTCGTGATCAGCACGCGCGGGCGGTCTCCCAGCCGCAAGCCCATTATCAGATTGTCCCACGCCGCGTCGCCATGCGGCCATTTCGCAAGCTCGTCACACCATGCGACATGATGCTCCGGCCCGCGCAAATTTTCTGCCGCCGCCGCCGAATAGAGCGTCGCCACCGCCCCGCTGCTGAAATGCAGTTCACGCAATCCCTCGCGCCAGCGCGGCTCCTCATCCGAGCGGGCCACCGCGAGCAAACCGCTCGGCCCCTCGACCATCACCCGCCGCCCGTCGGCGTCATTCGCCGCCACCAGCGCGATCCGGGCGTCGGGCAGCATCCGCGCCCATTCGCTGACCCATTCGGCCCCGGCGCGCGTCTTGCCGAATCCCCGCCCGGCGCGGATCATCCAGATCCGCCAGTCGCCCGGCGGCTCGCATTGTCCCGCCTGCGCCCAGCCCTGCCAGCGTTCGATCAGCTCGCGCCGGTATTTGAGCGGCAGATCGCGCATCAAACGCCGTAATTGTCCCGGCGTCAGTGTGCATAGCAGGTCCAGGATGTCGCCGACGACGTCGCGCGTTGCCTGCGCCATTGCTACAACTGATCCCAGCCGCGCTGACGGCGCAGGATCGCAATCCGTTTCATAACCTCTTCGTCGGTTTCCTCGGCCGTCGGCATCTTTCCCTTGCCGGGGCGAAGACTGCGCAGCTTTCCGCCGCGAACGCTTCCCTCGTGCCGCCCCAGGACGCGAAGCGCCTGATCCATCGACATCGGCGCGATGACCCTATCTTCTCCGCCGTCTTCGCCCGCATCCGGACGCCGGCCTTCGACAACCGCCAGGGCCGCATTGAGCAACCCCATCTCCAGCCGCTGATACCCGTCATCGAGTGCGCCTTGCCACGCCGCTGCGAACACCGGGTCGCGTTGGCGGATCTTGTAGAAGGTCGAGAACGCAACCCCGACACGCTTGGCCGACAGGGTTACGTTGCAGGTCTCGCTCAGATGCCGAATGAATGCGTCCCGCTTGCGCTCGGAAATCTCGCGGCGCGACCGCTGCTTTTTCTTCAGCAGGCTATCCCTGCCGCGGCCCACCACCTCGTCCATCGCCCTACCTCCAGACGCGATCGGGCCGGAACAACCTCCCGCATCGGAAGGCCGCCGGCCCGACTCGCAATTCTTCATGATGTGATCCTTGTGCCATAACAGCGTGACGATGTCAATATAAAATAACCTATCTGGTTATAACATAGCAAAAGACGGATATCCGTCCGCCATGTGGCGGAACCAAATGCCGGCCCCCCAGCAAGCCAATGGCGGGAGCATGCACAGCATTAGAGCCCGGGAAGCGCCGTTCGTCCCGGCGCATCCTCTAGCCGGGCCCGCAAGGCATCGGGCGCTTTCTCCATCGCAAGAAGATCGCTTCGGTCGCAAAATCCGTCCGCCGCCCCACGTGGTTGACGCCCACCACGGGATAGTTACACCTAAAACCACCGACCGGAAAAAGGGGCATTCACCGCATGCGTAAACTCGCCTTCCTCGGCGCGAGCCTTCTGGCCCTCGCCGCCCAGCCCGTCCTCGCGCAGGAAGTTTCTGTTCGGGAACCCGCGGCGGCGGCGCCCGAAGCTGCTCCCACTTCGGCCGCGGCGATGGGCAGCGCCCGCACCGCCCCCGAACGACGTCTGACCGGCGCCGACCTCTTCGACCTCGCGATTGCGTCCGATCCGCAAATCAGTCCCGACGGCCAGCACATTGCCTATGTCCGCCGCCAGAACGACATCATGACCGATCGTGCCGTCAGCTCTATCTGGCTGATCGATACCGCAACCGGGGAGCAAACCCCGCTTGGCACGAGCGACGACAGCACCTCCTCGCCCCGCTGGTCGCCGGACGGGAAGCGTCTCGCCTATGTTTCGACCGTCGGCGGCAGTGCCCAGCTTTGGGTGCACTGGCTAAACGGCGGCGCCGCCGTGCGCCTCACCGGCCTTCCGACGTCGCCCTCTTCGCTCGCCTGGTCGCCCGACGGCCGCAGCATCGCCTATACGATGCTCGTCAAGGATGAGGGGACCAGCTTCGGCAACGCGCCAAAGAACAAGCCCGAAGGCGCGAAATGGGCAGAGTCGCTCGAAGTGCACGACCTGCTTGCCTATCGCGCCGACGGCGAAGGCTATCTCAAACCCGGATTCGAAAAAATCTTCACGGTTCCTGCAACCGGCGGCGCGCCGCGGCAGCTGACGTTCGGCCCCTACCACGACACCGGACCTTTAAGCTGGTCGCGCGACGGCCGGACGATCTTTTTCGCGGCGAACCGCAAGCCCGAATGGGAACGCGACCCCGTCGAAAGCGAAATTCATGCGCTCGACATCGCAAGCGGCGCGGTCGCCACGCTGACCGATCGCAATGGACCCGACGCCAATCCGCTCGTCTCGCCCGACGGCAGCAAAATCGCCTATCTCGGTTTCGACGACCGGATGAGCGCCTATGAGAATAACCAGCTTTATGTAATGAACCGCGACGGCTCCGGCCAGCGCAGCCTGACCGCTAACTGGGATTACAGCGTCGACGCCATTCGCTGGGCCGCCGACGGCAAATCGCTCTATGCGCAATATGACGATCATGGCGAAACCTACGTCGCGCGCATCGGCCTTGACGGGGCGGTCCGCACCGTCGCCTCTGGCCTCTCTGGCGGGGGCATGGACCGGCCCTATACCGGCGGCAGCTTCACCGTGTCGGAGGGCGGTGCGATCGCCTTCACCGGCGGCACCGCGGTACGCCCTGCCGAGGTTCAGATCAGCAGGGGCGGATCGGCGCGCATCCTGACCGACCTCAATCGCAGCTTGCGCGAGGTGAAATCGCTTGGCGAAGTGCGCAAGATCACCACCGCTTCCAGCCACGACGGCAAGACGATCGAGGGCTGGCTGACGCTGCCACCCGGGTATCGCGAGGGTCAGCGGGTGCCGCTGATTCTCGAAATTCACGGCGGCCCCTTTACCGCCTACGGCCCTCATTTCTCGACCGATAACCAGTTGTACGCCGCCGCCGGCTACGCTGTCCTCTCGCCCAACCCGCGCGGTTCGACCAGCTATGGCGCGGCCTTCGCGAAGGAAATCGACAAAGCCTATCCGGGGAATGATTATTTCGACCTGATCAGCATCGTCGATCGTGCGATAGCGCTCGGTATCGCCGATCCTGACGCACTGTTCGTCACCGGCGGCTCGGGCGGCGGGGTCCTGACCAGCTGGATCGTCGGCAAGACCGACCGGTTCAAGGCGGCGGTCACGCAAAAGCCGGTCATCAACTGGACGACGCAGGCGCTGACCGCCGATGGCCCGGGCTTCTTCGGTCCCTATTGGCTCGGCGCCGAACCGTGGGAGAAACCGGACCTCTTCTGGGCCCGCTCGCCGCTTTCGCTCGTCGGCAATGTCAAAACGCCGACATTGGTGATCGTTGGGGCAGAGGATTATCGTACCCCGGTCAGCGAATCCGAACAATATTACACCGCGCTCCGCCTCCGGGGGGTACCGACCGCGCTGATCAAGGTGCCCGGCGCCAGCCACGGCAGTATTGCCGCGCGCCCCTCGCAAGCGGCAGCAAAGGCTTCCGCGATCCTCGCGTGGTTCGAAAAATACCGGAAAGGCTGGACGCCGCCGCCACAGCCATGACGCTGCCGCGCTTCACGCCGGTCGCAGGCTCGCCGTCTCCGCCAAGGCCAGCGACGGGCCCGCGGCGGCGTTCGTCCGCGCTGCGAACCATGGCGCCATCCGCGCGATCGCTTCCTCGACCAGCGGGGTCGACACCGCAAAGCTGAAGCGGATGAATCTGGCGCCGTCGACCGGGTCGAAATCGATCCCCGGCGCCGCGGCGACGCCGGTATCGGCCAGCAATTGCTTGCAAAACGCCATGCTGTCGTCGGTCAGATGCGCGACATTCGCATAGATATAGAAAGCGCCATCGGGCGGCGCGATCTCGCGCAGGCCCATTGCGGGCAGGGCGCGCAGCATGATCGCGCGGTTCCGCGCATAGGTCTCGACATGCCCTTCCAGTTCGCCGGCGCAATCGAATGCCGCGAGTCCGGCGTGCTGGGCCAGCGAGGGCGGGGTCAGGAACAGGCTGCCCATCCGGGCGCGCACCGTGTCGATGAGGTCCACCGGCGCGACGATCCAGCCGAGGCGCCAGCCCGCCATGCTGAAATATTTGGAGAAGCTGTTGATGACGACCGCCTCGCTGTCCCATTCGAGCACCGAAGCGGCCGGCTCGGCGTAGCTCAGCCCATGATATATCTCGTCGGAAACGATGCGGATGCCGCGCTGTCGGCAGACGTCGACGATGGCCGCCAGCTCGTCGCGGGCGATGATCGTGCCGGTGGGGTTGGCGGGGCTGGCGACGATGATCCCGGCGGGCGCGGGGTCGAGCGCCGCGATCGCCGCCGCGCTGAGCTGGAAGCGTTCGTCCGGGCCGCACTCGATTTCCTGCGCGTCGAGATACAGCGCCTTCGCGGTGTTGCGATACGCGACATAGCCGGGCCGCGCGAAGGCAAGGCGGTCGCCGGGCTCGAACAGCGCGGTCAGCGCCAGCACCAGCGCCGGCGAGGCGCCGCAGGTCAGGATGATCTGTTCGCGCGCGACGCTGACGCCATATGTTTCGGCATAGTGGCGCGCGATGCGGTCCTTCAGCGGGATGCTCTCCCAATATCCCATCGCATCCGAATCGAGCACCGCATGCGCGCGCGCGATCGCCGCTGCCGGGGCGCCGGTCGAGGGCTGGCCGAACTCCATATGGATGATCGAGCGACCCTCGGCGGCGAGCTCGTGCGCCATCCGGCTGATCGCTATCGCGTGAAACGGTTCGATCGCTGCAACCACCTTGTCTTCCCCTTACGTTCGGCTCAAGCCGCCAACGCCGGCAGCGCGTCCATCACCGCGGTCAACGCCAGCGCATTTTCGCGCTCCATCGCGCTGTGCCCGGCGTTCGTCATCACGAAGGACGCCGGCTCGGTGCCGGCTTCGCGCAGCGCCGCCGCCAGCCGCGATGCCTGCGTCAGCGGGCAGACCTCGTCGAAGCGGCCGTGGACGATATGCACCGGGATCGACGCGAGGGTGGCGATATGGTCGAAGAAATGCCCCGCCGGCAGGAACAGCTGGTTCGCGAAATAATGCGCCTCAATCTGCGCAAAACACAGCGCGAAATCGGCCTCGCCGAATTTTCCGGTGTCGGTTTCCTCGGGAATCATGTTCGAAATCTGGCCTTCCCACAGCGACCAGGCCAGCGCCGCCGCGAGCTGCTTTTCCTTCTCGGCCGCGGTCGCAGGCACCATGTCGAAAATCGCCTTGTACGATGCCATCACGTCGCGCCGCTCGCCGGGCGTCAGGATTTCAAGCAGCGCGCGCCACTCATCGGGATATTTGATATAGGCGCCGGGCGCGGTCATCGCGAACGGATCGCGCTCCCACGTCGCGGCATTGCCTTGATAAAGATACGCCAGATCCTCCGCCGCCCCCAGGAAAATACCGCGCAGCACCAGGCTCGCGCAATGTTCGGGATGCGCGATGCCATAGGCCATCGCCAGCGTACTCCCCCAACTCCCCCCGAAAACGTGCATGCGCCCGCTGATTTCCAAATGGTCGCGCAGCTTCTCGATGTCGCCGATCAGGTCGGCGGTGGTGTTCTTCGCCAGCGCGATCGCCGGCCCCGCCGACGCGACATTCGGCTCGCTCTTGCCGCACCCGCGCTGGTCGAACAGGATGACGCGATAGCGTTTCGGATCGAAGAAGCGCGCCATCGCGGGCGCACACGCTCCGCCGGGACCGCCGTGGAGGAACATCACCGGCTCGCCCGCCGGATTGCCATATTCCTCCCAATAGATGCGATGCGCGGGATCGATATCGACCTCGAGCCAGCCGAAGTTCAGGCACGGCGGTTGCGGATAGACCCAGTCGTCGCCGATCTTGCTCGATGCCTGCGACCGCGAAAAATCCATGGAATGACTCCCTTGCCCGGCGTCGTCGCCCGTCCGGCAGGGCTTAGCTTCCCTTCCCCACTTGTCCAGCCCGCACCCCATCCATGACAGTTATTTCGGAATCAATGGCCTGTTCTCAACGGCTTGTCGGCAGTGGCGTCACGGCTCGCCGCAGATGCTTAGCCCCTTAACCTTCGGGAAACGTTGTTCGGCTGGCGTCGCCTCGCGAGGGGGGCCGGTGCATGGAGACATTATGCGATTCTACGAAGCCACGCGGTTCCTCTTTCCCCGCCATTATGAACGCCGCATCCTCGCGATCTGCTTCGTCGCGGTCCATTTGCCGCTCGTCGGGTGCATCGTCGTGCTGAGCTGGCGCAGCGAATGGGACGGGTCGCTGTTCGGCGTCCTCCTCGCTGCGACCTTGCTCGGCACGATGGGCGCGATTTTTGCGGTGTCGGAGCTGCTGATGCCGATCCGCCGCGCAACCGTGATGCTCCAGACGGTGCAGCGCGGCGGCCGCGTCGGCCCGGTTCCCGTCGGCGGCGAGGATCTCGTCGGGCAATTGCTGCACGGCGTCGCGCAGGCGGCGAACGAGACGGCGCGGCGGATCGAGCAGCTCAAGGATGCGGCCGAACGCGACGTGCTGACCGGCCTGCGCAACCGGCGCGGTTTCCTCGACACGGTCGCACCGATCCTCGCCGACGACAGCTATTCGATGATCGCGATGCTCGACCTCGATCACTTCAAGGCGGTGAACGACGATCATGGCCATGATCGCGGCGACCAGTTCCTGACCGACTTCGCCGATTATCTCTCCGCCTCGCTCCGCCGCTCCGACATCGCGGCGCGCTGGGGCGGCGAAGAGTTCATTGCCCTCTTTCCCGGCACCTCGCCGCGGCAGGCGCGCGAGATATTGGGCCGGTTGCAGTCGGAGATGCGCGGCAATGCTGCCTTCACTATCGGAGGACGAAGGGTCACCTTTTCGTGCGGCCTCGCGCAGGTCCGCGGTTATGCCAACCTTGCAGAAGCAACGCGCCGCGCCGACCAAGCGCTCTACGCGGCCAAGGAAGGCGGCCGGGACCTCATCATGACCGCCTAGGGTCGCGCGCGAGCTCCGCCGCCAGCCAGCCGCGAAAACTCCGCATCGCCTCACTCTCGGGGCGCGACAGCAGCCGCGTCAGCCAGTAACGGCCGACATCGACGGTGACCGCGAACGGCTGGACCAGCGTTTCATTGGCCAGTTCGCGCGCAAACATCGAAACGGGGACCAGCGCGGCGCCGATCCCGGCCGCCGCCGCCGCCGCCATCAGCGCCGAACTGTCGAACACCGCGCCGCGCGGCGGCGGTGCCTCGACGCCGGCGGCCGCGAACCAGCGTGCCCACTCGTCGGCGCGGTACGATCGCAGCAGCGGCGCGCGCGCCAGGTCGGCCGGCGCCTTCAGCCGCGCCGCCATCGCAGGCGCGCAAACGGGCGCCATCGCTGCCTCGACCAAAGGCTCGGCCCAGGTCGCGTGCCAGGCGCCGTCGCCGAAGCGGATCGCATAGTCGAGCGCCTCGCCCGCCAGGTCGACGCGGTTGTTGTTCGTCGACAGCTTGAGGTCGATGTGCGGGTGCGCGCGCGCAAAGGCGTCCATGCGCGGCAGCAGCCAGCCGATCGCAAAGGTGCCGACCACCCCGACCTTCAGCGCCTCGCGAAACCGTCCGCCGGCATATTGCTCCAGCGTCGCCGCGACGCGGTCGAACGCCTCGCCAAGCACCGGCACCAGCGCCTGCCCGTCGTCGGTCAGTGCCAGCCCGCGCGGTAGACGGTGGAACAGCCGCGTGCCGAGCCGCTGTTCGAGTTGCGCGACCTGATGGCTCACCGCCCCCTGCGTCACGCACAATTCGATCGCGGCGCGCGTAAAGTTCAAGTGCCGCGCTGCCGCCTCGAAGGCGCGCAGCGCGTTGAGCGGTAGCTGGGCGCGGTCCATGATCTATCATGAGATGAATTCATGGCTTTGTCGAGAATTGATGCTTTGTCCGACCGCCGCCCCTCGGGCATCCCGATGGCGAAGGGAGAGTGAAGATGATCGCAACCATCGGTATTTTGACTTGGCTCGTCGCGGCGGCAGGCGGCAGTTTCGAGCCCGAAAACGATCCGCTGACCCGGCCGATCATAACGTCCAACAGCGCCGAATGGATCGAACCGCGGCCGCCCGAAAAGCTGTTCGGCAACAGCTATCTTGTCGGCTTCGGCGGACTCAGCGTTGCGCTGATCGACACCGGCGACGGCCTGATCCTCGTCGACGGCGCCCTCCCCCAGTCGGCCTCCGCGATCCTCGCCAATGTCCGCACGCTCGGCTTCCGGCCCGAAGACATCAAATATATTCTGAGCACCGAACCTCATGCCGATCATGCTGGCGGCATCGCCGCACTCGCTCGCGATACCGGGGCGACCGTCGTCGCGAGCGTGCGCGGCGCCGAAGCGCTGCGGTCGGGCGGTCCCGCTGCCGACGATCCCCAGCGTGCCTATGACATGCGCTTTCCACCCGTCGCGCGGGTGCGGACGATGTCCGACGGCGAAACCCTGCGTCTCGGCAAGACCGTCGTCACCGCGCATGCCACCCCCGGCCACACGATGGGCAGCATGAGCTGGAGTTGGTCAGCCTGCGAAGCGAAACGCTGCCGGACAATCGTCTTCGCTTCCAGCCTCAACCCCGTGTCGGCCGACGGCTATCGCTATACGGCGCCGGCCAGCGCGCCGATCGTCGCCGGCTTCGCACAAAGCTACCGGACGATGGACGCCCTCGCCTGCGACATCCTCATCGCCGCGCACCCCAGCAACGCCGGCGGCGAGGGCGCGCGGTTCAACGCCCGGCCGGGCGCCTGCCGCGCCTATGCCGACCGCTCGCGCCGCGCCCTCGCCGAACGGCTGGCAAAGGAGGGCGCCTCGACGCCGCCCTGATCAGACTTGGCGGTGGCGCCGCCAATCGTCGTCATGCTAGGCTCGCGGCTCCCCCAGCCGGAGCCAGTCCCTTGATGCCCCTTCGCCTTTTCGTCGCACTCTCTCTTGCCGCCATCGCCGTACCGGCCCTCGCGGAAACTTCCCCCGCCCCGGTCATCAGCGCCGACAATCTCGCCCAGACCGTCCGCACCCTCGCCGCCGACCAGTTTCAGGGCCGCGCGCCGGGCACGGTGGGCGAGGAGCGAACGATCGGTTACCTGATCGGGCGGCTGCAGGCGCTCGGGCTCGAACCCGCGGGACTGGACGGCGGCTGGACCCAGCCGGTGCCGCTGCTCCACACCCGCCTCGGCAAGGCGGCAACGCTGCAATTCGACCGCAACGGAACCCAAACCCCGCTCGCCGCGGGGACCGACATCTACCTCTCCTCGCTCCAGCCAAACGACCGCGTCGCGGTCGCGAATGCTCCGCTCGTCTTCGTCGGCTACGGGGTCAGCGCCCCCGAACGCGGCTGGGACGACTTTAAGGGACAGGATCTGAAGGGCAAGGTCGCGGTCTTCCTCGTCAACGATCCCGATTTCGTCGCGACCAAGGGCGAGGATGCCTTCGGCAAGTTCGGCGGCCGGACGATGACCTATTACGGCCGCTGGACCTACAAGTTCGAGGAGGCGGCGCGCCGCGGCGCGATCGCGGCGCTGATCGTCCACGACACCGACGGCGCCGGCTACGGCTGGAACGTCGTCGCCAGCCCCGGCGGCGAAAATTACGACATCGTTCGCGCCCCCGACAAGCTGACCAGCCTCGCGCTGCAAGGCTGGATCTCGGGCGAGACCGCGACGAAGCTGTTCGCCGGCGCCGGACAGGATCTGGCCAAGCTGCGCGCCGCCGCGCGCCGCAAGGACTTCCGGCCCGTCGATCTCGGCACCGGCTTCACCGCTACGATCCCGGTGACCCACGAAGTCGTGCAGAGCCAGAATGTCCTCGCGAAGATTCCCGGTACCAAACGCCCCGACGAGGTAGTGATCTATGGCGCCCACTGGGACGCCTATGGCGAAGGCGCGCCCGACGCGCAGGGCCGTATCTATCGCGCCGGCGCCAACGACGACGCGCTCGGCGTTGCCGGGCTGTTCGAAATCGCCCGGCTGTTCAAGGCCGCGCCGCCGCCCGACCGCACCGTCGCCTTCGCTTTCTGGACCGCCGAGGAACGCGGGCTGCTCGGCTCCGAAGCCTATGCGCAGGCCCCGCTCTTCCCCGCCGAAAAGACGGTCGCGAACTTCGGTCTCGATATTCTCCAGACCGCGGGACGCGCGAAGGACGTCGTCCTCGTCGGCAAGGGACAGGGCACGCTCGAGGACGATCTCGCGCGTTTCGCCGCGGCGCAGGGCCGCACGGTGACGCCCGAAAGCCTACCCGAACGCGGCCTCTTCTACCGCGCCGACCATTTCAGCCTTGCCAAGCGCGGCGTCCCCGTCCTCCTGATGATGGGCATCGCGGGCGCCTCGGACCTCGTCGATGGCGGCAAGCCGGCCGGCCAGAAGTGGGTCGATGACTATACGGGCAAATGCTATCATCAGGCGTGCGACGCCTGGGGCAGCGACTGGAACCTCGATGGCGCGGTGCAGGATATCGAACTGTTTTACGAAATGGGCAACGAACTCGCCCGTTCGGCACGCTGGCCCGAATGGAAGCCCGGCAGCGAGTTCAAGGCGATCCGCGACGCGAGCGCAGCTTCGCGGAAATAGCGACAGCGAGCAACGGCGGGAAATGGCCGGTTTTTGCCGTTTGGGCCAACCTTACCCGTTCGCATCGAGCGAAGTCGAGATGCCCCTCAGGCTGGGCGCAAGGCCGACGGGTGTCTCGACTTCGCTCGACACGAGCGGAAATAGAGGACGGTCAGGAATCCACCCCAAAAGCTCACCTCGACCCCGTGGCCAGCCAGATCAGGCGGCCAGCAACACCCCGTGATAGGCGCGATCCTCGAACGCCAGCCCCGCCCCCATCGCGACGCAGATCAGCGCATCTTCGGCGACCTGCACATGCAGCCCGGTGGCGCGCGCAATCGCCTGATCCATCCGCCCGAGCAGCGCGCCGCCGCCGGTCAGCGTGATGCCGTAATCGATAATGTCGGCCGACAATTCGGGCGGCGTCTGTTCGAGCGCCGCGCGCACCGCGGCGACGATTTGCCCGACGGGTTCGGCCAGCGCCTCGGCGACCTCGGCTTCGGAAACCCGGACCTCTGACGGCCGGCCGGTCACCAGATCGCGGCCCTTGACCCCCATCACGATGCCGTCGCCCTCGGGCGGGGTCGCACAGCCGATCGCCAACTTGACGCGCTCGGCGGTCATTTCGCCGATCATCAGATTATGCTTGCGGCGGATGTAGGAGGAAATCATGTCGTCCATCTTGTCGCCGCCGACGCGCACCGAATTGCTGTAGGCGATGCCGCCGAGCGACAGGATCGCGACCTCGGTCGTGCCGCCGCCGATATCGACGACCATCGCGCCCGTCGGCTGCGTCACCTGCAACCCGGCGCCGATCGCGGCGGCCAGCGATTCCTCGATCAACTGGACCGTCACCGCGCCGGCGTTGGTCGCGGCATCGCGGATCGCGCGGCGCTCGACCATCGTCGATCCCGACGGCACGCAGATCACGACATTGCTGCGCTGGCGCAGCGGCCCCGATCCGCCCTTCGCCTTGTCGATGAAATGCTTGATCATCTGTTCGGCGACATCGATGTCGGCGATCACCCCGTCGCGCAGCGGCCGGATCGCCTGGATATTGCTCGGCGTCTTGCCCATCATCAGCTTGGCTTCGTTGCCGACCACCTTGACGCGCCGTACGCCATCGCGCGTCTCCAGCGCGACGACCGACGGCTCGTTCAGGACAATCCCCTTGTCACGCGCATAAACCACGGTGTTCACGGTTCCCAGGTCGATGGCCATGTCGTGGGCGGCCGATGCGAACCGATTGAAGAATTTCATATGGGGCGGGGGCCTTTGGCTATGAGGGGTGCAGAATCGGGCGCACGCGCATATGCCCGCAACGACCGCAATTTTCGAATTGTGACGATGGCCCGAAGGCGTCAACGCCAGTGGCCCAGACCGGTGTTTTCTCAGGTCCGGTCGAGCGCAGCGCGCGGCCCGGCGCTACTCCGGCACGCTTTGCCGCGATCTAGCGGAGGACGAATTTCAGTCCCTGCAACTTTACCACCCGTTCGTCGATGCACACCGGCGCCGCGATCAATCGCATCCACCGCGGCCCGGCCTGTGCCGGCCTGATCTCGACATCGATGGTAAAGCCGCGCCGGTACCGGATCGCATAGGCGCGGAGCTTTTCCATCGCCGCGCGCGATCCTTCGCCGTAAAGCGCGACCGCCTCCTCGCGCGTCACCGCCGCGCGGCGCCTTATACCGAAGATGTCATAGACTTCGTCCGACCAGTCGAGCCGGTTGTTGTCGATCAGGTCGCATTCCCACCGGCCGAGCCGTGCGGGCCGCACGGGCACCACGATATCGACGAGGTCGGGAACGGGGTCCAGGGTGTCGACCCCGTGCAGCTGGCCAAGCTCGAAAAAGCGGTCGCGCTCATAGAGCGGCCAGCTGTGATGAACGGGCAAGGGGTGGGTCTGCTTCAACGTGCCGGCTTCCATTTGGTCGCTGCGGGGATAGCGGACCGGCGCTTAACAACTGGTGTGCGGACCCTGCCGCTAACGACCTCGCGCAAGCGCGATGCCTGCCAGATTCTGGGCCCGTTTGATGTGCCGCACACGCGGCGCCGGGCCTTCGCCGGCCAGCGCGCGGAAGGCGGACAGATGCGCTGCCATCGCGCCGGGTGCCCGCACCGCCCCGTTCGCCTGTGCAACCACCGCCGCCGCGTCGCCGAGCAGCACGAAGTCGACAAGCCCTTGCCTCCGTGCCAGCCGCAGCGCCGCGAGCAGCGCCAGCCACTCGGCCTCCATGCTACTGCCCTGCCCGGCGTCGCGATCGACCTCGGCGACGCCACCGGTGACGACGGCGATCTCCATCGTCCCCGGATTGGGGCGACAACCGCCGTCGAAATAGATTTTGGTGCGGCGGCCCGTCATCGAACCGCCATAGCGCCCTAGAACTTGCCGCGCACCGAAAAGGCGAAGATCGGCCCGATAAGCCGGTTGCGCTTTTCGACGAAGTCGATCGGGCTGTCGCCGCGCACGCCGGTATAGACCGTGCGATCGCGCTTCGACCGGGCATTCAGCGCATTGGCGATCGTCGCGCGGACGGTCAGCCCCATCACATTCTTGTGCTCGACGAACACATTGGCGAAGACCGGGCCTTCCCAGACCTTGTCGGACTGGTTGCGGCGATAATTGGGCTGGTAATGCCCATATTCGCCCCCCGCGCCCCACGCCCAGTCGGTCCCCGCGATGTCGTGGCGCAGGTTGATTTCGGCAATCGTGTCGGTCCACCCCGAATAGGATCGCTTCTCGCCCGTGAAGGGATCGCGCACCGACGACTTCTGGTACAACAGGCGCGTGTCGATCTTGACCCCCTTCAGCCCGGCGGGGTCGAGGTTGATCGTCGATGTCCAGTCGATCGCCCAGGCGCGCGACTTGTCGATATTGCCGACCGCCTCGCCGTCGGTGCCGACCGGGATCACATCGACCCGGTCCTCGACGTCGCGATAGATGAAGTTGAGCTTGGTCGACCCCCAGGCCCCCAGCTTCTTGTTCGCCTCGGCTTCGAAGGTCCAGTCCTGCTGGGGGCGGAGGTCGTTGTTGACCTCGTTCTGGTTGTCGTCATTGAGGAAGGCGCGCGCGAGGAAGTCATAGAAGGACAGTTGCAGCACGCGCCGCCGCAGCTTCACCGACAGGTCGAAATCCGCCGACGGTGCCCAGGCGAGCGTCACCGATCCCTTCGGCCGGAAAAAACTGCGCGTCTGGCCATCGACGCCCGTTTGGGTGATCGTCGAATGTTCGGCGCCCGCGACCAGCTGGAACGACAATGTGTCGGTCAGCTTGCGCCCGAAGCTCAAAAGCCCCTCATACCGGTCCTCGCTGACCCCGCCGATGCCGCCCGGGAAGGGCTGGTCGACAAAGACACCCGACGGATTAAGCACCGCAATCGACGCGACATTGTCGAGCGTGTTGAACGCCGCCTCGCCCGACAATTGCCAGTCGCCGCCGAACATCTTCCACTGATATTCGGCGCGCGCGATCGTTTCGCCAAGGTCGCCGACCTGCGCGAAGCGGTCGCCGGTCGGCGTCGATCCGTCGACGGGCGTGGTGATGATCTCCTGGGCATAGGGCTCGTGGCTGAAGCGCCGGAGCCCGATCAGCTTGAGCTTCCCCGGCCCGAAGCCGAACTGATAATCCCCCGACAGCTCGTAATTCCAGCTATCGGCCTTGTCGCGTACGGTGCGCAGCCGGTCGGGCTGCCCCGGCGAGACGCGGATTCCGTCCTCATAATAGCGGTCGTACTTGCGCTGGTAATGGCCGCCAAGGTTGGCGACGCTGTCGCCCGGCCCGTCCCAAGTCACGCGCGCCGACAGCTTCGGCGTATCATAATGGGTGTTCCAGATATCCGAGCGTTCCTCGATGATATTGCCCGCGCCGTCATAGATCAGCGTCGGCCCGCCGGCGCCGCTGCGCGCGCTGTCGTCATTGTTGAGCGCCACCTCATATTCGATCGCGCCCGTCCGCCCGCGCACCGAAATATCGCCGCGCGTGAACAGCGGGTCGGTATAATGGGCGCGAAATTCGGGCTTCCACGAAAACTGCCCCGAAAAGCTGTCGGCGCGATAGACGATGTTGGCGACCTGCCCCGACAATCCGGGAATATCGAGCGTCGCGCCGTCGACGATCTCGATCCGCTCGACATTGCCGCCGGGGATGCGCGACAATTGGGTGTACATGTCGTCGCCCTTGTTCGACGGCCGCTTGCCGTTGAACAGCACATTGCCCGTCGCGATGCCCAGCCCGCGCAAATCCTCATTGTCGCGGATCGCAAAACCCGGAACCTGCTTTAGCATGTCATAGGCGTTCTTCGGGGCGTAGCGCGCGAAGTCGGCCGGCGTGTAAATCTGCCGCGCCGCGCGGCTGACCCCGCCGGCGGGCGCCTCGACCGGCGCCGGCGGCGGCGTATCGCCGGTAGCGGGAGCCTCCTGCGCGGTTGCGGGCATACCGCAAAGCGCTGCGCCGATCGCGGCCAGGCTGACCATCCGCATCATTTGCCGCTCCCGCTCGCCGCACGGTTCATCGCCCGCGCATATTCGGGCGAGACGCCGAGCGCCTTCATCCCGACGACATCATGGGCGCTGAGCTTCCGGTACCCAGCCGCCGCGAGCCCGCGCACATAGGCGCCGTCGACATCGAGCGCCTTGCACGCGATGGCATCCTCGATGGTGGTGAGCGTCATCGCCTCCGATTGCAGGTCACGGACATAGGCCGGCGTGACGTCGAGCGCCGCGGCGGCGATCAGGTCGCCGTCGTCCTTCGGCTGCACGCCCGCGGCGGTCAGTCCGTCGGCCAGTTCGATCGTCGCATCGACGAGTAGCATGGCGAGCAGGTCGTCGCGATCCTCGGGCGCGAGGCCGCGCGACGCGAGGTCGCGCTCGAACCCCGGATCGGCGGCGAAGCGACAACGGCCGGCGCCATCATGGGCCGCCTTCAGCACCCCCGTGCAGGCGAGCGTGCCCGCCGCATGGACGATGGTGAAGGACACCGGCCCGGCCGCGCCGCGCAGCACCGCCTTGGTGCCCGCGAGTTCGCGGCGCGATCCGTCGATTGACACGCTGCTGTTCGATTTCCGGCGGCTGACCTGCAGGTGCGGCTCGCCCTTGCCCTTTGCCGGCGCCGCTTTCCATTCGATGTCGTTCAGGACGAGCGGGTCGGCGGCGGTGCTCGGAACCGAGCAGGCGAGAACCGACAGCAGCGCGGCGCCGACGGCAAGATATGGGACTTTCATGGGTGCACTCCTCCCTCCGTGCGCCGCGCGAGCGTCATCGCTCGCCGCCGCAGCGGCTTTTCAAAACAGGGCTTCGATCAACGGATGTCGGGTTTGGACGAATGTCCGAGCGTCAGGTGCCCGGGCGTCAGGTGCCCGGGCGTCAGGTGCCCGGCGGCGCGGGCGGTACCGGCGGACGCGTCGCGGCCGGTGCTTCGGGGACTTCGATCCGCGCGACGCGGCCGTCGGCGCTGCGCGCTTCGATTACCGGGCCGGGGCCGAAGCGGACGGTGGCGCCGTCCTTCGACACGATGCTCCGTTTCGCGCCCCTGCCCCGCGGATGCATGCCCGTCGCGCGCAGTTCGATCGCGTCGTCGGGATCGCGCAGCCGGACGCCGGCCTTGCGCATGTCGGTCACAAAGTCGCAATCGACCCCCATCGCCTTGAGCGCGATCAGGTCGTCGAGATCGACCCCGGGGAAATGCTCCTTCATGTCGCGGGCAAAGGCCGCGTCGATGCCCACCTGTTTCGCCCCGACCAGATCGCCGAAGTCGGCGCCCGGCAGGACCGCGCGCATCGACCCGATATAGGCGGGGTCGACCCCCGTTGCCTTCGCCGCGATGATGTCGTCGGGGTCCATCGACCCGCCATGCTCGCGCAGCTTCTCGACATATTGGGGGGTAACGCCGACTGCCTTCATGCCGACCAGCTCGTCGGCGCCCAGCTGCTGCACTGCGGCGGCGGTTTTGGTTTCCACCTCGGCGAAGTCCTTCGCCGTCATTGCCGACTGCATCGACCGTATCGCCGACTGCTGCGCAACAAAGGCGATGCTATGGGTACCGCCGGCCACTTTGGATTCTGCCGTCGCGGAAAAGGCGGCGAGCGGCGCGGTGATCCCGGCCAGCACCACCAAGCTCATCAAGATCCAGCCCGCGCTTGCCGGACCGCGTTTCAGGCTGCCGTCGAGCACCCGCGTGATCCGGCGCTTCAGGCTGCCCTTGGCCGGGGCGACGCCGTGCGCCGCGATCAGCGTCGCCTTGTTGTCGTGCCGCGCCGCGCCGACCAGCAGCGTCGCATAGTCGGGACCGTCGATGTCGGCCATCAGCACGGCGTCGTCGGCGGCTTCCTCTCGGAGCTGATGGCTTTCGCGCGCCAGCATCCACACCAGCGGGTTGAACCAGAACAGCGCGCAGGCCAGCCGCGCGGCGAGCAGCTTTGCCCAGTCGAGCCGGGCCACATGCGCAAGTTCGTGCGCGATGATCGCCTCGGCCTCGCCGACCGCCGCCACCGCCTTCGGGCTCAGCACGATCGTCGGGCGCAGCACGCCCCAACTGATCGGCGAACGCAGCTCATCGCTCACCAGCAATGCGGTACCATGTTTGAAACCCATCCGCCGCTGCGCCTCGGCAAGCGCCGAGAGCCACGACGATTCGACGAGCACGTCGGCGCGGCCGCGCATCGCGAACAGGCGCAGCACCGCGATTCCCATCAGCCCGGCCAGCAGCGCTAGCGGCAGGACATAAACCCAGGGCGCGAGATCGGCGAATGAGGGCAATGTGATCGACGGCGATCCGGACGAATCCGCCACGACAGGGACTGAAGCCGTGGCGGAAGAGGCCGGATCGACCGCCGATCCCCCCGTTATCTTTGTGGCTGCGGCGGCAGGCGCCGGATCTGCGATCGCCCAGTCCGCGGGAAGCGGCTGCCACTGCGGCAGCAGCAACGTCGCCAGCGGCAGCGCGAGCAACGCGGCAAGCCCGGCGTGCGCGATCAGCGAACGCTCGCCCGCCGACCGCGACCGCACGAGGCGCAGCAGAAGCAGCGTCAATCCGGCGACGAGCGCCGATTTCCAGGCGAGTCCGATCAGGGTTGCTGCGGTGATCATCACTTTGCCCTCCCTTCGCGCGCGCCGGCGATCAGCTTTTCCAGTTCGTCGAGTTCGGATGCGCTCATCTCGTCCTGCATGCCGAGCAGCGCCGCCGCGGCGCTGGTCGCCGATCCGTTGAAAAAGACCCGCACCACCTGGCTCAGCGCCGATTTGCGCGCCGTCTTGTCCGATACGCTCGGCGCATAGACGAAACCGCGTTCCGACTGTTCGCGCGCCACGAAGCCTTTGGCCTCGAGCCGTTTCAGCATCGCGCGGATCGCCGAACCCGACAGCGCGTCGGACAGCGCCTCGCCGATCTCGATCACCGTCGAGGCACCACGCTCGTACAGGACATCGACAATCTCGCGTTCCCGCGGCGGCAAACTGGACAACATGCGAATCACCTCATGCGCTACATTTGTAGCGTGCTACATTTGTAGCGCATGCTTGGCAAGGGGTTTTATCAAGATAATACACCAATGCGGATGGACGGTCGTTTTTGGGGTGGAGAGCGGCCGTTGCCCCATCCACCCTCGTCATCCCGGACTTGATCCGGGATCCACGGCGGCGCGGAAGTCATGGACCCCCGATCAAGTCCGGGGTGACGAAAATAGGCAGGACATAAAGCGGCCGAAAACCGCTATTCCGGCATATATTCACACCCGCCCCGCCCCGCTCACCGCAATGTTTCGTTCATGATTAACGCAATGATAACCATCACCGACTAGGCACGTCCGGTAATCGCTGGAGACGTGCGTGTTCAAGCTGGGCAACAAGATGATCGTCAGCTGGCGAACCTTCGGGCTGTCGTTGCTGCTCAGCGTCATCGTCGGTGTTACCGGCGTGGCGCTACCGATCGATCGCGTCGTCGAAAGCGCACTCGGCAGCATCGCCTGGCGGCCGGTTTCCGGCGAAACCGTCGTGGTCGCGGTCGACGACAAGACGCTCGCGGCGGTCGACGATCAGGATTTCACCGCCGCCAACCACGCCCAGTTGATCCGCGCCATCGACAAGGCGGGCGTCCACCGCCTGTTCGTCGACTTTTCCTACGAGCGCCGGGTCAGGGACCCGGCCTTCGGCGAAATGGCGGCCGCGGTGAAGGCGATGGACGACCGCATCATACTCGCGGTTCCGTCGGCGAATTTCGGCGGCACCGAAGCCGAGGGCGCCGTGTGGCCCGACGCCCGCCTCGGCAACCGCGCACAGAAAGCGTTCATCGGCTGGGAGTACGGGTTCTGGCAGGTCTGGAAGGTCCCGATGGCTGTGCGTGCCGACGGCCGGGTGCTGCCCAGCTTCGCCGCCGTCATGGCAGGCCACCCCCGCGAACAGCCCCGGCAATTCGCCATCGATTATTCCTACGACACCGAAACGGTGACCCGCTACAGCGCGATCGACGTCATCTCGGGCAAGGTCGGGGCCGCGCAATTGCACGGCAAGGATGTCATTTTCGCGCCCGCCTCGACGGCGTCGCCCGACCAGCATTATCTGCCGGGTCACAACAAGATTCCCGGCGCCTATATCCACCTGATCGCGGGCGAGACGCTCAAGCGCGGGATGCCCGTCGATATCGGCTGGCTCCCGCCGCTGCTCGCGGCCGCCATCATCCTGCTCGCCGCCCTGATGTTCGATCGCGGCCGCTGGTACAGCCGCGCCGCGCTCGGCGTGGTCGGCGTGACCGCGGCCGCGAAAATCTTCCTGACCGTGTCGCTGGTCTCGGTCGAGATCGGCGCTGCGGCCTTTTTCATCGCCGCGCTCGGCGCCAACGTCTCGCGCAAGCGCCGCCATTTCTCGGCCCAGCGCGAAAACCCCGTATCGGGCCTGCCCAATTTCGAGGCGCTGCGCACCCAACAGCCGTTCGGCAGCGCAACGATCATCGCCGCGAAGCTCGTCAATTTCGAGGATCTCGCCGCCTTCCTCCCCGGCGAGGGCAGCCAGCAGATGGTCGACCAGGTCGCACGCCGCCTGACGCTGGCCTGCCACGGCACGCAGCTCCATCACGATCTCGACGGCACCTTCGCCTGGCTGGTTCCCTATTATCAGCACAGCCAGATCGAGGGACATCTCGCCGGCCTCGCCGCATTGTTCAACGCGCCGCTGACGATTGGCGAACTGCGCGTCGACGTCGCGATCGCCTTCGGGGTCAATGACGAGTTCGAGGGCTCGAACGCGCAGCGGCTCGCCGCCGCGCTCGTCGCCGCCGAAAAATCGGTGCGCAGCCGCGCGCTGTGGACCAAATATTCGCCGCGTCAGAAGGAAGACGCCGGCTGGCAGCTCAGCTTTCACTCGCAGCTCGAGGACGCGCTCACCGGCGGCGACATCTGGGTCGCCTTCCAGCCGCAATATGAAATCGCCTCGGGCAAGCTCGTCGGGGTCGAGGCACTGGCGCGCTGGACGCACCCGACGCGCGGACCGATCCCGCCCGACGAGTTCATCGTCCAGGCCGAAAAGAGCCAGGACATCTACCGCCTCACCCTGTTCGTCATGGATCAGGCGATCCGCTCGACCGCGCAGCTCCATGCGCGCGGCTTCAAGATCCATATGTCGGTCAACCTCTCGGCGACGCTGCTCGACCACAGCGACCTCGTCGGCACGATCCGCGTCATGCTGACCGCGCACCATCTGTCGCCCGAATGGCTGACGATCGAGATCACCGAGACCGCGCAGATCGAAAACAGCCGCCAGGCGCGCCAGACGCTCGCCCAGCTTCGCCGCTCGGGCATCCGTCTGTCGATCGACGATTATGGCACCGGCCAGTCGAACCTCGAATATCTGACCGAGATCGAGGCCGACGAGATCAAGATCGACAAGCGCTTCGTGATGACAATGCGCGATTCGCAGCGCAACTTCGAAGTCGTCAAATCGACGATCGATCTCGCGCACCGTCTTGGTGCCATCGCCGTCGCCGAAGGCATCGAGGATCGCGAAACCATGACCCTGCTCGAAGGGCTCGGATGCGACGTTGGCCAAGGGTATCATCTTGGAAAGCCGCAGCTATTTTCCGAGCTTTCGGCCAATCTCTCGACCGCTCCCCACAGCCGCTCGGCATAACTGCCATTTTGGCACCATTTGTTAAGGTTAAGACTCGCTTTACCTTGTTTTTTAAGGTATACGTCGCGTTAACTGCCGTGGAATTGGCAGTGCCTACAGGAGATTTCAAATGGGTTGGTTTTGGAAATTTCTGGGCGGCGCCGGCTCCGGTAACGGTGGCGGTCAGGCCTAAAGGCCCCCAGGGTTAGACAAAGGGCTCCGGCATCGCCGGGGCCCTTTTTCTTTGCCCGCCAGCCCCTTTTTGCCCGCGGCTTGGTTAACCGCTCTTGCGTCCGCCGCCGGGCTTGCCCCAATATATGGTGTGTCGGCCAAGAGGTGCCGGCGAAGGGTCTGTATCGACCCGAAAAAATTCAGCCGCAGCGCGCTCCGGACACCGATCGGGCGCGGGGCCGCAGAAAGGCTGATCTTTTGCCTGCGGCCGGCCCGTCCCGCGCGACGAACTGAATCAAAATATCGACGAACCGAGTCCCTAATCTGTCATTTACCGTCTTGCATCGCCGCGCCGACGTGGCACTATAGGTGGTGGGTAACCAGCGGGGGCACCCCAAGAAATTGTATCAGGCTGTAAGTGGCGGATTTCCGTCGCCCATCCCATATGGGCACGGGAAAACCCTTCTTGCGCCCAAAAATATGTGCCCCGCGGGGCGGTTTAGATGCTAGGATCGGGGCTTCGTCCCGAGTCGAACAAGACAGGAACAAAGCGCCGCGCGGCGCTGGTCAAAAATGGGGGCGAACCAGATGGATTTTCGGGAAAGCGAACGGGTGGAGACGAGCGACGTGGCGACGGTGGAACTGACAAAGAATGACGCTCCGGCGGCACCCGAATCGAAGGGCGAATCGGCTCCCGAATCGCCTCCCGCCGCCAAGCTCAACGACAGCAGCGAGCCCAAGGTTCACGCGCGCCGGTTCGAAGTGACCACCGACAGCAGCCGCGACGCGCTGCTCACCGATTTCGGCAAGGAAACGCTGCAGGACCGCTACCTCCTGCCCGGCGAATCATACCAGGATCTCTTCGCGCGCGTCGCGTCGGCCTATGCCGACGATCAGGATCATGCCCAGCGCCTCTACGACTATATCTCGAAGCTGTGGTTCATGCCCGCCACCCCCGTTCTCTCGAACGGCGGCACCGGCCGCGGCCTGCCGATCAGCTGTTACCTGAATTCGGTCGACGACAGCCTCGAGGGCATCGTCGGCACCTGGAACGAGAATGTCTGGCTCGCCAGCCGCGGCGGCGGCATCGGCACCTACTGGGGCGCGGTGCGCGGCATCGGCGAACCCGTCGGCCTCAACGGCAAGACCAGCGGCATCATCCCCTTCGTCCGCGTCATGGACAGCCTGACCCTCGCGATCTCGCAGGGCTCGCTCCGCCGCGGTTCGGCCGCCTGCTACCTCGACATCTCGCACCCCGAGATCGAGGAGTTTCTCGAGGTTCGCAAGCCGTCGGGCGACTTCAACCGCAAGGCGCTCAATCTCCACCACGGCGTGCTGATCACCGACGAATTCATGGAGGCCGTCCGCGACGGCGCCGAATTCAACCTCCGCAGCCCCAAGGACCAGAGCGTCCGCGGCACCGTCGATGCGCGCTCGCTGTTCCAGAAGCTCGTCGAAACGCGCCTCGCGACCGGCGAGCCCTACATCATCTTCATCGATCAGGTGAACCGCATGATGCCCAAGCATCATCGCGACTTGGGACTCAAGGTCACCACCTCGAACCTCTGCTCGGAAATCACCCTGCCGACCGGCCGCGACCATCTCGGCAACGATCGCACCGCGGTCTGCTGCCTCTCGTCCTTGAACCTCGAAACCTGGGACGAATGGAACGGCGACAAGCGCTTTATCGAGGATGTCATGCGCATGCTCGACAATGTCCTCCAGGACTATATCGACCGCGCCCCGCCCGAAATGGCGCGCGCCAAATATAGCGCCAGCCGCGAACGTTCGGTCGGCCTCGGCGTCATGGGCTTCCACAGCTTCCTCCAGGCGCGCGGCCTGCCGTTCGAGGGCGCGATGGCGAAATCGTCGAACCTCCGCGTCTTCAAGCATATCCGCGCGCAAGTCGATCAGGCGTCGATGCTGCTCGCCAACGAGCGCGGCCCCTGCCCCGACGCCGCCGATCAGGGCGTGATGGAGCGTTTCAGCTGCAAGATGGCGATCGCGCCGACCGCGTCGATCAGCATCATCTGCGGCGGCACCAGCGCGTGCATCGAGCCGATCCCGGCGAACATCTACACGCACAAGACGCTGTCGGGCAGCTTCTCGATCCGCAACCCGCATTTGGAAGCCCTCCTCGTCGACAAGGCGAAGAACAGCGACAATGTGTGGAACTCGATCCTCGAAAAGGGCGGCAGCGTCCAGCACCTCGACTTCCTGACGCAGGACGAGAAGGACTGCTACAAGACCAGCTTCGAGATCGACCAGCGCTGGCTGCTCGAACTCGCCGCCGACCGCACGCCCTACATCGATCAGGCCGCCTCGCTGAACCTGTTCATCCCGGCGGACGTCGAGAAATGGGACCTGCTCATGCTCCACTATCGCGCGTGGGAGCTCGGCATCAAATCGCTCTATTACCTGCGGTCGAAATCGGTGCAGCGCGCCGGCTTCGCGGGCGGCGTCGAGGCCGACAACACGTCGGAGGCCCCGAAATACGAGCTGCAGACCACCGACTACGACGAGTGCCTCGCGTGCCAATGATTCCCTCTCCCGCCGGGAGAGGGAGGGAGGCGCAAAGCGCCGGAAGGGTGAGGGCGATCCCGATGCGGACCTATCAGGGCCAACCCGCCGGCACCGTCGCCCGCGCCCGCACCCTGCGCAGGGACGCCACCGAAGCCGAAAAGCGGATGTGGCAGGCGCTGCGCAAGACCTTCCCCGCCACGAAATGGCGGCGGCAGGTTCCGATCGCCCCCTATTTCGCCGATTTCTTCAGCTTCGCCGCGAAGCTGGTGATCGAGGTCGACGGCGGCCAGCATGCGGGGGCGGCGTCCTATGACGCCCGCCGCACCGAATATCTCGAGCAGCAGGGCCTCACCGTCCTCCGCTTCTGGAACAACGACGTCCTCGCGAACACGAGCGGCGTCATGGAAACAATCTCCCTCTCCCTCCGGGAGAAGGAAGCAGCCGCGCAGCGGCGGAAGGGTGAGGGCGACCAACCGCCGGCACCAGGCCGCCAACCACCCTCACCTTCCCAAGGCTGACGCCTTGGGCCCCTTCCTCTCCCGGTGGGAGAGGAGTAAAGATACGCCAGTCCGGAGATCGCCGATGCCCCTTCTAGAAGCCCGCAAGACCTACAAGCCCTTCGAATATCCCTGGGCGTTCGATTTCTGGAAGCGCCAGCAGCAGATCCACTGGGTGCCCGAGGAAGTGCCGCTGGGCGAGGATTGCCGCGACTGGGCGCAGAAGATCAGCGACCACGAACGCAACCTGCTCACCCAGATTTTCCGCTTCTTCACCCAGGCCGATATCGAGGTGCAGGATTGCTACCACGAAAAATACGGCAGCGTGTTCAAGCCGACCGAGATCAAGATGATGCTGACCGCGTTCAGCAACATGGAGACGGTGCATATCGCGGCGTACAGCCATCTGCTCGACACCATCGGCATGCCCGAGAGCGAGTACGGCATGTTCCTCGAATATGACGAGATGCGCGCCAAGCACGACTATATGCAGCAGTTCGGGGTCGAAAATGACGAGGATATCGCGCGCACCCTCGCGATGTTCGGCGGCTTCACCGAGGGCCTCCAGCTTTTCGCCAGCTTCGCGATGCTGATGAACTTCCCGCGCTTCAACAAGATGAAGGGCATGGGCCAGATCGTCAGCTGGTCGATCCGCGACGAGAGCCTGCACTGCGAAGGCATTATCAAGCTGTTCCACACCTTCACCAAGGAACGCGGTTGCCTGACCAAGGCGGTGAAGGAAGACATCATCGACACCTGCCAGAAGACGGTGCGGCTCGAGGATGCGTTCATCGACCTCGCCTTCGAACAGGGCCCCGTCCCCGGCATGACGCCGAAGGAGATCAAGCGCTACATCCGCTACATCGCCGACTGGCGCTTGGGGCAACTCGGTTTCCAGCCGATCTACATGATCGACGAGCACCCGCTCCCCTGGCTCGCCCCGCTGCTCAACGGCGTCGAGCACGCCAACTTCTTCGAAACGCGCGCTACCGAATATTCGAAGGGCGCGACGCGCGGCGACTGGAACACCGTGTGGACCAGCTTCGACAACCGCAAGAAGGCCAAGACCAGCGACGACGCCCCGGCGGCCGACGCCGAAAACGACGGCGAAGACATGTTCAAGCAGGCCGGCATCGCCGCCGAGTAAGCGACCCTATAAACCCCTCCCCTTCAGGGGAGGGGCAGCGAAACTTGCCAGCTTGCTGGCCTAGTGAAGCGGGGTGGGGTTTCGCGAGACAGCACCACGCTCCCGACGAACGAACAACAAGACGTCAGAGGCCAAAAATGACCGACAAGAAAAAACTCAAACTCCTCGTCCTCAGCCAGCCCCAGCGCGCGACCCTCGAAGGCCTCTCGAACCGCCGCCCCCAACTCCCCACCGACCCGATCCGCGACGAACTCGTCGAACTGGGACTGGTGGTGCAGCAGGGCGCAAAGTGGGCGCTGACCCCGACGGGCAAGAAGGTGCTGGCGGCGGGTTCGAACCGGCGGAATGCGGGCGGGTTTTCGGTTTGATAATGTAGAAAAAGAGGCTATTTGCATAGAATCAAGTAAGCGGCGGAGATACGCATGCAATTTCCCGACCTTCGCTCTATCGGTCAACCGTCCGCAGAAGAGGATGCAGTCCTCGAGTATTTTTTAACAACCGATGCTGTTCGACTAGTTGAAGAAAATGAAATTTTTCTAATTTTGGGCCGAAAGGGCTCAGGAAAAACCGCACTAGTCAAGCATTTCACTAAAGAGCACGGAAAGAATCCTTACCGGAGACCGCTTAATCTCCGCGGATACCCATGGACTTTGCACTCAGACTTGGCCGATAACCAAGTCGGGGAAATGGAAGCTTACGTTGCCTCTTGGCGATACCTTATTGCCGCGCAGGCTGCTTCCGCATGCCTAGAAGCAAAATTTAACAACACGATAGATGCGGAACAAAAGCTTCGGTCATTTTTCAATTCTAATTATGGCGCTCCATCTGTCGATGTCGACAAAGTATTCTCGCCAGCAAAAATTATTATTGAGAAAGCAGTCATTCAGCCGAAGATTGCTGGGAATGAGCTTGGATCGATCGAACTACGAAAGGTCAAGCCGGGATTTGGTCAGCAAATCGATGCCGTTGCCACCGAGATAATTCGACTGGTCGGCGAGACAATGAGGTACAGAGGCCAAAACCATATTGAACTTCATTTCGACGAACTAGATGTCGGATTAGAAAAATTTGATAGAAATAGAGAACTTCTAATTTCTGGATTAATACTAGCCATACAAAGCTTTCGTGGGTTTGGAAAGAAGAGCGATCAAATCGTGCGGCCCTTTGTCTACTTAAGACAAGACCTATGGGATTATTTAGCATTTTCTGATAAAAATAAAATATCTAGAGGACCGGCCCTCGTCCTAAACTGGAACAGCGCCTCCCTTTTAGAGATGGTAAATATTCGACTCAACAGGATCGCGAACCTTTCATGGTCCGACCTTATTGACGATCGCCTTATGCGCGGGACCCAACAAAAGTGGGATCACATTATATCCAGAACACTGGACAGACCGAGAGATGTCATAAGCTACATAAATATAATTCTATCCCAAAAAAAGGATAGAGAACTTTTATCAAATGAAGACATATCCTCCGCTCGATCTGAGTACACCACATATTTTAAAGAAGAACTTGACGACGAAATTAAAGCACACTGGCCACATTGGGAAGATGCAATTAATACATTGAGAGACATAGGCTACATTACATTTACACGAACTCAATTCGACGAAGCCTACGACCGTCAGCGGTCAAAAGAAAACAAAGTGGAGGATGGCGCCGGCGCGTTGAGTAGATTGTTCGAATATTCTGTTGTCTCCTATCTTCGACCGCGCAGGGGAGGCGGTTCTGATTGGGTGTGGAAGTATAAGGATCGAACGGCAAACTTCGATGCACGCGCTGAACGATTTCGAGCACATCTTGGTATCGTGGAATTTGCGAACCTGCGTGAGGAACGTCGACCGGGCTAGCTTCCGATTTGAAGCGCTTCGAATTAAGGTGACGGATTAGTAGACCCCCAATTGCTTTTCACCGCGTGGATGCCGGATCAAGTCCGGCATGATGGTCAGGAGAAAAGCATCCGGTTCGACCTAATCTCGTCACCCGCGGACGAGGCCCATAACTGGCTCACCGTGATCCGGGGTCCATCGCCGCCCTAGCCTCCACCCCATGCACGCCGACTTCCAGCCCTGCGCCTATATCATGGCGAGCGCGCGGCACGGCACGTTCTACACCGGCGTCACCTCGCACCTGATCCAGCGCATCTGCCAGCACCGCGACGGCAGCTTCGACGGCTTCACCGATCGCTATGGCGTGAAGACGCTCGTCTGGTTCGAACTCGCCGCGACGATGCACGCCGCGATCACGCGCGAAAAGCAGATCAAGAACTGGCAGCGCCAGTGGAAGATCGCGTTGATCGAGGCGGCGAACCCGGATTGGCGGGACTTGGCGGAGGAACTAGGGCTTGCCGCCGCTGGGCATGTGACGCCGCCCTCCCTTTCATCGTCATCCCGGACTTGATCCGGGATCCAAGCCACGGCCGTAGAATGGATTCCGGATCAAGTCCGGGATGACGAAAGTGGGGAATGCCCGGCAATCCCCCTCAATGCACCGTAACCACCCCCACACCACCACCCGCCCGCGCCACCGCGAACATCACCCCGTCGCGCACCACCTCGGGCGGGCCGTCGAGCAGGTAGAGCTTCACCAGTTCGCGCGTGACCTCGCTGTCGTCGTCGACGACCAGCCGCAGCGCATGCAGCCCCGTCTCGCCGCGCGTCACCACTACATTGCGGACCAGCGCCAGCGGCCAGCGGGTGCTGCCGCCGCGATAGAGCGTCACCCCGTCGTGGCGCAGATAATCGCCGCGCCGCCGCCACACGCCGATCCAATAGGCCCATAGCGCCAGCACCGCGACGATGCCAAGCCCGACCAGCGGCTGCACGAAGACCATCGTCCGCAGCATCTCGGCGAGGCCGCCGTGCCAGTCGAGCCGCGCCGCGAGCACGCCGAGCAGCAGCGCGCAGCCGAACTGCCACGCCACCAGCGGCGCCGTGCGCAGCCGCGCCACCACCACCATGTTCCGGTCCCCGCCTGTCATCGCCGCCCAGATAGGCACTCGCACCGCGCCGCGCCAGCGCTGATCGATCCTCCCTGCGGCATAGCCGTGGGGAGGTGGCAGCGCGAAGCGCTGACGGAGGGGCCTGTGGCGCAACGTCGCGGGCCCTCCACCATCGTCTGCGGCGACGGTCCCCCTCCCCACGGCTCCGCCAGAGGAAGGATTGCCCGCACGCCGCTGGGCGCGTTTCGGCCAAAGGCCAGAGCTATGATGAAATAGGACGGCGCGCCCCTTTCCTACATTGCCGCCGCGTGCCAGCCTGCCCCCTTGCTCTTTGACCCGTTAAATCCGCCCCGTCCGCCGCGCCGAACCCCGCCGCGCCGAACATCGCGCCCGCGCACGATCTTTGCGACCTTTCGCCCCGGCCGCGGAGTGAACGATCTTCGCGATCTTTCTCCGCGATCTTCGGCCACCCTCCCGCCGCTAACCCCTTGTTTTGGAAGGCACCCCGGTGACAAGTTTGACAAGTTAGCGCCGCCGCACCGGCATGCATACGGCAGGCTGGCCCCAACCATCGGGCGCCGCCACACGCGACGGATGGCGCCGCGCGGGCGGCGAAGCGATCGGCGACTCTCGCCATCCATGCTATGCTGGCGCCTGAAAGGAGAAAGCCCATGCAGGCCGTAACCGAAGGCGACCGCCGCAAGGAGGTTCGCACCCTCCTCGACCAGATCCAGGCGCATCCCGAGTGCGACTGGACCGCGGCGCGCCAGCGCATCGCGACGCTCAACAAGCTGATCGGCTCCGCTCCCAAGCCGCACTGATCAAACCGCTCTGGCCGGCGCTTCGTCGCAGCGGTGCGCCATCCCGCCGCGCCGCGGGCAACGCCCGCCGCCGCTGCCGGGTTTCGCTTCATATCCCAACGGACATGAAGGAATATTGTCATGCGCAAGACCCTCAGCCTGCTCGCCACCGGCGTCGCCCTGCTCGCCGCCCCCGCCTTCGCCCAAGTCGGCGGCGTCGCCGACATCAACGCCGGGGCGCAGGTCGGCGTCAATCCCGCCGGCACCGTCGGCGCGGTAACCGACCGCGTCGGCCAGACCGTCGATCGCGTCGATGAAGGCGTCAACCATACGGTCGATGCGACCAAGCTCAAGCTCGCGGCACGCGAGGATGTCCGTGCCGGCGCGCAGGTGAGCGACAGCACGGGCAACAGCGTCGGCACCGTCCAGAGCATCGACGGCGATCAGGCGATCGTCGTCGATGGCGGCAAGCTTTATAATGTGCCGCTGTCGTCGCTCTACAGCCACGCCGAAGGCGCCGCGCACGGGCTGGTGACCAAGCTGCCCAAGACCGAGCTCAAGGCGCGCTCCGAGGCCGGCGCGGCGGCCGAAACCCGCTAGTTACCCGGAAAGGCGGTCCCGGCGGTCAGCGACACCTGTGTGTCGCTGACCATCGGGATCACCGTCCGCCCGAACCACACATAGCGCGCAGTCGGCTCGGTTAGGTCGTTGTCATAGAGCGCGGTAGCCTTGGCGGGATCATAGCCCATCCAGCCGAGCGTCGCGGGAAAGATCTGGCTCGCCGAGTGGCCTTCGCGCGGCGCGGCGGCATAGCGCGCCGCGAGCGCATCGGGAAGAAAGGCGAGCAGCGGAACGCGAAACTCGTCGCGCACCGCCTCGCGGCTACAGTGCGGCAGCGCGCCGGGGGTCAGGTTCTGGCCATGGTCGGAGGTGTAGACGACCGCCACCGTGTCGCGATCGACCCTCGCCAACAGCCGCTCGAAGAACCGCCCCTTCGACCAGCCCAGCGCCGTGTCATATTGCAGCGCCGCGGGCGAGTCCGCGGGGATCGCCCCCGCCGGATAATGGTCGCGATACTGGAAATGGACGCCGCGCAGCACCGCGAGCGTGAAGCGCCGCCCCGGCGCCCTCATCTGCCGGTTCAGCGCATCGGCGATCTTCAAATCGGTGTCGATGCCGCCGGGCATCGGCCGGAAATCGTCGATCAGCGCGCGTTCGGGCGCCAGCAGCAGATTCTGCGGCGCGCCCGACGTCTGCCCGTCGATCAGCATCGTGCGATAGCCGGCGCGCTTCGCATAGGCCCAGATCGACGGCGTCCGGCGCAGGTCGATCGCCGGCGACGCGCGGCGAACATCCACCCCCGACCGCAGCGCGACCTGTGCCGGGGCGCTGCAATTGCCGAGCGCCGCCGCGACCCCGAAGTCGACATGCGGCACCGCCGCAAGTTTCGGCGCGATCAGCCGTGTGAACGGTTCCGCAGCGACGCTTTCGTCGATCAGCCAGACGATATGGCGCGGCGCCTGGATGGCCGGATCGGGCGTGAGTTCGGGCGCGGCGCGCGGCGGCGGGGCGGGCGCGGTCAGCAGGTCCCAGCCGAGGCCCGGAATGTTACGCTCGGCCGCTTCGGGCCACAGGTCGGCCGTACGATAAAGCAGCGAAGGGAGGGCGAGCAGCGCGATCACGCCCGCCGCGATCCCGCGCCCCCATGGCAGCGTCATCGCGCTGCGGAGCAGCCAGCGCGCCGCCGCGAGCAGCGCCAGCGCCGCCGCCGTCTGTGCGCCGGCGAGCAGCAGCGGCGTGGCGAACTCGCCCGCCGCATTGCCCGCCTGCCCGATCTCGGCGATCATCCACGCCAGCGTGCCGCCGTCGACCGGCTCGCCGACGATTCCGCTATAGCCATGGTTGATGAGGATCGACGTCCCCGCAAGCGCCAGCAGCAGCGCTGCCCAGCGGCCTGGCAGCAACGCCAGCGCGATCAGCAATATGCCGCCCTGCAGGCCGACGAACAGCATTGCGCGCACCGCGCTTTCGGCGTCGCCCGCCGCATGGCGATAAAGCACATTGTATGTCAGCGGATAACGGTTGGCGATGGCATAGCCGGCCGCGAACAGCAGCAGCGCGGCGACAACCCGCCCCGCGCGCGCCCACGGCGCCCGATCTTCCCCCTCGCTTCCCATCGCCCCTTCCATAACGGCAGAGCGTTGAAAAATCACCCATAGTCCATTGGTGGCACCGGTATAGCGATGCGCCAAAGAAAATGGCCCGCCCCGGGGGCGACGGGGCGGGCCAGTTTCAGTGCCGCGGCGCCGGATTGCGCCATCGGCCCTCTGGTTATTGGTTGTCGCCGCTATTCGGCTTCCTCGAACAATTCGGCTGCGTTGGCGGCGGTCGCCGACAGGCGCACCGTATCGCCATCGACCGATGCGACGAGGCCGGCGGGAATATAATGGTGCTTGCCGCCCTGTCCGTCCTCGGCCTGCGGGCTGTCAGCCCTGGTCAGCTTGATCCGCTCGCCGTCGAGATGGTCGACGGTGCCCAGATGGACGCCGTCGGCGCCCACGACGTTCATATGTTCCTTGATCGCGCTATGGTCATGTTCGGCCATGGTCATTCTCCTCGGCGCTCCGCAGCAATCCTGCGGACGTACGCACCATACGCGCTAAATCCCGCTTGGCTCCCGGCATCCGACAGGCCGCCCGAAAGCCGCGCCGCTTTTCAAGCGTCCCCCGGCGCGCTAGCCTGGTGCGATGCGTTTCCTCCTTCCGTTCGCCGTGTTCGCGCTCGCCGCTGCGCCCCTTCCCGCCTTCGCCTGCTCGCCTGCCCCCGGCTATGCCGTGCCGACCAATATGGAACTTGTCGCCGGGGCCGACATGATCCTGCTCGCGACGGTCACCGGCGGCACCCCGATAGATGCGGTCGACGGGCCCGATACCATGCGGATCGACATCAAACCGATCGCAGCGCTCAAGGGCGACCTCGCAAACGCCCCCGCAACGCTGCCGATCGCCCTCGCACCCGACCGCTTCGCGATTCTCAGCAACCCCTACGATCTCGAAAACGCCCATCCGCTCGCGCAGATCGGCGGCTGCATCCGCTATATGGTGCCGAAAGGATCGCGCCTGCTCTTCTTTCTCGACCGACGCGAGGGTCAATGGGTGCCCGCGGGCGGTCCGTTCAGCCGCTGGGCGGAGGATGTGCTGACCGACGACACGCCCTGGCTTCAGGCGGTGCGCTTCTACATCGATGTCGCAAAGCTTCCCGAAGGCGAGCGCACGACAGCGCTCGCGGCCCGCCGGGATGAATGGGCGGCCAAAGATGGCGATCCGGTGGCGCAGTTGCTCGCCGCCGACGTCGCTCGCCAGCTCGCCGGCCCGAACAAGCCGCTTCGCGACGAAGGGCCGTGGGTGGATCCCGACGCGCCGGCCGAGACCGCGCCCGAAGACTGACGCCGCAGCCCGTCAACACCACGGACGGCGACGCCCCTGCCATGGCCGGGCAAGCCCTTCGGCTACCAGCCGCTCGCCGATACTCTCGCCGCCGCGCGTCACGATACGCAGTTTGCGACCGTGGATGTCTACGTCGCGATCGGCCGCATCGAGACTGAACTCGCCCGCGTTTAGCAGGCCGTTCAATCGTTCCGTCGCAGCAGCACCGAGCGCCGCCTCCTCGGCGCAGCGCGCGGGATGGGTTTCGGGCGTATCGATATCGGCAATCCGGTATTTCTCGCCCTCGAACCAGAATGTGTCGCCATCGACCACGCAGTTGCGTCCGCCGCCGCTGTGACAGACGCCGAAACGCGCACTCAGCCGATCGGACGGCGCATTCGTGAGCTGGCCTTTCAGAATCGCGAGGCCGCTCGCGCGCGCCTCGTGGCTCGCGACGAATTGAAGCGCCGCCAACGTGCCGCCGAACCCGCCCGCGATCGCAATCAAAAGCCAAAAGGCAAACCCCGCTCTGCCGCGGCGATGATATGAGCTTCTCTTGCGACCGGGGTGTCGATAGCGTCGGGCGGATGGATAAGAGGAACGGCGGGCCATACCGTTCACACTGCCACGCGGCGGTTAGCGAAATCGCAACAAGGCACCACCGCTATGGCAGGAAAGGATCAGAAACTCGTCCGCGATGGTGCCATAGTCTAACGGTGGATTCGCGTTAACACCGGCTCAGGGCGCGCCGCGCGGCCCGTCATCCTCGATACCCTCTTCGCCGAGTTCGCCATCCTCATCGTCGTCGCTGCGCTCGCCGCGATAGGCATCCATGTCGGCCCGGCCCGACCGCTCCATCTGGCGCATATGATCGACCAGATCCTGTGCGTCGTCGCTCTCGTCGCGGCTCTTGACCTTGTCGCTGTCTTCCAGCCGGCGTTCACGCCGCGCCGCCTCGGCGACGGTTTGTGCCTGCGCCTCTTCGTCCTGCTGCTCGCGGTTGAGCGCCTCGGGGGCGTCCGCTTCGGGCTTGCGCGGGGTATCGGCCATGACCGGCTCCATAGCTGGGCCCGCCGGACCGGAAAGCCCGCGCGGGCAAGGGGGATGGCCTGAAAACGCCCGTCCGCCCGCCGCAGTTCCTCAACCGGCGCTCGCCAGCACCTTATTTTCGATAACGCGAATAAAGGCTTCGGGGTCCTGCGCGCCGGGGATCAGCATCCGTCCGGCGAGGATGAAGGCGGGGACGCCGGTGATATTCTGGTCGGCCCAATAGGCTTCCTCGGTGCGCACCATCTCGCCGAATTCGCCGCTCGCGAGAATCGCCGCCGCCCGCGTCCGGTCGAGCCCGGCCGAGGCCGCGACGTCGGCCAGCACCTCCGGGTCGCCGACATCGCGATTGTCGGTGAAATGGGCGCGAAACAATGCGAGCTTCAGCGCCGTTTGCACGCCGGTCGCCGCTTCCTGCTCGGGGTCTTCGAGCGCCCCTGCCCAGGTCAGCAGGCGATGCGCATCGAAACTGTTGCGCATCCGGAAATCCGGCCCGCGGTTGAAGATAAAGCCAAGCTCGGCGGCAATCCCCGCCATCCGCCCGCTGTTCGCGCGGCTCTGGTCGGCGCTGATGCCATATTTGCGCATGACATGCGCAGCGGCGTCCTCGCCCTCCGGCGGCATGTCGGGGTTGAGCTCGAACGGATGCCACTGGACGCGAAAGTCCAAACGTCCCGCAAAATGCGCCATCACCCGCTCGAACTTCAGCCAGCCGATGATGCACCAAGGGCACATGACGTCCGACACGATATCGACGGTCAGGCGCGGTACGCGCGGTTCGGTCATGGCAATCCTCCTCGAACGGCAGGATCGGCCTGCCCGGTTTCAGGGCGCCCGGCGATCCTTACCCGACCGGCGGTCGCCCTTGCGACGTTCGGGGCCCTTGTACCCAGGATCGTCGGCGATCCGCCGCTCGTCCGATCGTCGATCCGGACCGCCTCGCTTGTCGTCGTCAGACATCATGGTTTCTCCTTCCATCACTGGAAACAAGGAGCGACCCGCGCGGATGATAGCCCAGTCCCGACGGAAAGGACAGGATCGACGATTTCTCCGCCTTAATGCACCGAAGTCCCTTCGGGGTCGCTCGCCCCATCGGTGTTCCAGCCGATCGCCGGGCGCGACAACACCCACCAGCTCCCAACCATCAGCGCCACAGATAGCGCCTCGACGATCATTGCCTGGACGATGCCCGAATTGACCGGATCGCCGCTCGCCGCGCCGAACAAGCGGCCCGCGAGCGCCGTGCCGTAGAGCGCAGCGGGGACCAGCAAAGCCCGCAGCCAGCCCGGCACCAGCGCGCCGAGCGCCGCGGCGCCCGCGGCGACAAGGAAAAAGGCCGACAGGTCGGCGCGGATCGTGTTGGTCGCCGTACCCTCGACGAGGATACCGAAGGTTTCGGTATAGCTCAGAGGATCGAACAATCCCCGCATGCCGACGATGACGAAAAAGACCGCCCACAGCAGGACCGCGCCGCGCAAAACCCAGTTGATCATGGTTTTTCTCCCTTACCGCCGAAGCTGCGGCATTGCGGGGAGAAGTTCAATCTATTCCGACGCGAAGGTCGCTTCGATCCAGCCGCCGCCGAGCACGCGGCTCTCGTCGGCGGCGTCATAGATCACCGCCGCCTGCCCCGGGGCGACGCCATATTCCGGTGCTGCGAAGATCAGCCGGTCGCCGGTCACCCGCGCCGCTACCGGTCGCGCCATGCTCCGGACCTTCGCCAGCACCTCGCGGCCTTCGACATCGCCCAGCCAATTCGCTTCGCCCAGCCGGGCCCCTGACACCGCGAGCGCGCGGCGCGGTCCGACGACCACCTGCTTCGCTTCGGCATCGAGTCGGATGACATAGAGCGGCTCGGCCTGCCCGCCGATCTCGATCCCCCGCCGCTGGCCGACGGTGTAGTGGATGAGCCCCTTGTGTGCGCCCAGCACCGTGCCGTCGACATGGATGATATCGCCCTGGTCGTCCGCTTCGGGGCGCAGCTTCCTGACCAGCGTCGCATAATCGCCGTCGGGGACGAAGCAGATATCCTGACTATCGGGTTTGCCCGCAACACCGAGTCCGAGGTCACGCGCGATTTCGCGCACGACGCTCTTTTCGAGGCCGCCGAGCGGGAAGCGCAGAAAGTCGAGCTGGTCCTGCGTCGTCGCGAACAGGAAATAACTCTGGTCGCGCGCCGGATCGACGGCGCGGTGCAGCTCGGCGCCCGCGGGCCCCATCACCCGCCGCACATAATGGCCGGTCGCCAGACAGTCGGCACCGAGGTCCTTCGCCAGCCGGAACAGGTCGGTGAACTTCACCCCCATGTTGCAGCGGACGCACGGGATCGGCGTCCTGCCGCTCAGATATTCGTCGGCAAACTGGTCGATCACCGTGTCGCGAAAGCGGCTTTCATGATCATAGACATGATGCGCAAAGCCCAGCCGGTCGGCAACCGCACGGGCGTCGCGGATATCCTGCCCGGCACAGCAGGCCCCGACCCGCTTCGCCTTCGCGCCATGATCGTAAAGCTGCAGCGTCACGCCGATCACCTCGGCACCCGACCGCGCAGCCAGCGCCGCGACCACGCTCGAATCGACTCCGCCCGACATCGCAACGACGATCCGCCGGTCCTTCAGCGGATCATCGAGCTGGAAGTCGCCCCGGGCGAGCCCGGTGGGGGAAAATGCGGTGGCCATGATGCGCGCCATCTAGTGATGGGCGCGCAAAAATACCAGCTTTTCTGCCGCACGCGTCAAAATATTGACGGGGGTTAAGCTTCGCTAACAAGGCCTGAAATGGGCATTTACTGGACCTTAGGCCGTCTCCGCTAGACGAGTCGATATGAACCTTGCCCCATCCGATCTTCCGCGCATCGCCGGTGCGGCCAGCCTGTCGAACCCCGGTTTCGACATCATCCTGGCTGTATCGAGCGCGCGTCAGGCGATGCTGCCGACCGTCCGGCTGCTGCAGACGCGGTCGAATCGCGAATCGCACGCCGCAAGGGTCGGCGCGCTTCGTCATTATCTCGGCGGCGCAGCCGCCGACGGGCAAGGAAACGCGCCGCGGCCGGTCCGTTTCTTCGACCTGTCCCGCGATGTGAACGCCCTGCCCGAAACTATGAACAGCCTGTTTACCAGAGGATTTCAGCCGATGTTGAATCCCTCTGAATTAAACCGGTCGGCGTCGGTCAACCCGATCCCCCCGACGTTGAAACGATGGAATGAACATGATTGAAAACCAGAAAATCCGGCCCGCGCAGGTCATCGGCCCCCTCGGGGAGCCGCTGACGCTCGACTCGCTGCCCCCCGCGACCACGACGCGCTGGGTCGTACGCCGCAAGGCGGAGGTCGTTGCAGCCGTCAATGGCGGCCTGCTGACCGTCGACGAAGCGTGCGAGCGCTACAGCCTGACGCTCGAGGAGTTTGCGAGCTGGCAGCGGTCGATCGATCGCAGCGGCATGCCGGGGCTGCGCGTCACGCGCATCCAGCATTACCGCGACCTGTACGAGCGCCAGCAGCGCTTCTGACGCAGGCTCTGCGCAACCTGAAAGAAGAGGGCGCTTCGGCGCCCTCTTTTTTGCCTGGCGAACGCATACGGGCCTCGCCGTCATGAATTTTTACAAGCAAAATCAATTCCATTTGCCATCGACAGCAGAAACTTCGCAACCCTGACGTTCATCCCGCGTTAAGCCCCAGAGTCAACTTTGGGAGTCACTCAATATGCGTAAGTTCGTTATCGCTCTCGCCGCCACGTCGGCCCTTGCGCTCGGCGCTTGTCAGAGCCCCGCCGCCGACAAGGTAGAGGATCAGGCCGAGGCACAGGCCGACGCCATCGACGATCAGGCCGACGCCATGCCCGAAGGTCCGGCCAAGGAAGCCATGGAAAAGAAGGCCGACGTCGTCGAAGAACAGGGAGAGGAAAAGGCCAACGCGATGGACGACAATGGCGAGATCGCACCGTCGGAAACCGGCGTCGGCGACACCCAGCCGCCCGCCGAAGCCAAGAAATAACCTTCCACCCCTCCCACGAGGGATCGGAAGTGGGGCGCCGCCGACTTGTCCGCGGCGCCCTTTTTCGTGGTGTTAGACCATTCAGTCGTGTTGTGACCGCAGTCACCGCGCCGACGCAGCGCGCATCTTATGCTTGCTTCTGTGGAACCGGGTGATCTCTGCAACCCGGGTCCACGCTATCACCCTCCTGCCGCCGCATGGCGGTGGGAGGGGCGCGCTACGCCGTAACCGCTGAATCAGGCATCATCCCCCATCCGCAGCGCGGCGATAAACGCCTCCTGCGGAATGTTCACATTGCCATATTCGCGCATCCGCTTTTTGCCCTCTTTCTGCTTTTCCAGCAGCTTCTTCTTGCGGGTCGCGTCGCCGCCGTAACATTTGGCGGTCACGTCCTTGCGGAGCGCGGCGATGGTTTCGCGGGCGATCACCTTGCCGCCGATTGCCGCCTGGATGGGGATCTTGAACATGTGACGCGGGATTAGGTCCTTCAGCCGCTCGCACATGCCGCGGCCACGGCTTTCCGCCGAGCCGCGGTGGACGATCATCGAGAGCGCATCGACCGGTTCGTTGTTGACGAGAATGCTCATCTTGACGAGATCGCCGGCGCGGTGGCCGATCTGGTGATAATCGAACGACGCGTAACCGCGGCTGATGCTCTTCAGCCGGTCGTAGAAATCGAACACCACCTCGTTGAGCGGCAGTTCATAGGTGATCTGCGCGCGGCCGCCGACATAAGTCAGGTTCTTCTGCACCCCGCGGCGGTCCTGACACAGCTTCAGGATCGGCCCCAGATAATCGTCGGGCACGTAGATCACCGCCTCGATCCACGGCTCCTCGATCTCGTCGATGCGGTTCGGGTCGGGCATGTCGGCGGGGTTGTGGAGTTCGATCTCCTTCGCCGCCTCATTCTTCGTGTGCCCGAGCTTCAGCTTGTACACCACCGACGGCGCGGTGGTGATCAGGTCAAGGTCATATTCGCGCGTCAGCCGCTCCTGGATGATCTCGAGGTGGAGGAGGCCGAGGAAGCCGCAGCGGAAGCCGAAACCGAGCGCGGCCGAGCTTTCCATCTCGAACGAGAAGCTCGCGTCGTTGAGGCGCAGCTTCTGGATGCTCTCGCGCAATTTCTCGAAGTCGTTCGCGTCGGTCGGGAACAGGCCGCAGAAGACGACCGGCTGGACTTCCTTGAACCCCGGCAGCGGCGCCGCGGCGGGCTTCTTGGCGTCGGTCACCGTGTCGCCGACGCGCGCCTGCGCGACGTCCTTGATCTGCGCGGTGATGAAGCCGATCTCGCCGGGGCCGATCTCGGTCAGCTCCTCGCGCTTCGGGGTGAAGCAGCCGACGCGGTCGATCAGATGGGTGGTGCCCGCCTGCATGAACTTGATCTGCTGACCCTTTTTCAGCACGCCATCGACGACGCGGACAAGGATGACGACACCGAGATAAGGGTCGTACCAGCTGTCGACGAGCATCGCGAGCAGCGGCGACGCGGCGTCGCCCTTCGGCGGCGGGATCTTGGTCACGATCGCCTCGAGGCATTCCTCGATGCCGATCCCCGACTTGGCGCTGGCGAGCACCGCGTCGTCGGCGGGCAGCCCGATGATATCCTCGATCTCGGCCTTCACCTTGTCGACGTCGGCGGCGGGCAGGTCGATCTTGTTGATCACCGGCACGATCTCGTGATCATGCTCGATCGACTGATAGACGTTCGCGAGCGTCTGCGCCTCCACCCCCTGCGCGGCATCGACGACGAGCAAGGCGCCCTCGCACGCGGCGAGGCTGCGCGAGACTTCATAGGCGAAGTCGACATGGCCCGGCGTGTCCATCAGGTTCAGCTCATAGGTTTCGCCGTCGTGCGCCTTGTATTTCAGGCGCACCGTCTGCGCCTTGATCGTGATCCCGCGTTCTTTCTCGATATCCATATTGTCGAGCACCTGCGCCGACATTTCGCGCGCGGTGAGCCCGCCGGTGAACTGGATCAGCCGGTCGGCGAGCGTCGACTTGCCATGGTCGATGTGCGCGATGATCGAAAAATTGCGGATGTGGGACAAGGGCGTGGTCATCGCGGCGCCCTAGCAGGGGTTTGCGGCGCTGTCAGCAAGCTCTTAAAGCCACAAAAACCCCGCATCGACGGGCGCATTCCGGGGCCTGTGCGGCTTTAAGGAGACAAAGGATAGGCATGAGCAGCGTGAAACTGTCTCCTTTGTCGCTTTAGTCATGAGCCAAAGGTCGCGAAGGTCACCCACGGCGCGGGCGGGCGAAAGATCGTAAAGATCGTACGCGGACGCGATGTTTCGCGCGGCGGCTGGGCAGCGGATCTGGACGAGTCAAAGAGCCGGAAACGCGAAGCTGGCATGGCGGGATGATGTAGGAAAGCGATTTCTAGATGATCCGCCATACATTCGCGGCTTCGATCACTCCGGAAGAATCCGCCGCTTGCCAACGGCCCCCAGTTGGGTGATGGCGCCCAGTATGAACGTAGCGCAGCTCGAAACCGAATGGACAGTCGTTGGCGACGCAAAATCTTGGATGGATGCGCTTTTGGCTGCGCATGGCGGGAGTTCTCCATTTGCTTCGGTAAAATTGGAGCAACGCACTCAAAGTAGCTTGAAGCGGAGAGATCTGACCGTTCTCGATCGATCCGGCAAAGCCTGCCTAACCGGCGAGGTTAAAGTGCCTTGGGCGGCCGACGGCGCGTCTCCGTTCGTAGAGACGACGGTAGTCGATGCACGCGCGAAGGCACTGGCAGCCGGTAGCCCTTGGTTCTTTACTTGGAACCTCAATGAGCTCGTTCTTTGGAAGACCGATTCATTTGGAGATCTCGGCCAGCCGAGAGGCTTTAAGACATTTCCCGTCAGTTCGCTTCGCCGTCAAACTGACCTTACCAATCCTCGATTCATTGCAGAGTTGCGGGATGGCATTGAGCGATTTTTCATTGACTTTATGCGTGTGTTCCGGGGCGAAACCGATTTGCCCCAAAGGGCTCCGGACGAGTATTTCGTGCACGCGTTCGACAGCTTTCTGGCATGGCCAGTTTTGGGCGCAAAATTCGAGCTGCTAAGGCGAGATGGCAACGCATCGCAAAGAGGGGCGATCGATCGCTGGATGCGCGATGCTCAAGGGTGGATTCTCGTTGGCGATCGAAGCGAATTGCTCGGGCGTGCGGCTAAATTTGCTTGCTATGCCATAGCCAATAAGCTCGTCTTTTATGACGCGCTCCGAAAGCGATACACCGAACTACCGTCGCTCGAAATTCCCGAAGATGAAGCAAGCGGAGAGGCCGTATTTTCCCGTTTCGGTGGCTTCTTCGACGAAGCTCGCCATGTCACAGGCGACTATGAAACGGTCTTCGGAAACCCAGGAGCGGACATCGGCTCTAGGCTTCCGTTCTATGACGACAATGTCGTAGACGGTTGGCGCGCCTTTGTGCGGCAGCTTGATCGCTTCGACCTGTCGAAGCTCGACTATGACGTAATTGGTCGCATTTTTGAGCGGCTTATCGATCCCGAAGAGCGGCATAAATATGGCCAATATTACACCCGCCCAGAAGTCGTCGACCTTATCAATTCTTTTGCCATTTCGAAAGGCGACGCAAAGGTCCTCGATCCGGGGTGTGGCGGAGGCACTTTCTTGGTACGTGCCTACGCGCGCAAGAAATATTTGGCCCCTCGGTTAGGCCACACCGCATTACTCGAAACCATTTACGGAACGGATATTTCGCCTTTTGCTGCTCATTTGAGCACGATCAATCTGGCAACGCGCGATTTGGTGGAAGATGGCAACTATCCACGCGTCGTTCGGCGAGATTTCTTTGCCTTGCGTTCAGGTGGCGATTTTATGCGGCTACCGCGCGACGGCGGAACTCAAACGGTGACCGTACCCAGATTTGACGCGATCGTAGGAAACCCACCCTATGTCCGCCAAGAGGATCTAAGCTCCGATCAGAAGGCCGAATATCGAAATGTTGCGCGGATGGGCGGACTAACGCCGACGGGGCGCGCCGATTTGCACGTCTACTTTTGGGGTCAAGCACTGGCGCTTATGGCCCCAGACGCCAAACTGGGGTTTTTGGCATCGAGCCAATGGCTCGATGCCGATTATGGCTTTGCCCTGCAGGCTTGGCTCCTCGAAAACTTTCGGATTGAGGCGATCATTGAGAGCAGGGACGAGCCGTGGTTCGTCGGTGCGAGGGTTCAAACCGTCGCAGCCTTGGCAACAAGAGAAGCCGACCCAGAACAACGCGATAATAACATGATTCGCTTTGTCGAATTGAGGCAGCCCATATCATCGCTGCTACAACATGACGACACGACTGCGGGACAACTCGATGCAGCTGACCGTTTTCGCGACGCTATCATGGATTGAAGCGCAGATTATGACGGAGAGGGGTGGCGCGTTCGTGTCGAACGTCAAGGCGATCTCAGGATGGCCGGAGTCCTGCTCGGAGAAAGAACGCGCGGGCGGCCGGAATATGCTGGCGGCAAATGGGGCATTCCTCTTCGTGCTCCAGATGTCTGGGAAGAACTCCTTTCTACCGGTGGAGGAAAGTGGCGGCCTCTCGGAGAGCTGGCGGACGTGCGCTTTGGCGTGAAGTCCGGTTGCGACGCGTTCTTCTATGTCTCTGATTATTCGACCCAAGCTTTGACCGAAGTAGCAGATGATATCTCATTTGAGCAACACTACGGCGTCTCTCGAACAGAAGTACTTGCTGGCACTGTCGTTTTGGCAAAAACCGGTAACGGGGAAGTTCATCCGATTGAGGCCCGATACCTAAAGCCAATCGTACATAGCCTCATGGATATTGACGCGTATAGTATTTCGGAAAATCATTGTGACAAACTCGCGCTGATGATCAGCGAGCCGAGGGACTCGATCGGCGGCACACATGTCGATCGATATATTGATTGGGGAGAAAGCCATCATTTTCATCAAGGTGCGACTTGCGCGGCCCGAGGCCGAGCACGGCCTTGGTATGATCTTACACAATATCGCGAGGCGCCGGTATTGTGGTCCAAGGCGCACCAGTACCGTCATTGCGCCCCGCTCAATCCGGACCGTCGCCCCGTGAATTGCAATCTTTATACCGTCGACCCTCGCGTCGAGAGCAGCGACGTGGTCATCGCGGGCATTTTGAACTCAAGCCTAGTGCTATTGTCAAAACACATGTTCGGGCGCCCAGTTGGCGTCGAGGGCAATCTGAAAACCGAAGTCATTGACGTCAATATGATGTTGGTTCCCGATTGGACGCAGACTTCCCCAAAAATCGCGAAGCGTATCGATATCGCGATGCGCGAACTTCTGAAGCGGAATGTTATCGGACAGTTGTCGGCTCGCAGAATGGCCAAGCGGCGACTGGTTCAGCGCGGACGAGAGGCCGAACTTGCAACTCTCGACGACACCTCCGAGCTCGATATGGTGGATCGGCAAGAACTGGACGACGCTGTGCTTGAGATGCTCGGCGTTACAAGCGCTCCAGAACGTCAGCGGCTGCGCTCATCGCTATACGCGCATTTGCGCGACCACTTTGAAGCGGTGCGTTCACGGGAAGAAGAGGCTCAAGATAATCGGCGTGCCACAGCTAACGCCGGTACGCTCGGCGCCGAAACGGTGGCGAATGATGTTTTCGCGGAAATCGAGTCCGATTATCCCCGTCTCCTAATCTCGTATTCCGACATGATTCGCGGCACCGCGCCGGGCGACGGAAAAATGATTCCGGTTACGGGAGAACCAGAAGTCGTCATTGACCTAGCAACAACCGGCGTACGATTTGGCGGGATGCGCGGGGGCCAAATGATTGCCACGCGCAACCCTGCTCAAGCGGAGCTCGTAAGCGCAATTGCGAAGATCGGCCCGAGAGGCCGGACACTCTTTGTGGCTTACGACGAAGCCGAAGCAACGGCCCTGACTGCGAAACTTCAGTCGCTCTTACTTGAGCGGCAGCGCATTGTCGCGGAACTCGTTACCGCAAGAACAGCCGACGCAGATCTCATCGCAACTGCAAGTTCAAAGGTGATGGCAAAGCTGGTGATGGGAGTTCGACGGCGACGGCCTAAGACCTGAACGCCAGCCACCGCGCGCAATCGTCCCGCACCCGCGCGTCGATATCCCCCACCCCCCGTTCCAGCACCGCTGTCCTGCCCTCGCCCTCCGCCACCGCCGCCAGCGCTCGGCGGGCCAGAGGTTGGCGCGGAGGAAATAGCCGCGCGGGCTGCGATGAAGCAGGAAGACCTGCGCCGAATAGCGGTTGGTTTCGAGCTGGTCGCGGTAGCTCGCCTTGAGCTCGGCGATCACCCGGTCGGCGAGGAAGTCGCGGTTGCGTTGCAGCCCCGCAAGCAGGGCGGCGCAGCGCGCGAGGCTGGCTTCGTCGGCGAGGTCGACGCCGCTTTCGTCGAGGCGCGCGGCGACTTCTTCGAGGTCATAGGCCGGGCCGGCAGGCGGGTCGATCAGGCGGGGCATGGGCTGCCCTCCGCGATGCTACCCCGGCTTTCGACAGCCCCTCCCCCGACCCCTCCCGCAAGCGGGAGGGGAGAATAGAGCGCGAGGGTCGCCGCAGCGGCACGGCGGACCTCGGGATGCGGGTCCGCTGCCGCCATCGCCGCGAGCAGCGGCTGCGCGGCGGCGGGGTCGAGCGCGACCAATTCGCGCATCGCGGTCCAGCGTGCAGCGAAATCTTCGCTCCGCGTTTCGGCGGCAAACAGCGGTGCGGCATCGCGGCGTCCGAGGGTGCGGAGCAGCGCGAGCGCCATGCCGCGAAAACTGCTGTCGCGGCGCGAGGCCGAGACATGCGCGAGACGGCCGCTCGCGACATCATAGGCGCGCACCGGAAGCGGCGACGGCGGCTGGACCGCGATTTCGAGCATCAGCACGTCGCCATCGCCGCCCGTCAGCGATATCGCCTCGCGCGCGGTGTCGAGCGTCAGCGTCTCGCCATCGACCAGCGGGCGCGGCGGCGCGGTGATGCAGGATTTGGCGGCACCGGCGGTGAAGCCGCCCGCCTGCTCTGCCGCGCTCACCGCGACATGGTGCAGCCGGATCGCGGCACCGCCGGCGTGGAGGATGCGGAGGCGCGCGCGGCCCGGTGCGAACAGGGCGAGCTCTGCATCGCCGGTCTCCCTCGCGCCCTGTGCCTCGAACGGGCGAACGAGCAGGGTGACGCGGATATTCCTGGCTTCGGCGAGCAATATGCCGGCGAGCGCGCCGCCGCCGACAGGGCGGAGCGGCGGGCGGGCGAAGGGGTCGGCGGCGAGGAGGGCAAGCGCGGCGTCGAGCCGCGCGCCGAGCCAGCCGGTGTCGGCGAGCCAGGGCGCCAGCGCGGCGAGCGCCGCGTCGGGGGGCAGGCCTTCGGCCGCGCGCATCGCAGCGAGGAGCCCGCCCGGCGCCTCGTCCTCCGCCTGCCAGCGCCCGGCGAGCGCGGTGGCGGCAGCGCGCATGCGCTGGCGGCGCGGCAGATCGGCGACGGGAAAATGGTCGTGGCGGGAAGGGGTCATGCGGTCATGGTCCAAAGGTGGCGCGGGCGGAACCGGGGCCGCCCGCGCCCCTCTTTTCAGTCGTAGATGATCAGGACGACGGTGACGGTCACCTCGAACGTCGACGAGCCTGGCTTCGTCTGCGCGACAAGCGAGCCGAACAGGCCGACCGCAGTGTCGAGCAGCGGCAAGGCATCGATATCGATGGCTGGCAGCCCCATGCTTCCCTCCCCTTTTGACGACGGCGCAACATGCCGCCGCGGCGAGGGCTATGGCGGCCGGCGGATCGAGCCCAGTTAACAAAACGTCATGCATCGGCGCTTGCCTGAACGGCGCGGTACGGTAGGCTGGATCGGTCCAACCGGAGTCCTGCCATGCGCCGTGCCCTTGCCCTCCTGCTTTGCCCGTTGCTGGTGCCGATGACGCCCGCGGCGGCGGAAACCTTGCTGGTCGGCAACAAGAGCGAGGACACGCTGAGCGTCATCGCGCTGGCGTCGGGCGAGGAAATCGCGCGGCTGCCGACGGGCAAGATGCCGCACGAGATCGCAATCTCGCCCGACGGCAAGCAGGCGGCGGTGGTCGCCTATGGCGGCACGACGATCGACATTTTCGACGTCGCGGCGCGGACCAAGCTGAAGACGATCGACCTCAGCCCGAACCAGCGGCCGCACGGGCTGCTGTGGCTGTCCGACGGGCGGCTCGTCGCGACCACCGAAGGCAGCGAGTCGGTCGCGGTCGTGGCGCCCGACGGCTCGGTCACCTCGATTTCGACCGGGCAGAAAGGGTCGCACATGGTTGCCGTCGCGCCCGACAACCGCACCGCCTATGTCGCCAATATCGGATCGGGGACGGTGAGCGTGCTCGACTTGCAGGATGGCAAGAAGCTGCGCGACCTGACCATCGGCGGCAAGCCCGAGGGGCTGGCGCTGGCGAAGGGCGGGCGCGAACTGTGGGTCGGCGACCTCGACGCGCCGCGGGTGTCGGTGTGGGATACGGCGACAAGCGCAAAGATCGCCGAGCAGCCGGCCGACCCGGTGGCGGTCCGCGTATTGGCAAGCCCCGACGGCAAGCTCATTGCGACGAGCAATATCGCGAGCGGCACGATCAGCCTGTTCGACGCCGAAACGCGCGCGCTGCTGCGCACGATCAAGGTGTCGGGCGACGCCGCCGCGGGGCAGGTGACCTTGCTGTTCAGCGGCGATTCGACGCGCCTCTATGCCGCCGAGACGGGGCACGACAAGATCGCCGAGATCGATGTCGCAAGCGGCGCGGTGCTGCGGCGGATCGGCGCGGGCAACAACGGCGACGGGCTGGCGATCGCGCCCTGAACCGGCGGCCGATCGGCGGCTATTGCTTCAACATGTCGAGCGCGACGTCGACGATCATATCCTCCTGCCCGCCGACCATCTTGCGGCGTCCGAGTTCGACGAGGATGGCGCGGGTATCGAGCCCATGCTCGGCGGCGGCTTTTTCGGCATGGCGGAGGAAGCTGGAGTAGACCCCGGCGTATCCCAGCGTCAGCGTCTCGCGGTCGACGCGCACCGGGCGGTCCTGCAGCGGGCGGACAAGGTCCTCGGCCGCATCCATCAGCGCATAAAGGTCGCAGCCATGGTTCCAGCCGTGGACGTCAGCCGCGGCGATGAACACTTCGAGCGGGGCATTACCCGCGCCCGCGCCCATGCCGGCGAGGCTCGCGTCGACGCGCACCGCGCCATTTTGCACCGCGACGATACTGTTCGCGACGCCGAGGCTGAGGTTGTGGTGCGCGTGGACGCCGCGCTGGGTTTCGGGTTTGAGTACGCGATCATAGGCCTGCAACCGCGCCGCATATTGATCCATCGTCAGCGCGCCGCCGCTGTCGGTGACATAGACGCAGTGCGCGCCATAGCTTTCCATCAGCTTGGCCTGCTGCGCGAGCGGCTCGGGCTGCGACATATGGCTCATCATCAGGAAGCCCGAGACGTCCATGCCGATGCCGCGTGCGAACTCGATATGCTGTTTCGCGACATCGGCCTCGGTGCAGTGCGTCGCGATGCGGACCGAGCGCACGCCCATTTCATAAGCATGTTTGAGGTCGTGGATGGTGCCGATGCCGGGCAGCAACAGCGTGGTCAGCACGCTATGTTCGAGCACCTCGGCGACCGCGCCGATCCAGTCCCAGTCGGTGTGCGCGCCGAAGCCGTAGTTGAAGCTCGATCCCTGCAGCCCGTCGCCGTGCGCGACCTCGATCGCGTCGACCTTCGCGCGGTCGAGCGCCCTCGCGATCGCCTGCACATGGCCGAGGCCATATTGGTGGCGGATCGCGTGCATGCCGTCGCGCAGCGTGACGTCCTGGATATAGAGTTTGGTGGTCGTCGGATCAAAGCTCATGCGGCCACTCCTTCGTTCATGCGGAGCGCGATCTTCTCGGCCGTCTTGAGCGCCGCCGAGGTCATGATGTCGAGATTGCCGGCATAGGCCGGGAGGTAATGCGCCGCCCCCTCGACCTCAAGGAAGACGCTGACCTTCAGCCCCGTGAAGCTGCCGTCCATTTCGGGGATATGCAGCGGTGCGTTGCTGCCGATGCTTTCGAACTGGACCGCCTGTTTGAGCCGGTAGCCGGGAACATAGGCCTGCACCTCGGCGACCATATCCTCGACGCTCTGCGCAATCGCGTCGCGGTCGGCGTCGTCGCAGAGGCAATAGACGGTATCGCGCATGATCAGCGGCGGTTCGGCGGGGTTGAGGACGATGATCGCCTTGCCGCGCGTCGCGCCGCCGACCTTCATGATCGCCTCGCTCGTCGTCTCGGTAAACTCGTCGATGTTGGCGCGGGTGCCGGGGCCGGCGCTCTTCGAGGCGATCGAGGCGACAATCTCGCCATAATGCACCTTGGCAACGCGGTTCACCGCCGCAACGATCGGGATCGTCGCCTGCCCGCCGCAGGTCACCATATTGACGTTGGCGGCATCGAGGTTCGCATCGCCGTTGACCGGCGGGATCGTGTAAGGACCAATCGCGGCGGGGGTGAGGTCGACGACGCGCTTGCCGTGGGCGATCAACACCTCGCTGTGGTGCTTATGGGCGCCTGCGGAGGTCGCATCGAACACGATCGCGATATCGGCAAAGCCGGGCAGCGCGATCAGGCCGTCGAGGCCGCCCGCCGTGATCGGCACGCCCAGCCGTTCGGCGCGTTTGAGCCCGTCGCTTTCGGGATCGATGCCGACGAAAGCGCCCATTTCGAGGATATCCGACAGGCGCATGATCTTGATCATCAGGTCGGTGCCGATATTGCCCGAGCCGATGATCGCGACTTTCGTCTTGCCATTGGGGGTTTTCGCCATCTCGCTATGCCTCGTACGTAAAGCTGCAGGTGCCGATGCCGGCGATGCGCGCCTCGACATGGTCGCCCGGCGTCAGCGCGACCATCGGCCCGAGCGCGCCGGCGAGCAGGATATCGCCCGCCTGCAGCGGCTCGCCGCGCATCGCCAGCGTCTGGGCGAGCCAAGCGGCGGCGTTGAGCGGATTGCCGAGCGCCGCGGCGCCGACCCCGGTCGACGCGACCGCGCCGTTCACCGCCATCTCCATCGCCGCGCCTTCGAGGTCGAGCCCGGCGAGCGGCAGGCCGGCGTCGGCGAGCACGAAGAAGGCCGAGGAGCCATTGTCCGCCACCGTGTCGGCAAAGGTGATTTTCCAGTCGACGATGCGGCTGTCGACGATCTCGATCGCGGCGTGGACGCTTGCCACCGCGGCCGCGACCTGTTCGGGCGTGGTATTGGCATCGGGCAGGCCGGCGCCGAGGATGAAGGCGATCTCCGCCTCCGCCTTCGGCTGGATCGCCCGCGCCGGGTCGAGCCGCCCGCCATCGGTCACGCGCATGTCGTCGAAGAGCACGCCGAAGTCGGGCTGGTCGACGCCGAGCTGCGCCTGCACCGCCTTCGCCGTCAGCCCCGCCTTGCGCCCGACGATGCGGCGGCCCTGCGCTTCCCAGAAGCGCGTGTTGATCGTCTGCACCGCATAGGCGCCCGCGGCATCGGTCGGTTCGAGCGCATCGCGCAGCGGCGCGACCACCGCGCCCGCATAGGCATCGCGGAGGCGGCGGGCGACGGCTTCGTGGGTCTCGCTCATCGCGCCTTGCCCGGATGGACGGTGCCGCAGTTGCCGCAGGTGCGCAGCGCCTCGCTCGCGTAAAAGGCCTCGAACAGCGGCGGCAGGTCGCGCACGATGCTCTGGAGCTGGACCTCGACGCGGTGGACGATGTGGCCGCAATCGTCGCAATACCATTGGAAGGCGTCGATCAGCCCGTCGGGGCGCTTGCGTTCGATGACGAGGCCGACGCTGCCCGCGACCGGGCGCTGCGGCGAATGCGGGACGCGCGGCGGCAACAGGAAGATGTCGCCCTCGCGGATCGGCATGTCCTTTGGCCCCTCGTCGGTCCACAGGCGCAGGTTCATGTCGCCCTCGATCTGGTAGAAAAACTCCTCGAGCGGGTCGACATGATAATCGGTGCGCTGGTTGGGGCCGCCGACGACGGTCACGATGAAGTCGGCGTCCTCCCAGATTTGCGCATTGCCGACCGGGGGCTTCAGCACATCGCGGTGCGCCTCGATCCATTCGCGGAAGTTGAAGGGCAATCCATAGGTCAGCATGGCGCTATCCTTTCGTGGCGGCGCGCGGGATGAAGGCGGTCGCCTTGATCTCGATCAGCAGATGCGGGTGCGGAAGCTGGTGGACCGCGACGGTCGTCCGCGCCGGTCCCGCTTCGTCGAAATATTCGCCGTAGACGGCGTTATAGCCGCCGAAATCGTTCATGTTGACGAGGAAGCTCGTCACATCGACGACGTCGGCGAGCGAACCGCCTGCGTCGGCAAGGATCGCGCCGATATTCTCGATCACCGCGCGCGTCTGTGCCGCGATGTCGAGGCTGACGGTGCCATATTCGTCGGCCGAGGCGCCCGCGAAACTATTGTCGGGCCGGCGCGAGCTGGTGCCCGAGACGAAGACGAAGTCGCCGGCGCGGCGATAGTGCGGAAAGCGGCCGCGCGGGCGCGCCTTCCCCGGGATCACCCTGCCCTCACTGTTCATGCTACGCCTCCCCCGATCGTGAAGCCGACGCGGCCGAGATGGCCGGCGTCGAGCGATACGCTGCGCGCAGTGCCGATCGCCGCCGCCGCGGTCGCGCCGCCGAGCATCACCGTCCAGCCCGGCTGGAGGGTCAGCCCCGCCGCGCCCGCAAGCCGCGCCGCCGCGACGAGTGAGCGGACCGGATCGCCGAGAATCGCGGCGCTCGTCCCGGTCTCGGCGACCTCGCCGTCGACGCGCATCACCATCGCGACATCGGCGATATCGGTGTCGGCGGCAAGCCACGGTCCGGTGACGAACGCCGACGACGACGCATTGTCGGCGACGACATCGCCGAGCGCGAAACGGAAATTCTCGTAGCGGCTGTCGATGATCTCGAGCGCCGCGGCGACCGCATCGATGGCCGCGAGCGCTTCGTCGCGCGTCACTTCGCCCGCGAGCGGCGCCTTCAGCCGTACCGCGACCTCAGGCTCGACGCGCGGGTGGATGAAGCGCGCGCGGTCGATCGCAGCGCCGTTGACGACGACCATGTCGGAGGTCAGCCGGCCCCAGATCTGGTCCTTGAGCCCCATCTGGACCATCTTCGCTTCGCTGGTGAAGCCCATCTTCACCCCGACGAGCGTCGCGCCGCGCGCGAGGCGCCGGTCGATGGCGGCACGCTGGATTTCATAGGCTTCGGCGAGCGGCAATTCGCCCTCCTGCCCGGTGATCTGCGCGATCGCGCGGGCACCGAGGGCAGCTTCGTCGAGCCTTGCGGCGATGGCGGCAATGTCTGCCATGGTCTTCCTCTTACAGTTTCACGCAGATATTGGTCGGTTCGGAATAGAAGCCCAGCGAATGTTCGCCGCCCTCGCGCCCGATGCCCGACAGTTTCATGCCGCCGAACGGGGTGCGCAGGTCGCGCAGGAACCATTCGTTGACCCAGACGATGCCCGTCTCCATCTCTGCCGCGACACGGTGCGCGCGGCCGACGTCGCGCGTCCAGATCGCGGCGGCGAGGCCATAGTCGGTGTCGTTGGCAAGCCTGATCGCTTCTTCTTCGCTGTCGAAGGGTGCGATGTGGCAGATGGGGCCGAAAATCTCCTCGCGCACGCAGCGCGCATCGGGCCCGAGCCCGGTCAGAATCGTCGGTTCGACAAAGGCACCGCCCGCGAGCGCGCCGTCCAGTTCGGGCACCCCGCCGCCCGCGACGACCGTCGCGCCCTCCTCGCGCGCCAGCGCATAATAGGAGAGTACTTTCTCGCGGTGGCCGTGCGAGATCAGCGGCCCCATGTCGGCGCCCGACCAGGGATCGCCGACGGTGAGCGCCTTCGCCCGCTCGGCGAGCGCGGCGACGAAGCGGTCGAAGATCGGCCGCTCGACATAGACACGCTCTGTGCAGAGGCAGACCTGGCCGCAGTTCGAGAAGACCGAACGCACCGTCCCTGCGACAGCCTCGTCGAAATCGCAGTCGGCGAAGACGAGCGCGGCATTCTTGCCGCCGAGTTCGAACGACACGGGTTTCACCCCCGCCGCCGCGACGCGCATGATCGCGCCGCCGGTCGCCGATTCACCGGTGAAGGTGATCGCGTCGATATCGGGATTGGCAGTCAGCCATTCGCCGGTCGATGCAGCGCCAAAGCCGTGCACGAGGTTGAAAACCCCCGGCGGCACGCCCGCCGCATCCATCACCTCGGCGAGCAGGGTCGCCGTCGAGGGCGTTTCCTCGCTTGGCTTCACCACCACGACATTGCCGCACGCGAGCGCGGGCGCGACCTTCCAGGTCATCAGCAGCAGCGGCAGGTTCCACGGCGAGACGATCGCGACGACACCCAAGGGCCGCGCGATGGCATAGTTGATCGCGCTGCGCCCGCCCGGCAGATCGGTGCAGAAGCTCGGCATCGCGCGCGCCTCGGCAAGTGCGGCGAAGGCGCGGAAATTGGCGGCGCCGCGCGGGATATCGATCGTCCGCGCCTGATGCAGCGACTTGCCGGTGTCGGCGATCTCGGCGGCGGCGAATTCGTCGAAGCGCGCCTCGATCCCCTCGGCGATGCGGACGAGCAATTTGCAGCGCTCGGCCTGCGACATCTTGCCCCACGGTCCCTTGAGCGCCGCGCGCCCGGCAGCGACGGCGCGGTCGACAAGCTCGCGGCTCGCCTGCGACACGCGCCCGGCGACGCTGCCGTCGACGGGGTTCACATTGTCGAACCAGCGCTCGCCCTCGACGAAGGCGCCGTCGACATAGTTCAGCACCGGGCGTTCGGCGAATGGATAGGCGGTGCCGGTCACGCCGCACCCCCGACCGGGACATAGCCCGCCGCATTGCTGTGCGCGGCGCCCGCCTTGCCAACATGCCCCGCCATCTGGAGCAGCGAAAGGATCGTGTCGTTGAACTGCACCGGCGCCTCGAGGAAGGCCGAATGGCCCGCATCGTTGACCTCGACAAGGAAGGACCCCGGCACCTCGGCCTGCACGAGCCGCACCGCCTCGATCGGGAAGAGAATGTCGTCGACGCCCGACAGGAAAAGGATCGGAAAGCCCTTGCCGCCGAGTTCGGCCGCCGGGCGCGCGTCGAAGCGGCCGGTCAGGCTGTGGCGGTCGGCGGCGTTGAAGCTCGCAATCTGGCGGTAGAGCGCCGCGAGTTCGGCCTGCGCCCCCACGCCGAGCACGCGCTCGACCTGCGACAGGGCGGCGGTCTTTGTCCGCGCCGCGTCCATGATTGCCTTCACCTCGCCGCTCTCGACGATGCCGTGGAGGCTGTCGCAGATCGCGAGCGCCGCGACGCGTTCGGGCGCACGGTGCGCGAAACCGATGCAGGTGCCCGCGCCCATCGACTGGCCGACCAACGCCACCTTCGCTTCGCCGAGCTTGTCGAGCAGCGCCGCCAGATCGTCGACGAAGGCATCGCGCCCGCGCCCGTCATGATCGCGCGACAGGCCGAAGCCGCGATGATCGAAGGTGATGACGCGGTTCGCGCGCGACAGCGCATCGAGCTGGCGGTACCAGATCGCGTGGTTGCCGCCGATGCCGTGCGCGAGCACGACCGCCGGACCGGCCCCATGCGCCTGCCAATAGATTTCGGCGCCCGCCGCTTCCAGCATCCCACTGTCCATCACGATACCCCCATCAATTTGCTGAGCCGCACGACATAATCGCCGAATGCCGGATCCTCGCGCGTCGTGCTGGGATCGCGCGGGCGCGGCAGGTCGATGCGGACATCCTCGATAATCGTCCCCGGCCGCTCCGACATCACGAGCACGCGGTCGGAGAGCAGCACCGCTTCCGAAATGCTGTGGGTGACGAGCAGCACCGTCTTGCGGTCGCGCTGCCAGATGCGCAGCAATTCCATGTTGAGCCGGTCGCGCGTCAGCGCATCGAGCGCCCCGAAGGGTTCGTCCATCAGCAGTACCTGCGGCCCGCGCGCCAGCGCCTGTCCGATCGCGACGCGGTGCCGCATGCCGCCCGAGAGCTGGTGCGGATGGCTGTCCTCGAACCCGGTCAGGCCCAATGTCTCGACCAGCTCGGCCAGCGCCGCCGCGTCGGGGCGTTTCGCCGCCGGGTCGAGATCGACGCCGAGCAGCAGATTGTCGCGGATATTGAGCCAGGGCAGCAGGTTCGACGTCTGGAAGACGAAGCCCATGTCGGGCGACGGCGCCTGCACCACCGCGCCGTTGAACAAGATGCCGCCTTCGTCGAAGGGCTGGAGCCCGGCGATCAGGCGGAGCAGCGTGCTCTTGCCGCAGCCCGAGGGGCCGAGCACCGAGACGAATTCGGCGGCGCCGATCTCGGCGCTGACATTGTTCAGCACCTTGCGGCCGTCGAACGCCTTGCCGGCGCCGGCCATGGAGATCACCGCGCTCATGCCGCCCGCCACCAGATGAAGCGTTCCCAATAGGCGACGCCGTAGAAGAGAAGGAGCGACAAGACGGTCACCGCGATCAGCGCCGCGAAGGTCAATGTCGTGTGCCCCGAGCCCGACGCGGTGAGGATGAGGTTGCCGAGCCCGTCGTTCGAGCCGACGAACTCGCCGACCACCGCGCCGATCACCGCGAGCGGCATCGCGACCTTGCAGCCGTCGAGGAAGCTCGGCAGCGCGGCGGGGACGCGCAGCCGCCAGAAGCCCTGCATCGGCGTCGCGCGCAGCGCCCGGAAATGCTCCTCGAGATGCGCCGGGGTGCTCGCCAGCCCGCCCAAGGTCGCGATGATGATCGGGAAGAAGGCGAAGAGGAAGGCCATGATCAGCTTCGACGCCAGCCCGTAACCGAACCAGACGACGATCAGCGGCGCGAGCCCGATCTTCGGGATGCTCTGCAACGCGACGAACAGCGGATAGACGGTGCGTTTGGCGGTGCGCGAGAAATAGATTAATGTCGCAACGGGAACGCCGAGCGCGACCGCGATGATGAAGCCCCAGAAGACCTCGGTCAGCGTGACGAGGCTTTGCGACAGGATCGGCCCGCGCGACTGCCACAATTCGCCGAGGATCGCACTCGGCGGCGGCAGCAGATAGGACTGGATGCCCGACCAGCGCACGCCATATTCCCACGCGAGCCCGAGCGCGGCGAAGAAGACGATGCTGATCGCAGCATCGCGGCTAAACAACCGGCTCATGCGTCGCCGTCCTTGTCGAGCAAGGCCAGAATGCGCGCCGGCGGCGGCACGAGAAAGCGATCGAGGTGCCAGCGGTCGAAGGTTTCGAGGTCCTTGCCGTCCCACACCGACGCTTCATAGGGCTGTTCGGCGGTGATCTGCGTCATGTCGGTGTAAAATTCGACATTGTTGCCGTCGGGATCGCGAAAGACGAGGAAGCTGTTTGCTCCCGGCCCGTGCTTGCCGATGCCGCGGTCGATGGTGATGCCGCGCGCGACGAGCATGTCGGCGACCTTCTCCATCTCGGTCAGCGTTTCGAGGCGATAGGAGAAATGCTCGACCGCCGGATAATGGCCTTCAGGGATGGCGCTGTGCCCCGGCGGCAGCTGGAGCAGCGCAAGGTCGTGGTGATCCTCGCCCGCGCGCAGGAAGACCATATGATGGTCGATCCAGTCGGACACGCTGAGCCCGACGACTTCGGTATAGAAGGCGAGGCTGCGGTCGATGTCGCGCACCTTGAGCACGAGGTGGCCGAGCCGCGTCGGGCGCGGCCGGTAGGAAGCGGGATCGGTCATGGCTGGTTCCCCATCGGGATGAAGCTGTTGGTGAAAAGCTGCGGCGCCTGGTCGAAACCCTGCAACTGGCCGCTCGCCTGCAGATAGGTGACGGTGCGCTCGACCTTTTCGGGTTTCAGGCGATGCGACCCGCCCTCGGCCGCCATCAGCGCCGCGGTCTCGCGAATCTGGCGTTCGGTCACCGCCTCGTCGAGCAAAGGATAGGATTTGCGGATGATCGCAAGCGCCGCCTTGGGATCGCGCCCCGCGTCAGCATAGCCGCGATAGGCGGCCTTGAGGAAGGCGCGCACCAGATCGGGGTCTTTCTCGATCAGCGCGTCCTGCGTCGCGAAGCCGCTGCCGTAGACGTCGAGCCCGAAATCGGAGTAGCCGATGCGGCCGATCGTCACGCCCTTTGCCTTTGCTGCCTTGTCGAACAGCGCCATCGAATTGCCGAGCCAGCATTCGGCGGCGTCGATCCGCCCCTCGACGAGCGACGAGACGACGATCGCGGGGTCGAGCTGGATCTGCTCGACGCGCGCCGGGTCGACGCCATTGGCCTTGAGCCACGCCGGGAGCAAGGCCTGGATCATCGAGCTTTGCCCGGCGCCGAAGCGCAGGCCGGCGAGGTCGGCGGGTTTCGCGATCTTGTGCCGCTCCTTGACGAAGCAGGCGCCGGCGGGAAGCTGCATGTTGATACCGCCGACCATGCGGACGCCGCCGCCCTTCGAGCGGTTGAGCGCGACCGACAGCGGGTCGATGTAGGCGAATTCGAACATGCCCTGATCGAGCTCGTTCGCGGTGCGCATGCCGCCGAAGCCGCGCACCGGTTCGACGGCGAGCCCGGCGTCGGCGAAATAGCCCTTGTCGATGGCGACGAAGATGCCTGCCATGCTGCCCTGCGGCAGCCACGCCATGTTGAAACGGACATTTGTGAGCGGGGTGGCGCGCGCGCCGTCGGCCTGCGCGGTCTTCGGCGCGCTGCCGTCAAAGGCGCTCCACAACGTCAGGCCCGCAATCGCCGCGACGATCAGCAACGGCGCGATGAGCGAGCGGCGGGAAAAGGCGACCATCGCTCAGCTCCGCGGCAGGTGCGGGGCGGAAACGGGGTTCACCAGTTCGCCGATGCCGTCGACCCACGCGCTCATCACGTCGCCGTCCTTGAGGAAGACGCCGCGCCCCATACCGACCCCGGCGGGGGTGCCCGAGGCGATGAGGTCGCCCGCCTGGAGTTCGAGGATCGTCGAGAGATAGGCGATCTGTTCGTAGATGTTGAAGATCATCGCCGACGTATTGCCGTCCTGCATCGCCTCGCCATTGACCTTGAGCCCCAGCCGAATGTCGTGCGGATCGTCGAGGCAATCGCGCGGCACGAACACCGGCCCCAATGGCGTGAAGCTGTCGAAGCTCTTGCCGCGGAACCAGTCGTGCGAGAAGGGAAAGTCGGTGCGGCGGGTGCGGTCGCGCGCCGACACGTCGTTGACGATTGTGTAGCCAGCAATGAGATCGTGCGCATCGGCGGCGGCGACATTCTTGCCCGCGCGGCCGAGCACGACGCCGAGTTCGACCTCCCAGTCGGGGCGCGACACCTGCGGCGGCACGACCACGGTCGCGCCGGGGCCAACGACGCTCTCGACGGTCTTGAGGAAGATATAGGGCTCGCTCTCGGCCTTGGCGGCGAGCTTGGTCTGCATTTCCTCGGCATGTTCGATGAAGTTCGATGCGGCGGCGAAGATACGGCGCGGCTCGAACGGCGCCGCGAGCTGCGGCGCGGCGACCGTTCCCGATCCCGCGCCGAGCGCCCGGGCGAGCGCGAACAGGCCGTCGCGGCGCGCATCCCAGTCGCGGACGATTCCGGTGACGTCGCCTGCGACGGCGGCGAAACCCAGTTTCGCAGCGGCATCGTGCAGGTCGTGGAAGGCATCGCCGACCCGGATCGTCGCGCGCGGACCTTCGGGGGTGGCGCGGGTGGCAAGGGCAAACCAGGTCATGCGTCTCTCTTTCTTTCCGGTGGGACGGGCGAGCGCCGGGGCCGCGCAGCCGAGCGCCATGGCGCCCCCGATCTGCGCGAGCGCGGCGCGGCGATCCAATATGCGTTGCGCATAGGGCGGGCCGATTTTCTTATAGGAGGCGGCATCGCGGTTCACCCGAAGGCCCGGAGCAGCATGCGCGCCGCGACGACGGTGAGGAACAGGCCGAACAGCAGGCTGAGCTGTCGTTTCGACAGGGCATGCGCGATCCGCGCGCCCCACGGCGCCGTGAAGTAGGACACCGGCGCGATGATCGCGAGGCCGATCAGGTTGACATAGCCGAGGCTGCCCGGCGGCAGGTCCTCGACATGCCAGCCGGCGATGATGAAGGCCACCGTCGCCGGGGCGCTGATCAGCAGGCCGAACAGCGCCGCGGTGCCGACCGCGCGGTGGATGGGGACGTTGAACAAGGTCATTACGGGGACGCTGAGCGTGCCGCCGCCGATCCCCATCATGCTGGAAAGGCCGCCGATCGCGAACGGAATCACCTGCCCCGCCGCGCCGCCCGGGACCGCATCGGCGATATGCTTGCCCTCGAGCGGCAGCAGCATCTTGATCGCGACGAGCAGCGCGACGATGCCGAACACCGCCGACAGGACATCGCCCGACACCCGGCTGGCGAGGACGACCCCGGCGATCGCCCCGAGGAAGATCGCAATCGCCCAGTGCTTTAGCTGATCGTGATCGACGGCGCCCTTGGCTTCATGGGCGCGCGAAGAGGAGATAGCGGTGGGAATGATCGTCGCGAGCGAGGTCGCGACGGTAACGTGCATGCGGACATCGCCGTCGATGCCGAACGAGGCGAGGACAAGGTCGAGCACCGGCACGATGACGATGCCGCCGCCGACGCCGAGCATGCCGGCGATCACGCCGCCGACCGCGCCGGTCACCAGCATCATCGCCGCGAGCGTCAACATCTCCCCGTTCAGCACATCCGGCATCGACTTCCCCCAAAAAGGTCAGCCCGACTTGTGCGGCGTGTCGCATATGCCGTCAAAGATAGAAACAGCGCCTATATATAATCGAAAATATATATCAGGCCCGAAAACCCGGGCTATATCGATTTGCAGATAGAAGGACCGCCAAAGACTATTTTCCCATATATAAAAGACGCCGTAGCGCGGCGGACATGACAAAAGTGGGCATTGCCGGATTCGGCACCATCGGCCGCGTCGTCGCGCGCCATATCGAAGCGAGCGCGCTGCCGCTGACGCTGGCGGCGGTTTCCGCCGGCGACCGGGGCCGCGCGGCGGCCGCGATGGCCGCGCTCGAAAGGCCGGTGCCGATCGTCGATACCGCCGAACTCGTCGCGCTGTCCGACGTCGTCGTCGACAGCGCGCCGACCGCGGCCTTCCGCGACATCGCCACCGCAACGCTCAGCGCGGGCAAGACGCTGGTGACGGTGAGCGGCGCGGCGCTGATGCAATGGCCCGAGGCGACCGACATCGCGCGCGCGCACGGCGGCCGTATCGTCCTCGCCACCGGCGCCTTGCTCGGGCTCGACGCGGTGCGCGCCGCTGCGGTCGGCACGATCCATTCGGTGACGATGGTGACCCGCAAGCCGGTGAAGTCGCTGGTCAAGGCCGAGCATGTCGTGCGCAACAACATCGACCTCACCGGCCTGACCGAACCGCTGAAGATCTTCGAGGGCAGCGCGCTCGAAGGCGCGATCGCCTTTCCCGCCAACGTCAATGTCGCCGCGGCGCTCGGCATGGCGGGGATCGGCCCCGCGCGGACGCAGCTCGAAATCTGGGCCGACCCCGCGCTCGAACGCAATACGCACCGCATCATTGTCGATTCGGACAGCGCGCGCTTCGAACTGTCGATCGAGAATATTCCCACGGTCGAGAATCCCGGCACCGGCCGGATCACCGCGCAAAGCATCGTCGCGGCGTTGAACGACCTCGTCAGTCCCATTCGCATCGGAACATAGAAAGGCCTCACCAATGACCACCCGCCTCCGTCACGTGGCGATCGCGTCCGCCGACCCCGACAATTCGGTCGGCTTCTTCACCGACGTCCTCGGCTGGACCGTCGCCGGCAAGATCGATAGCCGCAACGCGCGCGGCTATTATGTCACCGACGGCCACATCAATATCGCGCTGCTGTGCTTCAAGAACCGCCCCGCCGCCGGGATGGAATTCCCCGAGGGCTATACCGGGCTGCACCACATCGGCTTTCAGTGCGACGACATCAACGCGGTCGTCGAGCGCTTCGAAAATTCGGGCTATGCGCCGCGCCACGACGTCAATCTGGCGCAGGGGCTGGGCAAGAATCCCGCCAAGGACAACGCCGAATACAAGATGGCGGGGCCCGAAAATGTGATGGTCGACGTCTCCGAACGCGGCTGGGCGGGTACCGAAAGCTTCAAGGGCGTGCCGCCGGCGGCGTGACGCTTGTTCGCGTCCTGACATGCGAAGGCCGCCGGAGCTGTGTTCCGGCGGCTTTTTCGTTTTGGCGAATATGCGCTGATGGTCGGTTACGACCGGTTTTTTGCCGTTTGGGCCAACCTTACCCGTTCGCATCGAGCGAAGTCGAGATGCCCCTCAGGCTGGGCGCAAGGCCGACGGGTGTCTCGACTTCGCTCGACACGAACGGAAATAGAGGACGGTCAGGAATCCACCCCTCAGCCGACACTCGCGATAGCTACAGATTCAGGAAGGTCCGCGAATTGCCGCTGAGGATCTTCGCCTTCTGCGCCGCCGACAGCCCGTCATGGTCGCATACCAGCGCCCCGATGTCCTGCTCGCCGAGCGGAAAGGGGTGGTCGGAGCCGAGCAGGATGCGGTCCTCGCCCATCACCTCGACCAGCAGGGTGAGCGCGCGCGGGTCGAACACCGCCGAATCGACGAAGAAGCGGTCGACATAGGTCGAAGGCGGATTGGGGCAGTCGACGCGGACGATGTCGCGGTATTTCCAGGCATTTTCTACCCGGCCGAGCAGGAAGGCAAAGCTGCCGCCGCCATGGCCGAAGCAGATGCGGAGGTTCCTCGGCAGACGGTCGAACGCGCCCGACAGGATCAGCGAGAGGATCGAGAGCTGCGTCTCGGCCGGCATCGCGACGAGCCAGGGGAGCATATATTTGGGCATGCGCTCGCGCGCCATCATGTCCCACGGATGGACGAGCACCGCCGCGCCGACCTCGGCGCAATGGGTGAGGAAGGTCAATATGCCTTCGTCGTCGAGATTGCGCAGCCCCATATGATTTCCGATCTGGACGCCGAGATGGCCGCTGGCCATCGCGCGGCTGACCTCGCGGCACGACAGGTCGATGTCCTGCAGCGGCACCTGCGCAAGCGGCTTCATCCGCTCGGGCGCATGGGCGCAGAATTCGAGCGCGGCGTCGTTGAAGCGCTCGGCGCATTCGAGCGCCTGCTGCGCGGGGCGGCTGTAGCCGAACATGATCGGCGTCGCGCAGATGATCTGGAGATCGATGCCCTGCTCGTCGAGCGCCTCGACGCGCCGCGCCGGGTCCCAGAGGATGTCGTCGACCGGGCGGAACTCCTTCGCGCCCTGCATGATGAAACCCGTGCCGTCGCCGCCGTCGCGCAGCCAGGGCAGCCCCTTGGCCTCGGCGCGTGCGCGATAGGCGGCATCCATCGCCGGGAAGAAGTGGCTGTGCATATCGATCACGCCCGCCTGTTTCGCACCATTTCCAGTCATGATTGTCGCCGCACCCCTGTCCCGTCAGTCATCCCGCGGGTCGCAGATGCGCGCGGGCCATGAGGTTGAGTAACGAGGCGCAGCTATCAACAATAATCCAGAGACTTGCCCCAGCTATTACAAAAAGGATATATCTGGCGGGAACCGGTACCGGCCCGCTCCCCCACCCGGCCTCCCATAGGTTACTATCGTGTGGGAGGCCGGGTGGGGAGCGGGCCGGTACCGAACGCCTAAGGCTGTGGAGAGTCTATCATGCCGAAGTTTCACGAGAATTTCCTGCTGAGTCGCCTGAAGCTGCGCCAGCTTCGCCTGCTCACCGCGATCGCCGACGAGGGCACGGTGCTGAAGGGGTCACAGGCGCTCAACATCGCGCAGCCGGCGGCGACAAAGAGCATCAAGGAGCTCGAGGATGCACTCGGCGTCCAGCTTTTCGAACGCTCGTCGCGGGGCGTGACGCCGACCGATTTCGGCAAGGTGATGATCAAGCATGCCAAGCTGATCCTCGCGCAGCTTCGCCACGCGAGCGAGGAACTCCAGTCGCTCGAGGAAGGGCTGTCGGGGCGCGTCCATGTCGGAACACTGCTCGCCGCCTCGACCTCGCTGCTGCCGCGCGCGCTGGCGCGGCTGCGCGAGCGGCGGCCGGGGATCGCGGTGACGGTCGCCGAAGGGACGATCGACCGGCTGATGCCGGGGCTGCGCACCGGCGACATCGACGTCGTGCTGGGGCGGCTGCCCGAATATCGCGAGCGCGAGGGGCTGCGGCAGGAGGTGCTCTATCTCGACACCGTGTCGATCATGGTGCGCGCGGGGCATCCGCTCACCGAACGCGCGTCGCTGACGCTCGCCGATCTGGTCGAACAGGCGTGGGTGATGCCGCCGAACCAGACCTCGCTCCGCCGCCAGATCGATCAGGCCTTTCGCCACGACGATCTCGAACCGCCGCTCGACGTCATCGAATCGGTGTCGATCCTGACCAACCATGCGCTGCTGATGAATACCGACATGCTCGCCGCGATGCCGCATCAGGTCGGGCTGAGCCAGGCCGGGCTGGTTGCCTTGCCGGTGACACTGGAGGGCGCAGGCTCGCGGATCGGCGCGACGATGCACGCCAATGTCGAACTGTCGGCAGCCGCCGCCTATTTCATGGAGGTGGTCGGCGAGGTCGCGGCCGAAATCCGCGCCGAGCTGGGGCAGGATCAGGCCTGAGCCGCCGAACCCCGCGCCACGCGCCGCCAGACGAAATAGGCGGCCGTGATCAGGACGAGCCACGGCCCGCCGGCGAACACCGCAACCTGCCAGTCGGCGTCGATTGCCATGGTGATCGTGATCGCGGCGAGCAATGCCAGCCCCAGTAACTGCGCATAGGGGAAGAAAGGCATGCGGACGGGCAGGTCGGCCGCCTTGTGGCGGGCGCGGAAGCGGAGGTGGCTGACGAGGATCGCGCTCCACACGAGGAGGCCGCCGAACAGCACGATGCCGAAGAGATAATTATAGGCGAGCGGGGTCAGGATCGACACCGACGCGGCGGCAAGGATGCCGATCCCGGTGACGATCGTCGCGCGCATCGGCACATGCTGCGCATTGAGTTCGCCGAGCGTCCGCGGCGCATAGCCGCCGCGCGCGAGCGAGAAGAGCATGCGCGAGCCCAGATAGATGCTGGTGTTCATCGCCGACAGCGCCGCCGAGGCAACGACGAAATTCATCACCCCTGCCGCATAGGGAATGCCCGCGCTCGCGAACATCTTCACGAACGGGCTTTCGGTGACGACCTTCGCCCCCGACTGCGTCCACGGCAGGAAGGCGACGATGATGAACAGCGCGAGGATGTAGAAGAGGAACAGGCGGCCGGCCATCGTGCGCAGCGCGGCGGGAATCGCGGTCTTCGGATCCTTCGCCTCGCTGGCGGTGCCGACTACGAATTCGAGCCCCATGAACGAAAACAGCGCCATCAGCACCGCGAGCCACACGCCCGAAAAACCGTTCGGCAGGAACCCGCCCGGCAGCCCGGTGACATTGTGGAGGCCGACCGGATCGCCCACAATGCCGAAGATGCGGCTCAGACCGACAATGATGAAGGCGACAATCGCCGACACCTTGATCACCGTCAGCCAATATTCGACCGAACCGAAATTGTGCACCGCGCGCGTGTTGACCCAGACGACGGTCGCCGCGCTGCCGAGCGCCCACATCCACACCGGTGTATCGGGCAGCCACCAGCGCATATAGATGCCGACCGCGACCGCCTCGCTGCCGATCAGCAGGACCTGCTGGATCCAGTAGGTGTAACGCACGATGAAGCCCATCATCGGGCCGAGGTAGATTTCGGCATAGGTGCCGAACGAGCCCGCGGTCGGGTGGACGACCGCCATTTCGGAGAGGCTGAACACCATGATCACCGCGACCAGCGCGGCGATCAGATAGCTGACGAGGACGCCGGGCCCGGCATAGCCGATGGCGATGCCCGATCCCATGAACAGGCCGGTGCCGATCGCGCCGCCGAGGCCGATCATGATGATCTGCGCCTTGGTCAGCCCGCGTTCGAGCCCCGCCTCGCGATCGAGATACGCCTGTTCGTCCATGATCGTCCCCCTTGCCGCTCGCTTATGTAACCGCGTCGCGGACCTGATGCTCGGGCAATTTCCAGATGCCGCCGTCCATGATCGTGGCGAGCCGGTCGACCGCGTCCCACACATCGGCATAGCCGGTATAAAGCGGCGTGAAGCCGAAGCGCACCGTGTCGGGGGCGCGGAAATCGCCGATCACGCCCGCCGCGATCAGCGCGCGCATGATCGGATAGCCCTCGGCATGTGCGAAGGACACCTGGCTGCCGCGCGCCGCCGCGTCGCGCGGCGAGGCGAGCGTGAAGCCGTGTCCCGCGCAGCGCGCCTCGACGAGGCGGATGAAGAGGTCGGTGAGCGCCATCGACTTGGCGCGGATCGCGTCCATGTCGGCCGCGAGGTGAATATCGAGCCCGGTCTCGACGAGTGCCATCGACACGATCGGCTGCGTGCCGATGAGGAACTGGCGGATGTCGTGCTGCGGCCGGTATCCCGGCTCGAACGCGAAGGGCGCGGCATGGCCCCACCAGCCGGTGACCGGTTGCAGCGCCTGCCCCTGATGCCGCTTCGCCGCGAACAGGAAGGCGGGCGAGCCGGGACCGCCGTTCAGATATTTGTAGGTGCAGCCGACCGCGAAATCGGCGCCCGCGCCACCCAGGTCGACCGGCATCGCCCCCGCGCTGTGGCAGAGATCCCAGATCGCGAGCGCGCCGGCTTCGTGCGCCCGGGCGGTGATCGCCGCCATGTCGTGGACATGGCCCGACTTGTAATGGACATGGGTGATCGCGGCTGCGATCGTGTCGTCGTCGATCGCGCCGGCGATCTCGTCCTTCTCGCACAGCCGCACCGATACGCGGCCGCCGGTCGCCGCGGCGACGCCCTCGGCGATATAATTGTTGGTCGGAAAATTGCTGCCCTCAAGGATCAGCACGCTGCGGCCGGGGCGCAGCGCGGCCGCCGCGGACAGAACCTTGAACAGGTTCTGGCTCGTCGAATCGCAGATCACGACCTCGCCCGGCGCGGCGCCGACCAGCGGCGCGAGCTTGTCGCCGAGGCGCACCGGCAGGTCGAACCAGCCGGCGCTGTTCCAGCTCTTGATCAGGTCGGTGCCCCATTCGCGCGTCACCACCTCGTGCGAACGCGCCGCGGCCCCCTTCGGCATCGCGCCGAGCGAATTGCCGTCGAGATAGATCATCCCTTCGGGCAGGTCGAAGCGGTCGCGCAGCGGCGCGAGCGGATCGGCGCGGTCCATCGCCTCGCAGGCGGCGCGGTCGAGCATTGCTGTATCAAGCGTCATGGAAGCATATTACCTTCGTCTGCGACATTTCGCGCGCGGCGAAACGCACGCCCTCGCGCCCCATATTCCCCCGCCCCGCGCCGCCGAACGGCATCGCGTCGAGCCGGTAGTCGGTCGAGTCATTCACCATCACGCCCGCGACGCGGAGCCGCCGCGCGGCATGGCGCGCGGTGCGGAGCGATTCGGTGAAGATCGCGGCGTGGATCGCATAATCGGCGCGGTTCGCGGCGTCGATCGCAGCGTCGAGATTGGTGAAGCGGAACAGGCTGACCACCGGTCCGAATGCCTCGTGGCATGCGACGCGCGCGTCATCGGCAACATTGGCAAGCAGCGTCGGGCGCACCAGCGTCCCCGCGCGCTCGCCGCCGGTCAGGAGCGTCGCGCCGCGCGACACCGCCTCGGCGGTCCAAGCGGTGATCCGCTGCGCCTCGGCGGCGCCGATCATCGGGCCGATGTCGGTTTCGCCGTCCGTCGGATCGCCGACGCGCAGCGCGGCGGTCACCGCGACCAGCGCATCGGCAAAGGCGTCATGGACGGCGTCATGAACGTAAATGCGCTGGACGCCGATGCAATTCTGGCCCGCGGCACCGAAGGCGCCCGAAACGCAGGCGGCCGCCGCCTTTTCGATATCGGCGTCGCCCATCACGATCACCGGGCCGTTGCCGCCAAGTTCCATCGCGAGCCGCTTGATCCCCGCCGCGCGGCAGATCGCTTCGCCGACCTTCGCGCCGCCGGTGAAGCTGACCATCGCCACGTCGGGATGCGCGGTCAGCGCGTCGCCGAAATCGCTGCCGCGCCCGGTCAGCAGGCACAGCGCCTCGGCGGGCAAACCCACCGCGAGCAGCAGCCGCGCGAGCATGATCGCGACGAGCGGCGCCTGCTCGGCCGGCTTCAGCACCACCGCATTGCCCGCCGCAAAAGCGGGGCCGAGCTTGTGGCAGACGAGGTTGAGCGGGTCGTTGAACGGGGTGATCGCGGCGATCACGCCGACGGGTTCATAGATATAATGCCCCGACCGCGCCTCGCCGCCGGGGAAGCTGTCGAAGGCGATCGTCTCGCCTGCAAGGCGTACCGCTTCCTCTGCGGAAAGGCGGAGCGTGTTGACCGCGCGGGCGGCCTCGCGCCGCGCGCTGCGGATCGGTTTGCCCGTCTCGGCGGTGATCGCGGCGGCGAAGCGTTCGGCGTCGCCCTCGAGCGCCGCTGCGGCGGCGTGGAGGATGCGCGAACGCTCGCCCGTCGCCAGCGCGCGCATCGCTTCGGCGCCGCGCACGGCGCTCGCCACCGCGCGCGCGACATGGCCGGCATCGGCACAGGCGACCGCGCCGAGCGCTTCGCCCGACCAGGGGTTTATGACCTCCATCGTCCGCTCGGCCGCTTCCCAGCGGCCGCCGATCAACAGCGACCGGCCGCTGTCGAACGCGCTGTGCATCATGGCTTGTCCTTGCGCAGCACCAGCTCGTCATATTCGCGGCTGTCGAGCAGCGCCTCGACGATCACCGGGCCATCCGCCGCAAAACCTGCCTCGAGCGCGGCGCGGAATTCGGCCGGATCGCGCGCGACCGTCACCGGGACGCCGAACAGCGACGGGCCGCCGATCGTCCCTTCGGCGCGAACGGGCGTGCCATAGATCGGGTTCTGCTTCTTTTCCTGCTTGATGCGGATCAGCGCGAGATCGTTGTCGGTGAAGATGACGATCACCAGCGGCAGATTTTCGCGCACCGCGGTCGCCAGCTCGCCTGCAGTCATCAGGAAGCCGCCGTCGCCGAGCACGCAGCACACCGGCGTATCGGGGCGGCAGAGCTTCGCGGCGATCGCGGCGGGAAGGCCGAAGCCCATCGCCGACCAGCCGTTGGTCATGATCTGCGTGCCGGGTTTCGGCGTCCGCCAGTGCTGGCCGATGAGATGCGTGTGTGCGCCGACGTCGCAGGTCATGATGCCGTCATCGGGCAGCACATCGCGTAGCACGTCGAGCGCGGCGCACGGACCGAAAGGCCCCTCGCGCCCCGCGAGCTTGGTGAACATCGCCGCCTTGCGTGTCGCGAGCGCAGCGAGGTCCCATCCCTTCGGCCCCGCGGGAAGCGCGAGCAGCGCATCGAGCGCGGGCGCGATCGCGCCGACGACCTCGGCGGCGACCGGATGCTTCTCGCGGTCGATGTCGGCGGGCGCGATATCGATGCTGGCGAGCGCGAGCCCGTCCTTCATCCAGCTTTCGTAATTGAACTCGATCGGATCGTAACCGACCGCGACGACCAGATCGGCCTCGGCATGCGTCTTGCCGACCAGGTCGGAGAGGGCGTGGAAGAGGACGCCGGCATAGCTCGGATGATCTTCGGCCACCATGCCCTTGGCCATCGGGGTCAGCAGCACGGGCAGGCCGAAACGCTCGGCGAGCGCGACGATGCGATCCTGCACGCGGGCGTGAACAGCGCCAAGGCCGATCGCGAGCACGGGCTTCGCGGCGGCCGCGAAGGCCGCGGTCAGCGCGTCGAGATCGGCCGCGGCGGGCGCCGGAACCGGGTCGGCGGCAATGGCGCCGATAGCCGCTGCCGCGACCGCGACCGCGCTCATCCCCTGCGGCAGGCCGACATGCACCGCGCCGGGACGGCCCGAGAGCGCGATGCGCGCCGCCTCGGCGAGCGTCGTAACCGCCGTATCGGCCTCGATCCGCATCGTCGCCTTGGTCAGCGGGGCGAACAGCGCCTGATGGTCGATCGCCATCTGCACCGTGCGGCCGCGCAATGATGCGGGCATTTCGTCGGTGAGCGCGATCATCGGCGAACGGTCGAGCGTCGCGCCGCCGACGCCGGTCGCAAGGTTCGTCGCGCCGGGGCCGAAGGTGCCGAAGCAGACGCCGGGCACGCCGGTGAGCCGCCCGCAGATATCGGCCATGAAGCCCGCGCCGCCCTCATGGCTCGCGAGGACGAAATCGATGCCGTCGGTGGTGCGGATCGCCTCCATATAATCGACCCAGCCGCCGCTCGGCACGCCGAAGACGTGGCGCACGCCCATGTCGCGAAGCGCCCCCACGACGTTGCGGGCAACATTGGTCGATTTCATGCGCGATCCTTCATGCGAGAGCCGTCCTCTGCCGACCGGCCTAGGCGCCTCCGTCATAAACAAATAATACCGAAAGGCTGTACCGATATACCCTATCTGTTATAGAGCGCGGTCAGACGAAGCGGTTGGCGATCGTGCCGATGCCGTCGATGCCGCCTTCGACGAGATCGCCCGCCACGATCCGGCCGACGCCCGCCGGCGTGCCGGTGTAGATGAGGTCGCCGGGCTTCAGTTCGACATAGGTCGACAGTTCGGCGATGATGTCGGCGACCGGCCAGATCATGTCGGCGATGTCGCCTTCCTGCCGCAATTCGCCGCCCACCGACAGCCAGATGCGCGCGTTCGCCGGATGGCCGACCTCGGCAGCGGGACGGATCGGCGAAATGACCGCGCTATGGTCGAAGCCTTTCGCCATGTCCCACGGCCGCCCGGCGCCCTTCGCCTCGGCCTGCAGGTCGCGGCGCGTCAGGTCGTTGCCGACCGCATAGCCGAACACCGCCGCGATCGCCGCGTCCCCGGCCATGTCGCGGCCGCCGCTGCCGAGCGCGACGACAAGCTCGATCTCGTGATGCAGGTTGGCGGTCCGCGGCGGCATCGCGATATCCGCCGTCCCGCCGACGACCGCGTCGGCGGGCTTGGTGAAGAAAAAGGGCGGCTCGCGCTCGGGCGAACCGCCCATTTCGCGGGCATGCTCGGCATAGTTGCGGCCGACGCAGAAGATGCGGCGGACCGGGAAGCGCCCGGCGCTCCCCGCGATTTCGACACTCGGCGCGGCAACGGAGAAATTCGGGCTGGTCATAAGATCCTCAGCAATCAGGCGGGCGGATAGAGCGCCGCGCGGCACTTGCCGAGGTCGGCGCCATCGAGGCCGCTCTCCCTCACCGCATTCCACGGGCTCCCCATCTTGTCCTCGGGGCGATACCAGAAGCCATAGAGCTTGCCGTTCGCCGCGACCAGCGTCGCCGAACCGATGCTGCCTTCTTCCTTCGAGAACCAGGCGAGGCGCATGATGCGGCCGAACAGCGTCCCACGCAGCGTGCCGAGCCCGTCGTTGTAGCAGCCGAAGACCTCGGTGCCCTGCTGCCGCAGCGCGATCGGGCCATATTCGTGCGAATAGATGCGGCTGGCGTCCGCATCCGCGATCGCGCCGCCGCCGCGCTGCTCGAGCGTGCCGAGAACCGCGAGGTCCGACAGGCGCGTCTGCCCCTTGCCCGCCCAATTGCTGTCGATACGCAGCCGCAGCCAGCGCGCCGAGGCTTCCTTGGGCAATTTCACCACCGTCTGCGCGTCGGCCTTCGCCTCGCCCTCGACGAGCGTCTCATACGGCCCCTCGGGCCCCTTGGTCGAGCCGAGCAACGCGAAACGCCGCACCGGCGATCCTTCGGCGGTCTGCGACATCGACCCGTCCTCGCGCACCACCGGCTCGAAGCGGTTATCGAGCGCGACCGCCGCGATCTTGCCATTGCCCGCGAGCTCGAAATTCAGCGCGTGCGGCAGGGTCACCCCCTTGTCCGACAGCCAGCCATAGGCCGGCCCGCCGTCGACGAGGTTGATCGCCCAGGTCGACCAATGCCGTTTCGCCTCGCCCGCATCGGCCTCGGCAATCCCGCCCCAACTGATGTGGAGGATGTTGTCGCCGGCGGCTTCGGCGGGTTTCCCCGCGGTCTTTTCGGCGGGTGCGTTCGAGCATCCGGCGAGGAGCAATGCTCCCGCCAGCGCGATATGGCATGCGCGCATTGTCGATTTCCTTTTCCGTCATCCCGGCGCAGGCCGGGATCTCATCTTCTGATTGTGGACGCGCCGCCGAGATCCCGGCCTGCGCCGGGATGACGACGGGCTTTCTAGGGTCGTTCGGGCCAGATCGTCCTAGGGGCGCCAAGGTTCGGCTTGCCGAGCAGCGGGCTCGACAACGCGTAGACGCCGTTTACCGAAAAGGCCCAGATGATGTTGCGGTCATATTCGGTGTAGACCGCGAAGGTCGAATTGCCGAATGTGTAGCCCGGCAGCTCCTTTGTCGTCGGGAAGCGCGGGACGAAATAGCCCGCGATCGTGGGCTTCGCCGGGTCCTTGACGTCGAAAATCTGGATGCCGGCGTTGTAGAAGGCATAAATGGCAAGCCCCTGCCGTCCGCGTTCGGGCTGGCCGAGCCCGCCCGAACGTTTCGGCCCGAAGCTGCCGCGCCGCTGGCAGAAATCGGTGAAGCCCGCGCCCGCCGGCGGTTTCGGCCGCGGGAATTTTGCCGCAACCTTCGGATGCGCAGGGTCGCGCACGTCGATCGAGAAAATATCCTTGTACGGCTCGTAACAGCTCTCGTTCATCGGATAGCCGTTTGAGAAGACGAAGCCGGTGCGGTCGTACTGGCTGACGTCGACATTATCGAACTCGGTCCCGGCATAGCTCGGCGGGACGCTCAGATGACCGAACGTTTTCGGCGCGGCCGGGTCGCTGAGGTCGAAGGTATAGAAGCCCAGCCCGCCCATGCCGCCGAAGCCGATCTTGCCGCCCTGCTCGACCGGCTTCGTCAGCACGATCGGGTTGCGCGATCCCATCCAGCTCGTCCGGTTGCCGGCGCGCGGATTGGCGAGATACGCCGCTTCGCTGTCCTTGTCGCCGAGCACCTGCCCCGGCACATTGATCTGCGACACGAACTTCGGGTTCGCCGGATCGGCCATGTCCCAGACCTGATAGCCGGGCGAATAGAGATAGTCGGGATATTCGGTCAGGCTGTAGCTGTCGTCGGGCGCCGCCGAGAGCAGCATATATTTGCCGCCCCACCAGGTCACCGCGTCGAGCGCGCCCGATCCCTGCTGCTCGCCGACCGGGGCGTCGGGATGCTTGGTGTCGGTCGTGCGCGTTGCAATCAGGTCCCATTTGTCGGGCGTCGGCCCGTTCATGACAAAGACCTTGAACCCTTTGAGCGAATTATAGTGGCGCTGCGCCGCGACCTTGTCGGGCTCGCGCCTCTTGTCCTCCATCAGGCCGAAACGCCCGATCTCGTAGGAGGCGATCAGGACATTGCGCTGCAGCTTCGCGTTCCATGCGATGGTGACGCCGCCGAAATAGTCGGTGACCGCCGCCGCATCCCAATCCTCGCTCGACCCTTCGGCGCTCCACACCCCGCCTTTCGACCAGACGATCTTTGCCGCGCGCGGGTCGGTGACGTCGAGAATGCGCAGATAGTCGCGGTCGTGGGTGTAGAGATAGCGCCGGCCATCGAAATCGACGACATTCGCCCATGCGTGCCAGGGCGAGGTCACCGCCGGGTAGAAGGCGACGACCTCGACATTCTTGGCGTAACTATTCTGGTCCCAGTGATCGAGCTGGCCGGGGAAGCCCGGCACGTCGGTGGTGAGGCGGGTCGACGAGGGGTGGCGGAAACTGCCGTCGGGATTCATCCCGTAATCGACGCCGGGCACCGGATCCTTGGGCGGGTTTTCGGGCGTCGCCTCCTGCCACGCCTTCAGCCAGGGATCCTTTATGTCGATCGGGCGCGAGGCGACGTCGCTGCCCCAGTCGGCGGCCGCGGTCATCGCGGGCCAGAGCAACGCCGCAAGCAGCGCCGCGCCTGCCGCCCGATATGTGCCGATGCCTTTCATCGCCGACTCCCTTCTCAGAACCGGAACCGCGCCGTCACGCCATAGGTGCGCGGCGGAATATAGGTGCCATAAATGGTCCCGAACAGTTCGAGCTTGCTCGTGTAATTGAGCTCGTTGGTCAGATTCTTCGCCCACGCCGTCAATTCCCATTTGTCGTCGGCGTCGCGGATGCCGATGCGGGCACCCAGCAGGATTTCGCTATCGAACTTCAGGATCGGCGTGTTCGGATTGTCGAAGAAATTGGCGCCGGTGTATTGGAAATCGCTCCCCGCGACGAGCACCAGATTGTCGCTGATCGGCTGGTCGAGATTGGCGGCGATGCCGAAGGCGTGCTTCGGGGTGCGGCGGCAGGTGTTGCCGTCGAGGTCGGTGCCGTCGTCGTCGATGATCAACTCGCCGGTGAAGTTGCAGCGCGAATAGGCATAATTGCCCGAGATGCTGAACGTATCGGTGAGCCGCGCCTGCATATCGAGTTCGAGGCCATAGGCACGCGTGCCGTTCGCTGCGTTGAAGACGAAATTGTCGGGCGGCAGCCCCGGCCCCGGCGACAGGAACTGGTTGGTCTGAAGATTGTCGTAGGTGGTGTAATAGGCGGCGGCGTTCAGGAAGATGCGCCGGTTGGCGAACGCCAGCTTGGCGCCGGCCTCGAAGCTGTCCGCGGTTTCGGGCTCGAACGACACCAGCGCCTCGGCCGGGGTGTTCGCATCCTCGCCGGTCCAGCCGCCGGGCTTGTACCCCTTCGCATAGCGGACATAGAGCGTCGCATCGTCGCTCGGCTCGAAGCGCAGCGTGGCGCTCGGCAGCCAGGCGTCCCAGCTTCGCGTTTCGCCGACCGTGAAATTCACCGGCGCGCCCTCGAACGATACGCCCGAGCGGTTGTTCGAATAGAGTTTGCGGTCATAGGCGTAGCGCAGCCCGGCTTCGACCGTCAGCCGGTCGGTGATGCTGTAGCTGAGTTCGCCGAAGACGCCGATATTGTCGTTCTTCGACGTCGTCACCGTGTGGTTGGAGCCGGGGAACGGCGTCGCCGGGGTGCCCCCGAAAGCCATGGCAAAGGCGAACTCCTCGATCGCCTGATAATCGGGGAACAGGAAGTTCACATCCTCGGCGCGGCGGATCTTCTCACGCAGATAATAGACGCCGCCCTCGACGCGAAGCGGGCCGCCATCGTCCCAGCGCAGGCGCAGCTCCTGCGAGAATTGCCTGACGTCCTCTGCCTTGCCGCTGTCGAAATAGCTGTCGGGGACGCTCGCGAGATAGGTGTCGATCCCGGCGAGCATCGCCGGCGTGATGTCGGGCGTGTTCGTCGCCGGGTCGATCGCGAAATCGAAGAACATTCCCGACCCGTCCTCGCGCGCCGCCAGCGACGAATCGCGCCACGCCGTCTGCGCGGTGATGCTGAGCGCGTCGGTCGCCTGCCAATCGATCGAACCGCTCAGCCCGTACATGTCGGAATTCTGGTAACCGGTGAAATTATGCGCGCCGCGGCGGCGCTCGGCGCTCCGGAACGGGGCGTTGCGATCGGGCAGGACGAAACCCGGCAAACCGTCGATCGGCGGCGCATAAAAGCCGAGGTAGGTCACCTCGTTGCTGTTGCCGGGGACGATGATATCGACCCAGCGCGCGCCGTCACGGTGCCGCGTGTAGTCCGCCGACAGGTTGATATCGAGCGTCGCGTCGGGCTGCCAGCGAAGCTGGCCGCGCACCGACTGGACATTCTGGTCTTCCTCGTCGCCGCCGCGCGTGTTGGTCGCATAGCCGTCGTGCTTGCGCGAGCTGACCGTCAGCCCGAGGCCGAGCGTGTCGGACACCGGCCCGCGCACCGAGGCGGCGACGTCGAGCTTGTTGTAATTGCCGTAGGTCGCCTCGAAGCGCCCCTCGAATTCGTCGCCGGGCTTTTTGGTGACACAGTTGATGAGGCCGCCGACGACGCTCTTGCCGAAGCGCAGCGCCTGCGGTCCTTTCAGCACCTCGACGCGTTCGAGGTCGTAGAGGTCGAGCAACGAGCCGGTGCCGCGCGACAGATAGGCGCCGTCGAGGAAGATGCCGACCGCGCCATCGGCGCCCGCGCCCTGGATGTCGGAGCCGATGCCGCGGATGAACAGTTCGGTATCGACCGCGCGCTCGGCGCTGAGCTTCAGGCCGGGGACCCGGTAGGCGATTTCGGAGAAATCCTTGATGCCCGCGCGTTCGAGCGCCGCGCTGCCGAACGCCTGCACCGAAATCGGCACGTCCTGCAGGCTTTCCTCGCGCTTGCGCGCGGTCACGACGATCTCGTCGCCATAGCCTTCGGCGTCGGCCGGCGCCGATTGCGCCCCCGCCGATCCGGGCAGCGCGCAGGCGGCAGCGGTCGCAAGCAGGGCGCGGCGCCAATATCGGGTCATTCGCATGTCTTACCTCCCCAGCGGCCGGACGCGCCCTGTCCTCTGATGGGAAGGTCCCGTGCCGGCCTGAACGATTGAACGGCCGGAACCTAGTCCTCTTTATATATCGATATAATAGATAATAGGTCGTCCTATATTCCAGTTCGATTATACAGGTGCCGCCGGAGTGGGCGAGCGGCACGCTATCCCCGAACGATTATACCGCGCCGGAGATCGAATATTGGATCGGCATGGCTTGGCGGCCGACAAGCATCGCGGTTTCGATATGGGAGGCTTGAATGCGGCACGATCTTCTCACACGCTTGGGCTTCGGCAGCGCCCTTGCCCTCCTGCTGGCGGGCGTTGCGGCACCGTCGCTGGCCGACGAACCGGCGACAAGCGCCCCGCAGACACCGCCGCTGACCGCAGGCGAAAGCGACATTCCCGACCCCGATATCCGCGCCTGGTGGAATCTCACCTACAACCGCAAGCCCGCACCGCCGGTGCCGGGCAAGGATTATGGCATGGACGCGGCGACCGGACGTTTCATCCATCCCAAGGCGACGCCGCTCGTCCGCAAGGCGCCGAACTTTCCCGGCCAGCTCGATCATTGGGACCAGAACAGCTACGCCAAAAATGTCGAGCAGATCGCCTTCTACGACTTCATTCCGTCGACCGGGCACACCTGGCAGTCGATCGCCGACTTCGGCGGCAAGCGGTACATGTATGTCTATTACCGGTCGGGCATGGGGGTGTTCGACATCACCGATCCGCGTAAGGCGAAGCTCGTCTATCGCCGCGGCCAGCGCGTCGGCGCTTATGGCAAGTCCGACATCGTCAATCCCTATGCGAAGGGCGACGGCTTCGGCGCCGCGAATATCTCGTGGCACAAGGGCTTGCGCAAATATGTGATGGTGCAGGCGTTCGAGGTGCCGCGCTATGGCATCATGGACGAGAAATATCGGGAACCCGAAGGCGTCGCGACGCTCAAGCACTGGAAAGGCCTCAAGGGCTTTCGCGTCTATGTGATGGACGGCCCGCTGCCCGACCAGTGGCAGCTCGTCGCCGAGCGCACCACCGACTATCGCCACCCCGACGCCAAACCCGGCGAGCAGCAGGGATCGGGGGCGCTCGACATTCCGGCGTGGACGGGCGGCAAATATATGTTCCTGTCCACCGCGCCCGACGACCGCTTCATGCTCACCGAATTCGCCGACTATATCTACACCCCCGGCTATCAGGTCTGGGACATGAGCGACCCGGCGGACCCGAAATTCGTCAGCCAGTTTGCGGCGCCCGGCCAGATCCTCGGCGATCCCGAGCATGAGGCCGCCTATCTGATGAACCCGCGCGCCGGCAACCGCACCTCGTGGTTCGGGTCGCGCATGCCGCCTTTCATGACCAAGGCGCCCGGCGAGGGCGGCAAGATCGCCTTCGGCGCGATGGCGGGGCTCGGCCTCTATTCGCTCGACGTCAGCGATCCGGCGAACATCAGGATCGTCGGACACGTCAACCAGGTGCCGAAATTCGCCGGCACCGAGTTCGATAATGTCGACCTCAGCCAATATGAGCGGACGGGCTATATCTTCACCAACGGCTATCCGATGAACGACGAATGTTACGAGCCGTACAAGGATATCCTCGTCGTCGACGCGCGCGATCCGGCAAAGCTCAGCATCGCGGCGAAATTCCCGCGCCCAGTGCCGCCCGCCGATGCCGGCTTCACCGATTTCTGCCAGCGCCGCGGCAGCTTCGGGCCGAAACGCTCGGGCTATCTCACCCAGCCCGGCCGGTTCCGCGACGGGGTGGTCGCCTATGCCTTCTATAACGGCGGGGTCCAGATTTTCGACGTCAAGGACCCGACCAAGCCGTCGATCGCCGGCTATTTCGTCCCGCGCTTCCCCACCGAGGCCGAGACCGGCGGCCAGTCGCAGGGCAATCTGACCTATGGCATCTTCGCCGAATATGATCGCAACATCCTGTGGGCGTTCACCAACCACGGCTTTTATGCGCTGACGTCGTCGCTGATCGGCAAGCCGTCGTTCAAGGCGCCGGCGAAACCCTGGCCGCCGCGCGATTAATCGCGCGGCCGCCCCGGAAGGTGGCGGTCGACGATGAGGGCCCCGGCGGCGAGTAGGACGAGCGCCGCCGCGATCATTGCGAAGAACAGCCAGGTGCCGCCCGGCTGGTCGAGCAGCACCCCGGCACCGAAGGCGCTGATGATCGCGCCGATCCGGCCGAAGCTGATCGAATAGCCGATCCCCGCCGAGCGGCATTCGACCGGGAAGGCGTGGCTCGACAGCGTCAGCAGCAACACCTGTAGCGACAGCACCGTGGCGCCGGTCAGCGCAAGGCCGGCCAACACGATGCCCGGCGCGACACCGGGCCAGTGCAGCAGCGTGCTCCACAGGGCCAGCGCCGCCATCCCCGCCGCCACCGTCGCGACGATCGTCCGGCGCGAGCCGATGCGCAGCATCACCCAGGTGAGCGCGAAGGACGCCGTGACCCCCGACAGGTTGAGGATCATCGCGCCGCGGATCGCGCTGCCCATCGCGAAGCCGGCGCTCGACAGCAGCACGGGCACCCAGCTCAACAGCGCATAGACCGCCATCAGCGCCGCAAAGAAGGCAAGCCCCATGCCGATCGTCGTTCGCCGCAGCGCGGGATCGAAAGGATGACCGCCGGCCGCGATGGCGGGGGGCGGCGCGAAGGGGCCCTCCGCTCTACCCCCGGCCGCGGCGATCATCGCCGCGATTTGCGCATCGGCGCCGCCGCGCCGCGCCAGCAGCACCGGCGATTCGGGCAGGCCGCGCAGCATCGCGAGGCTGAGCAGCAGCGGTAGCGCACCACCGACCACGAAGGCCGCCGGCCAGCCATAGGCCGGGATCAGCCAGGACGCGATCGCGGCGCCGACGATCCCGCCGCACGGCACCCCGACCGAGATCACGGTGACGGCATAGTTGCGTGCCCGCAGCGGCATCCATTCGGCGACGAGCGCGGTCGCATTGGGCACCGCAGCGCCGAGCCCGAGCCCGGTGATGAAGCGCAGGACCGCGAAGCTGGTGACATCGGTGCACAGCGCGGTCAGCATCGCCATGGCGCCGAACCAGAGCACCGCGCCGATCAGCGCCGGCCGCCGCCCGAAGCGGTCGCCGAGCCAGCCGCCGATGCTCGTCCCGAACGCCATACCGGCCAGCGAGGCGGCCATGACCGGCGCGAGCGCGCCCGAACCGATCCGCCAGTCCGCGAGAATGGCGGGCGCCGCGAAGGCAGCAAGCTGGATATCGAAGCCGTCGAGCAGGATGACCGCCGCCACCAGCGCAAGCAGCCGCGCGTGAAAGGCGCGAAAGGCCAAGCCGTCGATGATGGGCTGAACCGGCGTCGCTGTTGTCATCATTTCCCCCATCGCCCTGTCGTTTTGTCCGGACGGCGAGCGCGATCAGACAAAGACCGCGCCGCCCGGCAGCGGCGCGGCGCGGCAGATCGAGCGCCACGCCGACGCCGCCATTTCGCTGCCCGACACGCCGGTGGCGGGCTGGCTGCGGCGGATCGACAGCCGCGCGCCGTCACGGCCTCGCGCCTCGACCTCGAGCATCAGATGGTCGAGCGCCGGGTCGGCGATGAGCCGCGCCCGGCAGCGGTCGAGCCCGACCGTCGCCAGCGCGCAGGCGACCATCGCGTTGACATTGTGCGGATAGCGCGCCGCGATGTCGCGCACGCTGCCGTCGAAGAGCAGGGTCTCACCCGGCGCGCCCCGCAGGCCGAAGCTGGCGGGCGGCTTGCGGAAGGTGATCGCCACCTCCTCCCACGCTTCCCGCCACTCGACGAGGCTGTCCATCCCGACGAGCGCGCCGTGCGCGACGAGCAGCGACCGGCCCGAGCCTGCCGCAGCAGCGTCGAGCCGCCCGCGCAGCCCGTCATCGGCGAGCGCGGTGAGCGAGAGCGGCATATAGTCGGCGAAAGCGAGAAAATCCGCGCCGTAGTGGCGGGTGACGCCGGGATCGGCCGCCTCGACGATCAGGTCGGGCGCCAGACGCCGCGCCTCCGCCAGCTCGTCGAGGATCAGACCATGCGGAACCTCTGCGAGCCGCGCCGCCGTCCGGTTATGGACGAAGGCCAGTTCGATCGCGCTGCCCTCGGCGGCGATGCGCCGGTACAGGTCGGCCCCGATAAACCCGAAACCGATCAGCCCGATACGCATCGCCGATCACGCCCCCAACGAAGTCAATATTTCCAGCGCAGCGTCGCGCCATAGGTGCGCGGCGGATTGTAGGAGACGAGCACCGAACCGATCACGTCGCTCTTGCCCGATTCATACAGCTCGTTGGTCAGGTTCTTGGCCCACAGGCGCAATTCCCATTTGTCGTCGTCGGTCGCGATGCCGATCGACCCGTTGAGCACGCCGACCGACCGCTGGCGCGTCCGGGCGCTGTTTTCGTTGTCGAAGAAGAAATCGTCGGTCCAGTTATAGTCGGCGCGGACGAAGGCGTTGATCCGGCTGCTCACCGGCACCGTCACGTCGCCGCCGATGCTGAACGAATTTTTGGGCGAGCGGCGCAGGACATTGCCCTTGAGGTTCGTCGGCACCGGCACCGAACAAAAGCAATCGGGGTCGTATTGCAGCTCGGTGCTGATCAGGTCGCCGGTGATCTTGGCGTCCATATAGGTGTAATTGGCGAACAGCGTCACGCCATCGACCGGGGCGACCGCGGTTTCAAGCTCGATCCCCTTCACGCGTGCCTTGCCGGCGTTCGAGATCACATTGTCGGCGGGCAGATTGGGATCGAAGATGACGAACTGCTGCGTCTGGAGATCCTTATATTCGGTCCAGAAGCCGGTGAGGTTGAAGCGCAGCCGGTTGTCGAGCCACGTCGTCTTGGCCCCGACCTCGTAATTCCAGGCATATTCGGGATTATAGGCAAGGCGCGCCTCGCCGGGGTTGGTCGCATTCTCGCCGTTCCAGCCGCCCGATTTATAACCCTTCGACACGAGGCCGTAGAGATAGACGTCCTCCGCCGGCTGCCAGTGCAGGTTGACACTCGGCGTCCACGCATCCCAACTCTGCTTGCTCGAAGCCGAAAAGGCACGGGTGAAATCGCCATTCTCGTCTTCGAACTCGGCGCCGAGGAAGTCGCCGATCGTCTCGCGATAGACGGCGAAGCGCTTCTTGTCCTTGGTGTAGCGGATGCCTGCGGTCACCCCGAGCGTGTCGGTGATGTCGAACGTACCCTCGACGAACGCCGCCCAGGTGTCGCTCTTCAGCCGCGTCTCGGCGATCTCTTTGCCCTGCGCGTAGAATTCGACGAAGATATAGTCGGCGATCTCGGTGCGATCGACGCTTTCATGCTGATAATAGAGACCGGCGAGCAGGTTGAACGGGCCGTCGAAATCCGAACGGAAGCGCAGGTCCTGCGAAAAGCTCTTCGCGGTCTCGTCCTTGTCGTTGATGTAATAATCGTCGTTGAACAGCGAATGGTCGATCGCGCCGAAATCGATCCGCCCGTCGGGACCATAGATTATCTTGGTGAAGTCGATGAAGCTGCCCGCATCGTTGTTCACCGACGCGAACTTGCCCTCGCGATACGCCGTCACCGAGGTCAGCGTGCCCGAGCCGGTGTCGTAATTGACGCTGAGGTGGACGCCGCCGAGGTCGGCGTCCTGCTTGCCGTCGATATTGTTCGGGCCGCGGCGCCGCTCGGGGTTCACGAAGGGGATATTATGCTCCGACGGGATCTGGATATCGACCCATTTGCCGCCGCCGCGCCGCCGCGTCAGATCGCCGGTCAGCAGGATGTCGAGCCGGTCGCCCTGCTGATAGCGAAGCTGCGCCATCACGCCATAGGCGTCGAGATCCTCGACATCGTTGCCGGTGAAGGTGTTGCGGGCATAGCCGTCATGGTGCCGCGCGCTCGCGGCGATACTGCCCGACAGACCTTCGGCCAGCCCGCCCGCGACATTCGCCTTGACCTCGAAGCTGCCGTAATTGCCCATCCCCGCCTCGGCGCCGGCGCGGAATTCGTCGGTCGGCTTGCGGGTGATGAAGTTGATCGCCCCGCCGACGACATTCTTGCCATAGAGCGTGCCCTGCGGCCCGCGCACGATCTCGACCCGTTCGAGATCGAACAGTTCAATCGCGGTGCCCTGCGCGCGCGACAGATAGACGTCGTTGAGGAAAAAGCCGATCGCCGGGTTGGACGCGGCGCTTTCGATGTCGGTTCCAATCCCGCGCAGGAAGATATTGGGTTCGGAGACGTTGTCGGGGTTGAAGGTGAAACCCGGAACGCGGCCCGCGATCTCCGAAAATTCGTCGATCCCCGCCTTGGCGAGCGCTTCGCCACCGATTGCCGACACCGACAGCGGCGCCGACTGGAGATTCTCCTCGCGCTTGCGTGCGGTGACGACGATTTCGTCGAGGCCGCCTTGCGGTGCCGCGGCGTCCTGCGCGAACGCCGCTTCGGTCATCGCCAGCGCCGACATCGTCCCCGCCAGCAACAACACCCGCCCGGTCCGTGAAACTTTCCTCATCTTGCAGCCCCCATTTTCAGGATCGCCGCTGGATGTTGGATTCGGCGCGGCGTTATCGGGGCAAAATTGAAACGGCAGCGCCTATATGAATAATAATAATGCCAAGGCTTTTTATACGAGAATTGTTATATACGCGGACTGCCGCGGCCCGGCGTGCGTTTTCAGTTGCTTACCAGATTCTCACCCGCTTTTCGGGCGGCAGGTACAGTTTGTCGCCGGGCTTGACGTCGAACGCCTCGTACCAGGCGTCGATGTTGCGCACAGTCAACACGCGCAGCCTGTCGGGCGAATGCTGCCAGGTCAGCATCGTCTGCCGCAGATATTCGTCGCGCGCCTTGATGCGGAAGAATTGCGCCCAGCCGAGGAAGAAGCGCTGGTCGCCGGTCAGGCCATTGATGACCGGCGCCGGCCTGCCGCCCAGTGAACGCTTGTACGCCTCGTAGGCAAAGGTGAGGCCGGCCAGATCGCTGATATTCTCGCCCAGTGAGATCCGCCCGTTCGCATGCAGGCCGGGCAGCACCTCATAGGCGTCATATTGCGCGACGAGCGCGTCGCCTGCCGCCTCGAACGCCTCGACGTCTTCGGGCGTCCACCATTCGGCCTGCACCCCCTTCTCGTTATACTTCGCGCCGCTGTTGTCGAAGTTATGCGTGATCTCATGCGCCGCCACCGCCCCGACCGCGCCATAGTTGATCGCCGCGTCGGCGCCGGGATCGAACGTCGGCGGCTGCAGGAAAGCGGCCGGGAAGGTCAGCTGCAGCAGATTGTAATTGGCGTTGGCGTCGACCTTCTGCGCGCTGAGATAGCTCCATTCCCACCACCGCGTCGGTTCGCTGGCCCGCTGCATCATGTAGCGAAAGTCGAACCGGTTCGCCCGCACCCGGTTGCCGAAGGCGTCGCCGGCCCCGATGTCGAGTGTGGTGTAATCGCGCCATTGATCGGGGTAACCGACCCGCACCGTCAGATTCTTCAGCTTTTCCTGCGCGCGCCGCTTCGTCTGCGGCTGCATCCACGCAAGCTTGTCGATGCGGTCGTGCATCACGCCTTTCAGATTGTCGACCATGCTGGTCATTTCCGCCTTGTAGCCGGGCGGAAAATGGCGCGCGACATAGGCGGCGCCGAGATCGTCGCGCAACGCATCCGAGACGAAGGCGACCGCGCGCCGCCAGCGTGGCGCCTGCCGGGGCGTCCCCGCCAGCGTCGTGCCGTAGAAGGCAAAGACCTCATCGTCGATTGCGGCGGGCAATACCTCCGCCAGACCGCCGAGGCTGCGCAGGATCAACTGGTCCTTGAGCACATCGAGCGGCGCCTTGTCGACGATCGCCGCGATCCCCTTAATCGCGCTCGGCTCGCGGACCTGGACATGCGTCAGGTGCGGGCCGTGCCGCTGCAGGATCGCCGCCAGGTCGAGGGTCGGCGTCGAGAATTCGGCGAGCCCGGCGACCGGATATTTGTGATAGGTTTTGACCATGTCCGCGGCATCGCCGCGCGGCCAGTGGACCTTGGCGATCTCCGTTTCAAGCGCCATGACCGCCTGCGCGCGGGCATCGGCATCGCTTTCGCCAGCCAGCGCCAGCAATCTCGCCAGATGCGCGACATAGGCCGTCCGCATCGTCGCATAGGCCGGTTCGTCCGAAAGATAGCTATCGCGGTCGCCCAGCCCGAGCCCGGCCTGATCGATCATCAGCCGCGCCTGACCGGGTTCGCGGTCGTCCTGCCAGACCCAATAGGCGACGGGTCCGCCGACGCGCATCTCGTCCGCCTCGGCGAGCAGCGCCGAATAGCCTTTGCGGTCGGAGAGGCCCTTGATCCGGTCGAGCCACGGGCGGATCGGCGCGAGGCCCAGCGCCTCGACCCGGTCGGTGTCGAGATAGGCGGCATAGGCGCGGCCGAGCTTGCTAGCGGGGTCGGCCTTGGCCGCTTCCAATATCGCGCGGAGCTGCTCGTTGGTCTGGTCTTCCTGCCGATAGTAGGAACCATAAGCGGGCTTGTCGTCGGGGATTTGCGTGTTGGCGATCCACGTGCCGTTGGCATAGGCGAAGAAGTCGTCGCCCGGCTTCACCGTCCGGTCCATCCCCGCCTCGTCGAACCCGAAGCTGCCGATCTCCGCCGGCGCGGGCGCCGAGGCCCGCGATTGATCTTCCTGCGCATGGACGCCGCCCGTCAGCATGGCCCCGCAAAGCAGTATCGCAACGGACAGAGAACGCATGATCGTAACCCCTTTGCATTCGGTGGAGGAAGGTGCGGATTCAGGCGATGCGGGAGGCGACCGCCGCCAGCATCTTGCGCTGGCTGTCGTTGACGCTGGTGAGCGCGTGTGCGTTGATCAGTTCGAACAGCGTCGCCTTGCGGTGCACGCGAAACACGTCCCTGAATTCCGGAATGACGGCCTCAAAATGATGCGCATATTCCTTCGCCAGCGCCGCGATCTCGTCGTCGCCGCTTTGCGGGCCGAGCGCGTCGAACCTTTTGCCGAGTTGGGCAAAGGCCGGTGATTCGGCCATGCGTTCGTAAATCGCATAGAGCCGGGCGAGGTCTTCCTGGCTCAACAATTGCGCGAAGAGCGTGAGCTGTTCGCGCCACGCCTCGATCGCCGCTTCCGAACGCCCCTCGGTCAGCGCGTTGAACGGCTGGCTCAGCCCGGCACCCGGCAGGTCGGCGTCACTCTTCAGCCGCGCCACCAGCCGCCGCTGTTCCTCGAGCCGGGCGATCTGGTCGGCCAGTTGCCGGTCGAGCGTGTCGAGCACATCGCCGGCGCCCGCGCCGCGGCCTTTGAGGAAGGATGGGATGTCCGACAGCGCGATGCCGGCCGCGGCGAGGCCCTTGATCCGCAGCAGCCGAACGAGGTCGGCGACGCCATATCGGCGATAGCCGTTGCGGTCGCGGGGCGGTTCGCGCAGCAGCCCGATCTGGCGATAATGGCGCAGTGTGCGCGGCGTCACGCCGGCAAGGTCCGCCATATCCTTGCTACGCATCGGCCGTCATCCCCGTGGCAACGGCGGGCTCGTCGGCAACGCCGGCCGCCGGGCTCCGCTCCGCTTCGGTGGCAGCACGTCCGAGGTCGCGAAGCGCGGGGACGAACAGGCCTGTCGCGGCGGCGGCGGCCCATATGCCGGCCGTCGCGATGACGGCGACCGGCAACCCGCTCAGCTCGATCAGCACCGCGGCGCCCATGATCCCGAGCGGGACGGCGGCGGTGATCAGCGCATTCTGGATTGCCGCGATGCGCCCGCGCACATGTTCGGGCACCCGTTCGATCGACAGGACGCCGAACAGCCCGCTGTAGAGCGCGCTCGACAGCCCGAGCACGACGGCGCCGGCGAGGATCACGGGCACCGAGGCCAGCGTGGCGATGACGGCAAAGCCGATCGTCGCCCCCGTCAGCCCTGTCACCAGCCAGCGCCGCCGCGGGCCCCGGCCGCCCAGCGTGCCGTAGATCGCGCCGCCCGCGAGCGTGCCGAGGCCGATGGCGGACAGCACCAGCCCCAGCGACGACGGCTGGTCAATGGCGGAGAAATAGACCGGCAGGATCAGCCCCTGCAGCGCCCCGAGCGCCATGACCGACAGGGTGCCGATCGCCATCATCGCTTTCAGGAACGGGCTGCGGAGCAGCACCAGCCATCCCTCGCGCAGGCCCTGCCAGCCGGCGTCGTCCGGCTGCTCCGTCGCCTCGACCGGCACCCCGCCGACCTCGCGGGGAATGAACAGGGTCGCGAGCGCCGCCAGCAGCGATGTTGCGGCGGTAATCCAGAGGACGGTCGTCCCGGGCAGCAGCGCCATCAGCGTTCCGGCGAGCGCCGGCCCGGCGAGCAGCGCGAGCGACACCAGAACCTGCGCGAAGCCCGCCATGCGCTCGGCCGATGCGCCGCTGTGCCGCAGGACGGCCGGCAACAGCGCCGTCCGCGCCGCCAGCCCCGGCAGGTCGCCGAGCGAGCCGACGATGCCGAGCAGGATGAACCACGACAGCGTCAGCCCCGAAATATGGTCGACGATCGGCAGCGCGGCGACCGAGAAGGCCGAAATGAGGTCGGTCACCACCGAGCAGTCGCGCCGGTTGAAGCGGTCGATGACGACGCCCATGAACAGGCCGGCGAAGATTGCCGGCAGCGCCGTCGCCGCCGCGACCGAGCCGGTTCCGAGCACGCTCCCCGTCTTGTCGAGCACGATCAGCGGCAGCGCCACCGCGGCGATCGAATTGCCGAGAATCGACAGGAAATAGGACGCCAGATAGGCCGGTGCGGATAGTTTCATCCTGCCCTTCTGCACTATGACGTTACGTCAGGGTCAAGGCAAATCGGCCCAGCGGGCGTGTCGAGAAATTCTGATGCTGAGACTGCAAATTCCTGCGTCTTGCCAAGGCGTGTCATCGGGGTGATGCAGGTGCCCGAACCCAATTCTGACGAGGTACCGATGCGCCTGCTGCTTGCCCCGATCCTTCTTGCCGGAACCATGTTTTCGGCCACTACCGCCACATATGCGCAGGAAGCCGCGCCCGCCACGGCGGCGGCGCAGGACGCCAAGCCCGAGATCGGCACCTTCGGGTTCGACGAGACCGGCATGGACAAATCGGTCAAGCCCGGCGACGATTTCTATGGCTACGCCAGCGGTGGCTGGGTGAAGAACACCCCGATGCCCGCCGACAAGGCAATGTACGGATCCTATATCATCCTGCGCGACCTCACCACCGAGCGGCTGCGCGGCATCATCCAGGAAAAGCAGGACGATCCGTCGAGCAAGCTCGGCCGCGCCTATGCGACCTTCATGGATGCGGCGAAGGTCGAGTCGCTGGGGATGGCGCCGATCCAGCCGTGGCTCGCGAAGATCAGGGGCCTGACCGACCGCAAAGGCTATTCGGCGCTGACCGCCGAGGCGATGCAGATGGGTATCTATGGCCCGATCCTGCCGTGGGTATGGACCGACGACAAGCAGCCCGAACGGATGATCCTGCAGATCGATCAGGGCGGCACCGGCCTGCCCGACCGCGACATGTACCTGTCCGACAAGCCCGCCTTTGCCAAGATCCGCGCCGACTATGTCGCGCATCTCGGGCGCGTGCTGGCACTGGCCGGCGAGACCAACGTCGAGGCGCGCGCCGCGGCGGTGATGGCCCTGGAGACCGAGATCGCCAAGGCCCAGTGGACCCGCGAAGACGCCAGCGACATGGGCAAGACCTATCACAAGTTCACGCTCGCCGAGACCGCGCAGTTCGCCAGCCCGGCGCTGAACCTGCAAGCCGTGCTCAAGGCCGCGGCGCCCAACGTCACGGAAGTATTGGTGCGCGAACCGAGCTGGATGACGGCGATGACCCAGATCGTCGACAAGGCCTCGCTCGAAGCGCTGCGCGACCAGATGATCGTGCGCAGCCTCGACAGCTTGGCGCCGGCGCTGCCCGACGCGGTGGAGGCCGAACGCTTCGCCTTCTACGACAAGGCCCTGAAGGGCACGCCCGAGCGCGAGGAGCGCTGGAAGCGCGGGACCACCTTGGTCAACGCCCAACTGCGCGACGAGGTCGCCCAGATCTATGTGCAGCGCTATTTCCCGCCCGAGTACAAGGCGGCGATGACCGATCTAGCCAAAAACCTGCTGGTCGTGATGGGCGACCGCATCGACAAGCTCGACTGGATGGAGCCGGTGACCAAGGCGAAAGCCAAGGAGAAGCTGAAGGGCTTTGTCATCCGCGTCGGCTATCCCGACAAGTTCCGCGACTATGCGGGGCTGGAGGTCCGGGACGGCGACCTGTTCGGCAACGTCATTCGCGCCAACCGGTTCGAGTTCGCCTGGTCGGTCGGCCGCACCGAACGGCCGACCGAGCGGTCGGACTGGTATATGTCGCCGCAGACGGTGAACGCCAACGCGACCTATAACCGGCTGGAAATCACCTTCCCGGCCGCGTTCCTGCAGGCGCCCGCCTTCGATCCGAAGGCCGATCCGGCGGTGAACTATGGCGCGATCGGCGCGATCGCCGGCCATGAGATCAGCCACCATTTCGACGATCAGGGCGCCAAATATAACGAGAAGGGCATCCTCGCCAACTGGTGGACACCGAAGGACCTCGCGGCGTTCGATGCGGCGGGCAAGGCGCTGATCGCGCAATATGACGCCTATGAACCGCTGCCCGGCGAACATGTGAAGGGCGAGTTCACGCTGGGCGAGAATATCGGCGACCTCGCCGGGCTGACCATCGCCTATGACGCCTATCAGCGCTCGCTGAACGGCAAGCCGGCGCCGGTGTTGGGCGGCTATACGGGCGACCAGCGCTTCTTCCTCGGCTGGGCGCAATTCTGGCGCGTGAAGCAGCGCGAGGAGCATCTGCGCCAGCATCTGCTGACCGACGCCCACTCGCCGGCGACGCAGCGCACCTGGGTCGTTCGCAATCTCGACGCCTGGTACAAGGCGTTCGACGTCAAGCCCGGCGACAAGCTCTATCTGGCCCCCGCCGACCGCGTGCGCGTCTGGTAAGGTAACCGGGCCGGCAATGCCCGGCTTCATCGATCGGAAAGATGGCGCGCCCGGCAGGATTCGAACCTGCGACCACCCGCTTAGAAGGCGGGTGCTCTATCCAGCTGAGCTACGGGCGCGTGCACGAGGCTGTCCGCCGCGCGAATAGCGCGGTTTGCGTGGGCTGCAAAGCAGGTTAAGCAGCAGCCCGATGACCGACTCCGACAACCCGCCGGCGCAGCCCGTCGCCGTGAGTGCCGCCAGCGTGCGGCATTTCCGCTATTACGACCTGATCATGGCGGCCTTCGTCGCCATATTGCTCTTGTCGAACATCATCGGCGCGTCGAAGCCGAGCTATATCCCCCTGCCCGACGGCACCCAATGGGCGTTCGGGGCCGGGGTGCTGTTCTTCCCGATCAGCTATATCATCGGCGACGTCCTCACCGAAGTCTATGGCTATGCCCGTGCCCGCCGGGTGATCTGGACCGGCTTCGCGGCGCTCGCCTTCATGGCGTTCATGGCATGGGTGGTCGTCGCTTTGCCCCCCGCCGATGGCTGGCCGGGGCAGGCAAGCTACGAGTTCGTCTTCGGCAACAGCTGGCGGATCGTGATCGCGTCGATGACCGCCTTTTGCGTCGGCGAATTCGCGAACTCCTATGTCCTTGCGCGCATGAAGCTGTGGACCGGCGGGCGGATGCTGTGGGCGCGGACGATCGGATCGACGGTCGTCGGTCAGGGGCTGGACAGCCTGATTTTCTACCCGCTCGCCTTTTACGGCCTTGCCGGATGGCCCCCCGAACAGCTCATGCAGGTCGTCCTGTCGCAATGGCTGATCAAGACATTGTGGGAGGCGGCGCTGACGCCGTTCACCTATATCGTCGTCGGCGCGCTCAAGCGGCGCGAAGGCGTCGATGTCTTCGACGAGGGAACGGACTTTACGCCGTTCCGGGCGAAGGTCTGATCTTGGCGGAGCCTTTTCCTATCTGGTTCTCTGACGCAAAAATCTCGCTGGTCGCGGCGACCGGACTGACCCGCGACGCGCTGCATATTTATGCCGCGCTGGGAATTTTCATCCTCGTCAAGCTGCTGTGGCGCGGCCGCGGCGGCACGGTTGCGGCGCTGCTTCTCGTGGCCGCCGCCGCGCTGGCGAACGAGTGGCTCGATCACCGCGTCGAGATGCTCCAGAAAATCTGGTGCAACGATGAAGAGCATTGGCACGACATATGGAACACTTTGTTCTGGCCGGTCGTGTTGGCGGTCGTCCTGCCGTGGCTGCCATCGTCGCCGCGCGGCAAGAATGCGACGGCCGAAACCGCGCCCGCAGAAATGTCAGGCGAGGACGCCGAGCGCGGCCTCGAACAGGCGTAGCCCGTCGGTGCCGCCGTGCGCGCGGTCGATCGCGCGTTCGGGGTGCGGCATCATGCCAAGCACATTGCCCGCGTCGTTCAGCACGCCCGCGATGGCGCGCGCCGAGCCGTTGACATTATCGGCGTAGCGGAAGGCGACGCGCCCTTCGCCCTCGATCCGGTCGAGCGTTTCGGCGTCGGCGAAATAATTGCCGTCGTGATGCGCGACCGGAATGTCGATCGCTTCGCCCGCCTTATAGCCCGCGGTGAACAGCGACTGGCTGTTTTCGACGGTCAGCGGCACGCTGCGGCAGACGAAGTTCAGCCCCGCGTTGCGCATCAGCGCGCCGGGCAGCAACTGCGCCTCGGTCAGCACCTGGAAACCGTTGCACACGCCGAGCACCGGCACGCCGCGCCCCGCCGCATCGGCGACGCTGCGCAGGATCGGCGACCGCGCCGCCATCGCGCCCGAACGAAGATAGTCGCCATAGGAAAAGCCGCCGGGCAGCGCGATGAACTCGATGCCGTCGGGCAGTTCGGTCTCGCGGTGCCAGACCATCGCCGGGGCGCGGCCGGTGACGGTTTCGAGTGCGACGGCCATGTCGCGGTCGCAATTGGAGCCGGGAAAGACGATGACGGCGGTCTTCATGGGTCAGGCTCCTTCGCGGCCGGTCAGGCGCGTTCGATCCGGTAGTTTTCGATGACGGTGTTCGCGAGCAGCTTCGCGCACATCGCGTCGAGATCAGCGTCGCTGACATCGTCGGCGACCTCGAGTTCGATGAAACGGCCGGCGCGCACGTCGCTGACGCCGCCGAAGCCGAGGCCTTCCAATGCGTGATGGATCGCCTTGCCCTGCGGGTCGAGCACCCCGGGCTTGAGCGTCACATAGACCTGAACTTTCATGGAAGCGCACCTTTATCGTCGGGGGCGGGAATATGGCCGCGCCTATGCCCGCGAATCATTTTCCGGGCAAGGGGCCTTGCCCCCGAAAATGCGGCTTTTCGGATTGCGAACCAGTCGCATCTTTATTGTTGCGAATCCGTCGCACTATCCCTAGATAGGTCTTGTTGAGAGGGATTCGCACATGGTCGTCTGTGTCTGCAACGCAATAAGGGAAAGCCAGCTGCGCGATGTTGCGCGCGATGGCCAATTGCGGTGCGCCAAGGCCGCCTATGCGCAATTGGGTCGCAAACCCAAGTGCGGACAGTGTCTGCCTTTCGCTCGCAATATCATCAGTGACGTCGCCGCGACCGCCTGATTTTCCTTGGATTTCCGCCATTTTTGACCTTGGCCCGACCGGGACCGGGGCATATAATGGCGCCCACCCACTCCAAGATAAAATGACAGGACAGACACCATGAAGGGCGACGAAAAGGTCATCGATTTCCTCAACGAGGCGCTGAAGAACGAGCTCACCGCGATCAACCAATATTGGCTGCACTATCGCATGCTCGACAATTGGGGCGTTGCGAAGCTGGCGCATTTCGAGCGCGAGGAATCGATCGACGAGATGAAGCACGCCGACAAGCTGGCCGACCGCATCCTCTTTCTCGGCGGCCTGCCCAATTTCCAGATGCTCGGCCGCCTGCGCGTCGGTGAGACGGTCGAGGAAATTCTCAAGGCCGATCTCGCGCTCGAAGAAGAAGCGATCCCGCTGCTCAAGGACGCGATCGCGCATTCGGAAAGCGTGCGCGACTATGTCAGCCGCGACCTGTTCGCCGACATCCTCGAAAGCGAGGAACATCATGTCGATGAACTCGAAAAGCAGTTCGAGATGATCGAGCGCATGGGGCTGGAAAATTACATCCAGTTACAGTCGAAGTCGGTCGGCGACGACTAAATAGCCGTTTCTATCCACGCGTCCGGCGCCGATTGACGATATCGGCCCGGACGCGCGACTTTTCCCCGGCACCCGGCCGCTGCCCGACGCGATACCGCGCCGACAAAAACGGCCCGAACGCAGCAAAACTGGCCCAAAGCCACAGAAATTATCGTGCCCTGCCCCAAGCCGTCCCGGCTATCGTCGAAACCGGCGGGCGAACAAGAGGTCCCAGGCAACCGGCAGCGAGCCGGCCGCAAACACCGCGCCCCCTGTACGACAAGAGGAGGATGGCTTGAATCGTCGGGAATATCTTCTGACCGCGGCATCGGTATTGGCGATGGGATCGGCGACAGATGTCCAAGCCGGGCTGGCAGGCACAGGCGACGGTTCGGAGGGAACCCGAAAGCCGCTGTTCGAACCGCAGATCAACTATGCGGTCCGAATCCCGATGCGCGACGGCGTTCAGCTGAGCGCGACGCTGTACCTTCCCCGGGGCGTCACGACGCCGCGCCCGGTCATCTTCTCGCTCACGCCCTATACCGCCGATGGCTATCATCCCGAGGGCATTTCCTTTTCCAGCAACGGCTATCCCTATCTTTCGGTCGACATGCGGGGACGCGGCGAGTCGGGCGGCGAATTTTCTCCCTTCGTTACCGATCCCGACGATGGACGCGACATCGTCGACTGGATCGCCCGGCAGCCGTTTTGCAATGGCAAGGTCGGCATGTGCGGCCTGTCCTATGTCGGTTATACCCAATGGGGAACGGTGCGCGGCGACCCGTCCGGGCTGGCGACGATCGTGCCCTCGGCGCCTTGCTATGTCGGCTTCGATTTCCCGATCCGTTACAATATTTTCTTCAACTTCGCGGCGACCTGGCTGACGCGCGTATGGGGGAATACCGGCCGCGTTACAGCCTATAATGACGGCGAATATTGGTCGCAGGCGTTTCTGCGCTTCCTCGAATCGGGGCAGCCGTTCCGCAAGCTCACCGAATATTTCGGACTCGATTCCAAACCGTTCGACGAATGGATGGAACATCCGCACCAGGACGAATATTGGGATCAGGCGAATCCGACCCCGGACCAATTTGCCAAGCTGACCATTCCGGTCCTGTCGCTGTGCGGCGCCTATGACGGCGACCAGCTCGGCACGCTCGAGTTCCATCGCCAGCACCTGAAAAATGCCGGGACCAAAGCGAACCATTATCTGGTCATCGGCCCCTGGGGGCATCTCGAGGTCCGCAAACCGAAGGCGGAATTTTTCGGCATCAAGGTCGGCCCGGAGAGCGTCATCGACATGCCGAAACTGCACCGCGAGTGGTTCGCCTTTGCGATGGAAGGCGGCAAGAAGCCCGAATTCCTGAAGAAGAAGGTCACGCATTACCTCATGGTGGCCGACGAATGGCGTTATGCCGATACGCTCGAAGACGTCACCTCGCGTTACGAGACCCTGCATCTGCAGTCATCGGGCAACCCGGACAGCGTCTATCGTTCGGGAACGCTGGCGGCCACGCCGGGCGGCCGCGCGGAACCCGATCATTATGTCTACGATCCGCGCGATCTCAGCGTGCCGAAGCTGGAGGCGACGCTGACCGGCTCGCACCTGCTCGATCAGACCATGGTCCTCGCCGATTCGGCCGCCAAGCTCATTTACCACAGCGAGCCGTTCGAACAGGATACCGAGGTCAGCGGCTTCTTCAAATTCTCCGCCTGGATCGCCATCGACCAGCCCGATACCGATTTCCTGGTGTCGATCTATGACATCGGCGCCGACGGATCGAGCATGTTCCTGACCGAGCAGCATATGCGCGCGCGCCATCGGGAGAGCCTGCGCGGCGAAAAGCTGATCGATACCAGGGAACCGCTACGCTATGATTTCGACCGTTTCTTCTTCGTCTCGCGGCTGATCCGCAAGGGCCATCGCCTGCGTCTCGTTTTCCGCCCGAACGAAGGCCTCGGCTGGCAGAAGAATTATAATAGCGGCAAGCCGGTCGCCGACGAAACGATGGCCGACGCCCGCACCGTGACGGTGCGGCTGTTCCACGACGCCGCGCGTCCGAGCACGCTGAGCATCCCCATCGGGCAGTCCAGGGGCTGATCGGGGCGCCTTGGAGCATGACCGTCCTTTGATGAACCGACGGCGCCAATCCCGCTCATCGTCACCCCGGACTTGATCCGGGGTCCATTCGCGCCGACGCCGGGATAATGGATCCCGGATCAAGTCCGGGATGACGCTTCATCCAAAGATGATCCGCTCCGGGAATCCTTGGCGTCGCATTATGTCGATCCGGCCGGCGGCGATCCGCGAGTGGGCGGGGACAATCAGCATATCGAAAAACTGGGGTTTTCGGAGTCGATTTCCCAACATCACATTTTTCGCTTGTATTTGCGAATAATTCTCAATAGCACAATCAGGCAGTCCCCTCCTGCCGGCCGCTGCACCTTCTAGCTGCACCAAAGCGGCCGGCATTTTTTTCCCGAACAACGTGGAATGGAGATGAGGAACTGCGTGGGTCGGGAGATAGACACCTCATGCAAAACAGCACGCTGATCCGCCAATTGACGCAGCAGCCGCTGGTGCGCGACCTCTCGGTCGAAGCGGCACAAGCCGTGCTCGCGCTACGCTATTGCATCCTCTGCCGCCGCAGCGAACGCGACCCGATGCCCGAACTCGAACGGCGCTGGGGCAACATCCTTGCGGCACGGCGCTATCGCCTCGTCGTCGAGGCGATCGGCCATGTCTGGCCCGAACCCTTTGCCGTCGCGCCGCCCTGCTGCCCGCGCGTCAGCTTCGACGAGGCGCTGCTCGCCGCGATGGTCGGCGCATCGTCGCGCGGCGACCGCGTCCATTTCGACTGGTTGACCGCCGAAATGCTGGGCAGCGACGCGCGCGAGATGCTGTTCGTCGCGCTCGAGAACTTCATCCGCGCCCGCGCGCCGGGACGTGTCGGCGGGCTATAGAGCCCACCCTGAGTCTCGCTCAATTGGCGGGCTTGGTCTCGTCGATCTTGTCGACCCATTCGGGGTAGAAGCTCGGCTCGCGCGCCGACCAGCCCGGCGCGGTCGCGGCGGCTTCGCTGATCGATTGGAGCAGGAGTTTACGTTTGTCGGGGTGCAGGTGCGGCAGCGATGCCGCGGCGCAAAAGGCGCCCGGCAACCACGGCCGCGCATGCGCGCCGAGCAACCGCTCGTAGAGGAAGCGATAGGGCGCGAAGGCATGCAGCCGGTCCTGCCCCAGATCGAACGCCGAAACCGCGATCAGCGGCGCCATAAAATGTTCGAGCGCGTCGAGCCCGCTGTCGTCGGGTATATGCGCGCGGACATCGCCGAGACGCTGGTAGACGCGCGCCTGGACGCGGATCGCGGTTTCCTCGACCATATCGCGCGACCAGCGCGCGATCGCATCGTCGCGTTCGAGCCCGATGTCGAGCGAGCGGCGGATATACCGCTGCGTCGCGGCGGGGAAACCCGCAAATTCCTTGATTTCCGATATCGACAGATCGCCCGCTGCCGGTCCCGAACGCGTCGCCATGGTCATGCTCCCGCACGGCGCCCGGGGAGCCATCCCCCCGGAGGCCTGCATCTGCCAGTCTGCCACCAAAATGGTTAGTGGCGGGTTAACCATGATGTCGGGGAGCGTTCAGCCGGTCGAGGGGCGTTGCGCGTCTTTGCGACCCGGCCTAATCAACATGTCCCGAAAAACAGAACATGCAGGACTGCCATGTCGCACGCACCGCAGCCGGTCATCTCCGCAACCGGCCTTTTCACCCCCGCCGAACGCATCTCCAACGAAGAACTTGTCGCGAGTTTTAACCAGTATGTTGCGCTGCACAATAGGGAAAATGCCGACGCTATCGCAGCGGGCGAAATGGCCGAACTGGCTGAATCGAGCGTCGAATTCATCGAGAAGGCAAGCGGGATCGGCTCGCGTTTCGTCGTCGACAAGGCGGGCATCCTCGACCCGGAGCATATGGCGCCGCGCATCGCCGAACGCCCCAACGACGAAATTTCGCTGCTCGCTGAGATCGGGGTTGCCGCCGCCAGAGACGCGCTCGCCCGCGCCGGACGCGACGCAGGCGATGTCGACGCGGTCCTCTGCGCTGCATCGAACATGCAGCGCCCCTATCCCGCAATGGCGGTCGAGATTCAGGACGCGCTCGGCATTGACGGTTTCGGTTTCGACATGAACGTCGCCTGCTCGTCGGCAACCTTCGGCATCCAGACCGCCGCCGACTATATCCGCGCCGGCCATGCGCGGAGCGTGCTGGTCGTGAACCCCGAAATCTGTTCGGGGCACCTCAACTGGCGCGACCGCGACAGCCATTTCATCTTCGGCGACGTCGCGACCGCGATCCTCGTCGAGGACAAGGACATGGCGCCCGCAGGCCATTGGGACATCCTCGGCACGAAGCTCAAGACCGTCTTTTCGAACAACATCCGCAACAATTTCGGCTTTTTGAACCGCGGCCATGGCGGCATCGACCAGTCGGGACCAAAGTCGGACAAGCTGTTCGTCCAGGAAGGCCGCAAGGTGTTCAAGGAAGTCGTGCCGATGGTCGCCGATATGATCGTCGCCGAAATGGGCAAGCTTGGCCTCGAGGGCGCCGACATGCGCCGGCTGTGGCTGCATCAGGCGAACACCAACATGAACCGGCTGATCGCGCATCGCGTGCTGGGACACGAGGCGAGCGAAGACGAAAGCCCGACCGTTCTCGACACCTATGGCAACACGTCGAGCGCGGGATCGATCATCGCCTTCCACCTAAACCACGCGGATATGGCGGCGGGCGATACCGGGCTGATCTGCTCGTTCGGCGCGGGTTATTCGGCGGGGACGGTGTTCGTTCGGAAGACCTGAGCCTTCATTTTGCTTCGTCACCCTGAACTTGTTTCAGGGTCCATGGCCTGACCTCGCCTCAAGCGCGACGCCGAACGAGAGCGTCGGCCATGGATGCTGAAACAAGTTCAGCATGACGAGAAGAGAGATGGAAGTTTTACGGCACGAATGTCGTGAACAAATAGATCGCGAACAGCATCAGGTGGATCACCCCCTGCAGCACGGTCGTCCGGCCGTTCGCGAGCGTCTGCACCGACACGATCAGCGACAGGAAGAGCAGCACCGTCGACTTGGCGTCGAGACCAAGGCTGATCGGCAGGTCGGTGACGATCGACAGGATCGCGACTGCCGGAATGGTGAGCCCGATCGTCGCAAGCGCCGATCCCAACGCAAGGTTGAGGCTGGTCTGGAGCCTGTCGGCCTTCGCCGCGCGCACGGCTGCCAAGCCCTCCGGCGCAAGGATCAGCGCCGCGATCAGCACGCCGAGCACCGCCGGCGGCGCGCCCCAGTCGGCGAGCAGCGCGCCCATGACGGGCGATAAATTCTTCGCGAGCAGGACGACCGCAACGAGGCTGGCGAGCAGCAATGCGCCCGACATCGCGGTGCGCTGCATGGTCGGGGGCGCGGCATGGGTGTCTGGCTCACCGTCGCCATCAATGTCGGCGTTTGCTTCGGGCAGGAAATAATCGCGGTGGCGGACCGTCTGCACGAGGGCAAAGGTGCCATAGAGGATCAGCGACACGGCCGCGACGAAACCGAGTTGGGTCGAGGAATAGAAGGGACCCGGCACGCTCGACGTGAAATTGGGGAGGACCAGCGTGACGACGGTGAGCACGGTCAGCGTCGCCAGCGCCGCGCCGATTCCGGTACGCTGGAAGCGTTGCTCATGGTGGCGGATCGCACCGCTGAGCAGGCACAGCCCCATCAACAGGTTGAGGATCACCATGACCGCCGCGAATACCGTGTCGCGCGCCAGCGTCTGCGCCTTTTCGGGTTCGGCCTGCATGAGGGTGAGGATCAGCCCGACCTCGATCACCGTCACCGCGAGCGCGAGGATCAGCGTCCCGAACGGCTCGCCGACGCGGTGCGCGATCACCTCGGCATGGTGGACCGCGGCGACGACCGCGCCCATCAGGATGATCGCGACCATCCACGGATTAAGCCCCATGCCGAAACTCGCCATCGCAGCAAGAAAGCCGAGGATCGGGAAGAGGTCGTTGGTGCGGTCGGCGAGGCGGAGTTTCGAGGTCATGGGACGTCTATTGCAGCCCCCTCTCCGCCTGACTACCCCCGGCTACGCAATTAATGTGCGCGAACGGGCAATCCAGCCGCGGCAAGCCGCGCGTGCGCCTCGGCGATCGTCGCCTCGCCGAAATGGAAAATGCTCGCGGCAAGCACCGCACTCGCCCCGCCCTCGACGACACCGGCGACCAGATGGTCGAGATTGCCGACGCCACCCGAAGCGATCACCGGCACGCTGACCGCATCGGCGATGGCGCGGACGAGCGCGAGGTCATAGCCGTCCTTGGTGCCGTCGCGGTCCATGCTGGTGACGAGCAGTTCGCCCGCGCCGAGTTCGGCGAGGCGGACGGCATGGTCCAGCGCGTCGATCCCGGTCGGCTTGCGGCCACCGTGGGTGAAGATTTCCCAGCGGCCCTCTGCGACCCGGCGCGCGTCGATGCTGCCGACCGCGCACTGGCTACCGAAGCGGTCGGCGATGTCGGCGACCAATTCAGGCCGCGCCACCGCGGCGCTGTTCACCGCAACCTTGTCGGCGCCCGCGAGCAGCAGCGCCCGCGCATCCTCGGCGCTGCGCACCCCGCCGCCGACGGTCAGCGGCATGAAGCAAACCTCGGCGGTGCGGCCGACCATGTCGAGCAAAGTGCCGCGGCCTTCATGGCTCGCCGAAATATCGAGAAAGCAGAGTTCGTCGGCGCCCGCCGCGTCATAGGCGCGCGCCGCCTCGACCGGATCGCCGGCATCGCGCAGGTCGACGAAGTTGACGCCCTTGACGACGCGCCCGTCGGCGACGTCGAGACAGGGAATGACGCGAACGCGGACGGTCATCTGCTCCCCTCCTCCTGTTCCCCGGCGAAAGCCGGGGTCCATGGCGGTGTCCCGTAACACAGGCTTTGTGAAGCCCTGGGCCCCGGCTTTCGCCGGGGAACAGGAAGGGTGCGAACCATCAACCGCGCCCCGCCGCGATCGCTTCGGCGAGATCGAGCCGCCCGTCGTAGAGCGCGCGGCCCGTGATCACGCCCTCGATGCCGTTCGCGACATGCGGACGCAGCGCATGGATATCGCCGATATCGGCAACGCCGCCGCTCGCGATCACCGGAATGGCGACCGCCTGCGCCAGTGCGACCGTCGCCTCGACGTTGCAGCCCTTGAGCAGGCCGTCGCGGCCGACGTCGGTGAACAACAGCGCGGCGACCCCGGCATCCTCGAAACGCCGCGCGAGATCTTCGACGCGGACGTCCGACACATCGGCCCAGCCCTCGGTCGCGACCATGCCGTCGCGCGCGTCGACGCCGACGACGATGCGGCCCGGAAGGTCGCGCGCGGCGGACTTCACAAATTCGGGGGCCTTCAGCGCTGCAGTGCCGATGATCACCCGCTCGACGCCGAGCGCGAGCCAGCGGTCGACGCCCGCGCGGTCGCGGATACCGCCGCCGACCTGCACCTTGCCCGGAAAGGCGGCGATGATGCTCTCGACCGCCGCGCCGTTGACGCTCGCGCCGGCGAAGGCGCCATCGAGGTCGACGACATGCAGGTGCGAGGCGCCCGCGTCGGCAAACAGCCGCGCCTGCGCCGCCGGATCGTCGCCATAGACGGTCGCGCGCGCCATATCGCCCTCGGCAAGCCGCACCACCTGCCCGCCCTTGAGGTCGATCGCGGGGAAGATGGTCAGGCCAAAATCTACGGGCGCCACTGGAGAAACCTTTCGAGCGTCGCGAGGCCATAGGCCTGGCTCTTTTCGGGATGGAACTGGACGCCGACGATATTGTCTCTTGCGACCGCCGCGGTGAAGGTGCCGCCATGGCTGCTCGTCGCCGCGACATCGGCGGCATCGGCGAAATGGTAGCCGTGGAGATAATAGGCCTCGCCCGCCGCGATCACGGGGTGGCCGAAGGTCGGGACAACATCGTTCCAGCCCATGTGCGGGATGCGCAGGCCGGGCGCGGGGTCGAAGGCGCGCACCGTGCCGCCGATCCAGCCGAGCCCCTTGTGCCGTCCATGCTCCTCGCCCGCGTCGGCGAGCAATTGCATGCCGACGCAAATGCCGAGGAAGGGTGTCGCTCGTTCGATTACGGCCATTGTAAGCGCATCGATCATACCATCCAGCGAAGCCAATCCAGCAGCGCAAGCGCCGAAGGCGCCGACGCCCGGCAGTACGATGCGATCGGCGAAAAGAACCGCATCCGGATCGAACGTCACATCGACGCCATCTGCTCCGGCGGCAATCAGCGCATTATAAACCGACCGCAGATTGCCGGCGCCGTAGTCGATCAAGGCTATGGTCTCAGCCATCAAACTCTCGTCATCCCAGCGAAAGCTGGGATCTCAGGCGTCCTGAAAAACCGCACGCGATCCCAGCTTTCGCTGGGATGACGCCGTTCATAGCACGCCCTTCGTGCTGGGAATCGCATCGCCCTTGCGCGGGTCGATTTCGACCGCCTGGCGCAGCGCGCGCGCGAGCGCCTTGTACATGCTTTCGGCGATGTGATGGTTGTTCTCGCCGTAGAGCGTTTCGATGTGCAGCGTGATTCCGGCGGTCTGCGCGAAGCTCGCGAACCAGTGCGGGAACATCTCGGTGTCCATCTCGCCGAGCCGCGGCTGCGAAAAGCCCGACTTCCAGACGCAATAGGGCCGCCCCGAAATGTCGAGCGCGCAGCGCGTCAGCGTTTCGTCCATCGGCGAATGCGCCTCGCCATAGCGCGCGATACCACGCTTGTCGCCGAGCGCCTTCGCGACCGCCTCGCCGAGCGCGAGCGCCGAATCCTCGACCGTGTGGTGCTGGTCGATATGAAGGTCGCCCTTCACCTGCATCGAGATGTCGATCAGCGAGTGGCGCGACAATTGCTCGACCATATGGTCGAGAAAACCGATGCCGGTGGACACCGAATATTCGCCCGTTCCGTCGAGATTGACGGAAATCGCGATATCGGTTTCCTTGGTCGTGCGCTGGACAGTGGCGGTACGCATGAGACGCCCCATAGCAGCGACTTTTCGCCATGCAAGGTGACTCTCCCCCCTTGACCGGCACGCGCCGCCCGTTCATCCCCCTTCGCCATGAGTGACGACGTCCGCGATAGCCTGATTCCCTATGACGAAATCGTGCAGGATGCGCTGCGCGCCGTCGTCGGCCGCGTGCTGAGCCAGATCGAGGGTCATGACAGCCTGCCCGGCGAGCATCATTTCTATATCACCTTCAAGACGCAGGCGCCCGGCGTCGATATTCCGGCGCATCTGATCGCCAAATTCCCCGACGAGATGACGATCGTCCTCCAGAATCGCTTCTGGGACCTGAAGGTCGCCGACGATCATTTCAGCGTCGGCCTGTCGTTCAACCAGACGCCGTCGATCCTCGTCATTCCCTATGCGTCGATCACCGCATTCGTCGATCCGTCGGTTGATTTCGGGCTGCAGTTCCAGGTCAGCGACGACGATATGGCTGAACCCGAACCGCATGACGAAGCCGACAACGACCGGCCCGAGGTTACGACCGAGGATGGATCGAACGTCGTGACGGTGGATTTCGGCAAGAAGCGCTGAGCGCGTGGGCGGCCCAGCCTGGCCCCCCAGCCGTTTCTGGCAATATTGGGCCCTCGCGGGGATGCTTGTCCTGACCGCGGCCTTTTGGTGGGGGGTGGAGGGTTATGCGCTGTTCGCAAGCCCGTGGCCGCGCGGCCAGATTGCCGACGGGCTGCTGCGCTTCACCCTGCTCGTCCTGACGCCCGCGCTCGTCCTTGCCTGGCTCGCCGCAGGGTGGTTGCGGCGCCGGGTGGGCGAAACCGGATATTGGCAGCTGCTCGGCATCGTCGCGATGATCTGGGCCGGCGGTGTGCTGGTGACGAGGATGCTGGTGACATGAACACACGAACCGAGAGCGACAGCATCGGCGAGATCGGTGTTCCCGCGGATGCCTATTGGGGCGCGCAGACCGAACGCAGCCGGCATAATTTCGCCTTTCCGGCGCACGAACGCATGCCGCTGCCGATCGTGCATGCCCTTGCGCGGATCAAGGGCGCGGCGGCGCGGGTAAATCGCGCACACGGCCTCGACGCCGGCGTCGCCGACGCGATCGCCGACGCGGCGGAGGCGGTGGCCGCGGGCGGATATGACGACCAGTTCCCGCTCGCCATCTGGCAGACGGGCAGCGGCACCCAGTCGAACATGAACGTCAACGAGGTGATCGCGGGCATCGCCAACGAAAAGCTCGCCGGCACGCGCGGCGGCAAATCGCCGGTCCACCCCAACGACCATGTCAACATGGGCCAGTCGTCGAACGACAGCTTTCCGACCGCGCTGCACATCGCGGTGGCGGTCGAGACGACGGCGCGGCTGCTCCCGGCGCTCGCCGAACTGACCGACGCGCTGGCCGCCAAGGCCGAAGCGTGGGCCGATATCGTCAAGATCGGCCGCACCCATTTGCAGGATGCGACACCGCTGACGCTGGGCCAGGAGTTCTCCGGCTATGTCGCGCAGCTCAACGCATGCCGCGCCCGGATCGAAGGCGCGATGGCGCACAATATCTGCAAGCTTGCGCAGGGCGGCACCGCGGTCGGCACCGGGCTCAACGCCCCCGCCGGTTTCGACGTCGCGATCGCGGCGGAACTGTCGCGCAGCACGGGAATCGCCTTCGAACCCGCGCGCAACAAGTTCGAGGCGCTGGCGTCGAACGACGGGCTCGTCTTCTTCTCGGGGGCGCTCAATACGCTGGCGGTCGCGCTGACCAAGATCGCGAACGACGTCCGCCTGCTCGGTTCGGGGCCGCGCGCCGGGCTCGGCGAGCTCGACCTGCCCGCGAACGAACCGGGCAGTTCGATCATGCCGGGCAAGGTCAACCCGACCCAGTGCGAGATGCTGACGATGGTGGCGGCGCAGGTTATCGGCAATCATCAGACGGTCACCGTCGGCGGGATGCAGGGGCATCTCGAACTCAATGTCTTCAAACCGCTGATCGGATCGAACGTGCTGCGCTCGATCGAACTGCTCGCTATCGGCATGGCGGGCTTCACCGAACATTGCGTCGCCGGGATCGAACCCAATCGCGCCCGCATCGACGACCTCATGAACCGCTCGCTGATGCTCGTCACCGCGCTCGCGCCCGAGATCGGGTACGACCAGGCGGCGAAGATCGCCAAACATGCGCATGAAACCGGGAGCACGCTGAGAGAAGCCGCGCTTGACCTTGGTTATGTCGACGCCGAAACCTTCGACCGGGTGGTCGATCCGCGAACGATGCTGGGACCGGAAAAACAGGGAACCGGTGCCGATCCCGCGAATTGATAATATCGAAGGAGAAACGAGATGATGGGACGGATCATCGGCGGGATGCTCGGTAGCGCGATCGGCCGCCAGAAAGGCAATCATGGCATCGCCGGTGCAGTGATCGGCGCGGGCACGCTGTTCGCGGCGCGCCGCCTGTTCCCGCAGCGCTATGCGGTGCTCGCGGCGACGGTTGCGGCGGGCTATCTCACCAAGAAATGGGCCGAGCGTGCCGAAGCGCGCAAGGCGTCCGAGGAAGCGCATGCAATGGACGCTGCGCTCGGCAATGCCGGGGTCGTCGATCCCTATGCGGGGATCACAAATGAGCCGACCGATGGCGAGGCAATCGGGGACGCCCTGCCGCCCGCGATCCCGCTCGACGCGAACCGACGCAGCACGGCGCTCCACTGACGGTCAGCCGCCTGCCTGCCACTCCTTGATCGCCTCGACCGGCGAAACGAGCATCAGCACGTTGAGCGTCAGATTGTCGCGGATCGTCCACAGCGTGAACAGTTCAAAGACGATCGCGAGACCGACCGTCGCCCACCAGCGCATCCGGCTCGCGGCGAGGAAGCCGAGCATCATGAACAGTGCGTCGCTGACCGAATTGAGGATCGAATCGCCCGCATAGCCGTAAGCCATCGTGACCTCGCGATAGCGGTCGATGATGATGCTGGAATTTTCGAGGATTTCCCACGCGCCCTCGATCCCGATCGCCAGCGCCAGCGCGACCCACAGCGGCCGGCGCGGGATCAGCCAGCGCGACAGGCCGTAGAAGATGAAGCCGTGGATGACATGGCTGAAGCTGTACCAGTCCGAAATCTGCTGGCTGTTCTGGTTCGACTGGACGACGCCGTGCCACAGGCTGACGGTGCCGCACGGACAGATCGGCGGGCGTCCCATCGCGAACAATATGGCGGTGAACAGCGCGAGGAGCGCCGCCGCGACCAGCCAGCCCGTTCGTGAAATCCCCGCCATCCGCGCTGTCCTTCCCGCTTGACCGCTGCCGCTAGTCAGGCGAATAGCGCGCATGGCTGACAGCGTCCATCTCAACCGCCGCGGCGTGTTGTTCGTCCTCTCCTCGCCCTCGGGCGCGGGCAAGACCACCATCTCGCGCATGATGCTTGACGCGGACAGCGACATCGCGCTCTCGATCTCCGCCACCACACGCCCGCCGCGCCCGGGCGAGGTCGACGGCGTCCATTATCATTTCATCGACACCGAAACCTTCAAGAAGATGGCGGCCGACGGCGAATTCCTCGAATGGGCGCATGTCTTCGGCCATCGCTACGGCACGCCGCGTGCGCCGGTCGAGGAACTGCTCGCCGCGGGCAAGGACGTGCTGTTCGACATCGACTGGCAGGGCGCGCAGCAACTCTATCAGGAGGCGGGCCCCGACGTCGTCCGCGTCTTCGTCCTGCCGCCGACGATGGAAGAACTCGAACGCCGCCTGCGCAGCCGCAACACCGATAGCGACGCAGTGATCGCGGCGCGGATGGAACGCGCCGCGAACGAAATCAGCCACTGGGACGGCTATGACTATGTGCTGATAAACGACAATGTCGACGGCTGTTTCGACGAAGTCCGCGCCATCCTGCGCGCCGAACGGCTGAAGCGGCGGCGCCAGATCGGCCTGATCGGCTTCGCGCGCGACCTGATCCGCTCGGTGCCCGACGCGGACAAGAAGCTCTAGACCGGCGTCACCAGATTCGCCTCCAGCTCCTGGACCATGTCGGCGCGGAGCGGTTTCGCCTGACCGTCGGTCCGGCAGACGACGACGGTATCGCAGCTCGCGATGGCACGGCCGTTCTGGAACATCGCCTGCACGATGGTCCAGCTCGAGGTGCCGATGCGGCCGATTCCGCTGGTAATCGTCACGGGGTCGGGGAAATTGCCCTCGCCCAGATAGTTGATCTCGACCGCGGCGACCATCGTCCGTTCGTTCGACGGCCGTTCGGTCAGCGGCCGGACCTGCCGGTTGAGCAGGACGCGGCCGCTTTCGAACAAGGCCGCGAAAGCGACATTGTTGAGATGGCCGTTGATGTCCATGTCCTGAAAGCGCGTCTGCAGGTCGATCCGCGCGGGGTAGCTGGCGGCATCAAGCCGCCAGCTTTCCGGTTTCGGCATGTCAACGGGGACCCATGCGGATGCCGCCGTCGAGGCGGACGTCTTCGCCGTTGAAATAGCCGTTTTCGATCATGCACATGGCAAGGTTGGCATATTCGTCGGGGTTGCCCAGACGCTTCGGATTGAGCACCGAGGCGCCGAGAGCGTCGCGGACATTCTGCGGCGCACCTGCGAGCAGCGGGGTGTCGAAAATGCCGGGCAGGATCGTGTTGACGCGGATCTTCTCGCTGCCGAGGTCGCGCGCGATCGGCAGGGTCATGCCGACGACGCCGCCCTTCGACGCCGAATAGGCCGCCTGGCCGATCTGGCCGTCCTCGGCGGCGACGCTTGCGGTGTTGACGATCGCGCCGCGGTCTCCGTCTTCCTGCGGATCGAGCGTCATCATTCCCGCCGCCGACTTGGCGATGCAGCGGAAGGTGCCGACGAGGTTGATCTGGATGATCCAGTTGAACGCATCGAGCGGGAAATGCTTGATGCTGCCGTCTTCCTTCGAGCGGCTCGCGGTCTTGATCGCGTTGCCGGTGCCTGCGCAGTTGACGAGGATGCGCTCCTGACCATGCGCCTCGCGCGCCTTGGCGAAGGCGGCATCGACGCTGGCGTCGTCGGTGACGTTGCATTCGCAGAAAACGCCGCCGAGCTCGGCGGCGATCGCCTTGCCCTTTTCTTCCTGCAGGTCGAAGATCGCGACCTTGACGCCCTTGGCGGCGAGCGCGCGTGCGGTCGCGGCGCCAAGGCCCGAGGCGCCGCCGGTGACGACGGCGGATACGGTGGAATCGAGTTTCATTTGAGGCTCTCCTATAAGCCCCTCCCCTTCAGGGGAGGGGTTGGGGTGGGGGCGTCGAGGTTGCGCGAGGCCGCTGGCCCCCACTCCGCTCGACTAAAGGCCCGGCTGACGCCGGACCAAGTCTCTCTGCCCCTCCCCTGAAGGGGAGGGGTTTGAAGTAATTACAGCCGTTCGATGATCGTGACGTTGGCCTGGCCGCCGCCTTCGCACATCGTCTGCAGGCCATATTTGCCGCCGGTCGCATCGAGCACGCCGAGCAGCGTCGCCATCAGCTTGGTGCCGCTGGCGCCGAGCGGGTGACCGAGCGCGATCGCGCCGCCATGGACGTTCAGCCGCGCATGATCGGCGCCAAGATATTTGAGCCACGCGAGCGGCACGGGCGCGAAGGCCTCGTTGACTTCATAGGCATCGATATCTTCGATTTTCATGCCCGCGCGCTTCAGCGCCTTTTCGGTGGCGAACAGCGGTTCTTCGAGCATGATCACCGGATCGCCCGCCGTCACCGACACATGGTGGATGCGCGCGCGCGGCGTCAGGCCGTGGTCCTTCAGCGCCTGTTCCGAGACGATCAGCGCCGCCGAAGCGCCGTCGCAGATCTGGCTCGACGAAGCAGCGGTGATCGAGCCGCCTTCCTGGAGCAGCTTGACGCCGGCGATACCTTCCAGCGTCGCGTCGAAGCGGATGCCTTCGTCGACCAGATGGGTCTGGCGGCCTTCGGGGGTGTCGACGTCGACACCGACGATCTCGCGCTTGAAATGGCCCGCTTCGGTCGCCGCCTTCGCGCGGCGGTGGCTTTCGAGCGCATAGGCGTCGAGGTCGTCCTTGCTGAAGCCGTGCTTCTTGACGATCATTTCGGCGCCCATGAACTGGCTGAACATGATGCCGGGATATTTTTCCTCGAGCCGCTCCGATTTATAATGGCCGAGGCCTTCCTTGATGAACAGCGTCGCCACCGATCCCATCGGCACGCGCGTCATGCTTTCGATGCCGCTGGCGAGCACGATGTCCTGCGTTCCCGACATCACCGCCTGCGCCGCGAACATCATCGCCTGCTGCGACGAGCCGCACTGGCGATCGATGGTCACGGCGGGGATCGAGTCGGGCAGGTTCGACGCCAATACGGCGTTGCGGCCGAGGTCCATCGTCTGCTGCCCGCCCTGCGACACGCAGCCGGTGATGACGTCGTCGATCTTCGACGTGTCGAAATCGTTGCGGGCGGCGATCGCGTCGAACACCGCCGCGCCGAGATCGACCGGGTGAACGCCGGCAAGCTTGCCGCCACGCTTGCCGCCGGCGGTCCGGACCGCGTCGACGATATACGCATGAGCCATGGGAGAATTCCTTTCTTCCTAAAGCCCCTCCCCTTCAGGGGAGGGGTTGGGGTGGGGTTTCGCGGCGTCGAGCAAGGCCGATGGACCCCACCCCGCTGCGACTAGCCAGCAAGCTGGCAAGTCTCGCTGCCCCTCCCCTGAAGGGGAGGGGTTTGGTTGTCAGAGCTTGCGTCCGATCAGTTCCTTCATGATTTCGTTCGTGCCGCCGAAGATCCGCGTCACGCGCGCCGCGCGCCACGCGCGAGCGATCGGATATTCGTTCATGTAGCCCGCGCCGCCGTGGAGCTGCAGGCACTTGTCCATCACCTCCCACTGCAGGTCGGTGTGCCACAGCTTCGCCGCGGCACCTTCCTCGGGAGTCAGCTCCTTTTTCAGGTGCCGCGCGAGCGCCCAGTCGAGATGCGCCCAGCCGACCTGCAGCTTGGTCTTCAAATCGGCGAGGACGAAGCGCGTGTTCTGGAAATCGAGAACCGGCTTGCCGAATGCCTTGCGGTCGCGCGTGAATTCGACCGTGTCGTCGAACGCGCGCTGCGCCGAGGCCTGTGCCGACACCGCGATCGACAGGCGTTCCTGCGGCAGCTCGCTCATCAGGTAGATGAAGCCCTGCCCCTCTTCACCGAGGCAATTGGTGATCGGCACGCGGACGTCCTCGAAGAACATCTCCGACGTGTCGGCCTCGTCCTGCCCGATCTTGTCGAGGTTGCGGCCGCGCTTGAAGCCATCGCGATCGGCCTCGACGAGCACGATTGACACGCCTTTCCACGCCGGCTGCACCTCGGTGTCGGTCTTGACGCAGACGAGGATCAGGTCGGCGTTCTGGCCGTTGGTGATATAGGTCTTCGACCCGTTGATGACATAGTGATTGCCATCCTTCTTCGCGGTCGTGCGCATGCCCTGCAGGTCGCTGCCGGTCCCCGGTTCGGTCATCGCGATCGCAGTGATCACCTCGCCCGACACCATCTTGGGCAGCCAGTGCTTCTTCTGCTCTTCGCTGCCATATTTGACGATATAGCTGGTGACGATGTCCGACTGGAGCGAGAAGCCCGTCGTCACGCGGCCATAATAGGCGCTTTCCTCGTCGACGATCGCATTATAGCCGAAATCGAGGCCGAGCCCGCCATATTCTTCGGGAACCGTCGGGCACAGCATGCCGAGCTCGCCCGCCTTCGGCCACAGATCCTTCGGAACGATGCCGTCGTCGGCCCACTTCGCCTCATTCGGAGCGACTTCCTTTTCGAGGAACTGGCGCACCGTCGAACGGAAGGCTTCATGGTCCTCGCCATAGGCGGTGCGCGAGAGGTTATCGAGCGACATCTTTTTCCTTTCCCTTGGAGCAGCCGAACGCGAGCGGGGAGTCGGCCGCATCTTCCCGGCCAAAAGACCTTACGTTTACGTGCACGTCAAGTGTAAAGACGCTACGGCAAGAAACTCTTTCGCGGTTACACTAGTTTCCTTCGTCATCCCGGACTTGATCCGGGATCCATTCATCCAGCGCCGGCGGAAATGGACCCCGGATCAAGTCCGGGGTGACGAGGGTGGCCGGACTAATAACGAATAGGATTGCAGTCGCTGGGCAGCGCCGGCGCGCCGCGCTAACACCGCTTCATGGTCGATCTTCTCCTCGACGCCGGCGCACTGCTCGGCGAATCGCCGCGCTGGCACGCCGCCGAAGCCCGCCTCTACTGGGTCGATATCGAGGGCCGCAAAATCCATCGCACCGACCCCGCCTCCGGCGCCGACGAGGTCATGCTGCTGGGTCAGCAGGTCGGCTGCATCGCCCCGCGCGCGGGAGGCGGGCTGGTCGCGGCGCTCGAGGACGGCTGCGCGCTGATCGACGCCTGGGGCGCCGCGCCGCGTCCGTTCGGCCCGGCGGTGCTCGCCGGCAAGCCCGAACAGCGCTTCAACGACGGCTGCGTCGACGCTGCCGGGCGGTTGTGGGTCGGTAGCCTGACGAGCGACAAGGCGAACCCGGCCGCAACGCTCTATCGCCTCGACCCCGACGGATCGCTAATCGAAATCTTCGGCGGCCTTACCACCAGCAACGGCGCGGCGTTCAGCCCCGACGGGCGCATTTTCTATCACGCCGACACGCCGACACACGCGGTCCACGCCTATGATGTCGACCCGGCTACCGGGACATTGGGCGAGGGCCGTATCTTCCACCAGTTCGAATATGGGAACGGACGCCCCGATGGCGCCGCAGTCGATGCCGAGGGCTGTTACTGGTCGGCGCTGTGGGACGGCTGGCGCGTCGTCCGCCTGTCCCCTGCTGGGGAGCTGCTCCAGACGATCGACCTGCCCGTCCAGCGCCCGACGATGATCGCCTTCGGCGGCGCGGACATGCGGACCGCTTTCGTTACCAGCGCCGGCAAGAATCTGACCGACGAGGAACGGCGGGCGCAGCCGCATGCCGGCGGCGTCTTCCACTTCCGGGTCGATGTTCCCGGCCTGATCCAGCCCGATTTCGGCTTTTAGGACCGGCTTGCACCCCACTGTCATATCGGGTTAAGGCACGTCCCATCATGGTTTCACGCGAAACCGCGTTCCCCGGGAGATCCTTATGCCGCGCTCCGCGCCCGCTGTCCGTCGCCGCCTGTCGACGATGCTTGCATCCACCGCGATGATCATGGGTTATACGATTATGGATATCCAGACCGCCTCCGCCGCCCAGCCCGCTCCGGCGCCTGCCGCCGCCACGCCCGCGGGCGACAATCCGATGCTCGCCAAATGGACCGGGCCGTTCGAGGGGGTGCCGCCGTGGGACAAGATGGACCCCGAACTGTTCCCCGACGCCTTCCAGAAGGCGATGGCCGAAACCAGGGCCGACGTGCAGGCGGTGATCGACAATCCTGCCGAACCGACCTTCGAAAACACCCATGTGCCGATGATGCTCGCCGGCGATACTATGGAACGGCTCTTCGCGCTGTGGGGCGTGCAGACGTCGAACAAGTCGAACGACCGCGTCGAGGACATCGACGCCGAATGGAGCCCCAAGCTCACCACCTTCTACACCGAGCTGTTCCTCGATCCGAAGCTCTTCGCCCGCTACAAGGCGGTGTACGACAAGCGCAATTCGAGCGGGCTCGACGCGCAGCAGATCCGCATCGTCGAGCGCAGCTATGACGAGATGGTGCGCGACGGCGCCAACCTGTCGGCCGCCGACAAGGCGAAGCTCGTCCAGATGAATTCGAAGCTGGAAGGCCTGTTCTCCGCCTTCTCGTCGAAGCTGCTCGGCGACGAAAAGCTCTACACCTTCGTCACCGACAAGAATGAACTCGCGGGGCTCGAACCCGGCTTCGTCGCCTCGCTCGCATCGGCTGCGGAATCGCAGGGCAAGCCCGGCCAGTGGGCGATCAAGAACACCCGGTCGTCGGCGCAGCCGGTGCTGCAGGGCGCGACCAACCGCGCGCTTCGCGAGCGCGTCTACAAGGCGTTTATCAGCCGCGGCGACAATGGCGACGCGAACGACACCAATGCGACGATCGTCGAGATATTGAAGCTGCGCCAGCAGCGCGCCGAACTGCTCGGCTTTCCGACCCACGCGCATTACCGCATGGCCGACACGATGGCGAAAACGCCCGAGGCGGCGATGGGCCTGATGATGAAGGTCTGGCCCGCCGCGGTTGCGCGCGTGAAGGAAGAGGTCGCCGATATGCAAGCGATCGCCGATGCCGAAGCCAAAGCCGGCAATGGCCCGAAAATCACGATCGAACCGTGGGATTATCGCTTCTACTCGGAGAAGGTCCGCAAGGCGAAATACGACCTCGAGGAAAGCGAGGTGAAGCCCTATCTCCAGCTCGACAAGCTACGCGACGCGATGTTCTGGTCGGCGGGCCAGCTCTACGACCTCGGCTTCCGCGAAAATACCGGCACGATTCCCGTCTTCGACCCCAAGGTCCGCACCTTCGAGGTCTATAACCTCAAGACGAACGAGAATGTCGGCGTCTTCTACCTCGACAATTTCGCGCGTGACGGAAAGCGCTCGGGCGCGTGGATGACGACCTATCGCAGCCAGCAGACGCTCGGCGGCGAACGCAACGTCCTCGCGTCGAACAACAATAATTTCACCGAAGCCGCGAAGGGCGAGCCGACGCTGATCAGCCTCGACGACGCGCAGACGCTGTTCCACGAATTCGGCCACGGCATCCATTATCTGCTGCAGCACGTCACTTATCCGGCACTCGCCGGGGTGCCGCGCGACTTCGTCGAATATCCGAGCCAGGTGAACGAGAACTGGCTGATGACCCCCGAGGTGCTGTCGAAATATGCGACGCACTACAAGACGGGCGAGCCGATGCCGCAGGCGCTGGTCGACAAGATCCTCGCTTCCGACAAGTTCAACCAGGGTTTCAATACCGTCGAATATCTCGCGAGCGCGATCGTCGACATGAAGCTGCACGACCGCAAGACGCCGCCGGCCGATGTCGATGCGTTCGAACGCGAAACGCTCGCCGAAATGGGCATGCCGAAGGAAATCGTCATGCGGCACCGCCTGCCGCAGTTCGGCCACCTGTTCAGCAGCGACGCGTATTCGGCGGGCTATTACAGCTATCTCTGGTCCGAAACGATGGACGCCGACACCTGGGCGGCCTTCACCGAAGCGGGCGGCCCGTGGGACCGCACGGTCGCCGACAAGTTCCGCACCATCCTGTTGATGACCGGCAACGAAACCGATCGCGCCGAAGCCTATCGCGCGTTCCGCGGCCGCGACCCCGATGTGTCGGCGCTGCTGAGGAAGCGGGGCTTCCCGGTGGAGTAGGATGGGTCGGGAGCGGCCAGAGGCCGATCCATCTGCCATCGTCACCCCGGACTTGATCCGGGGTCCATGACTTCGGCGCTGCCGTGGATCCCGGATCAAGTCCGGGATGACGAAGCTGGGCTAGGGCGTGGAAGCTGGGCTAGGGCGTGATTGCCCTAGCCGATATGCTTGAAGATCCAGCCGATGCTCGCGCCGCCCGCGGGCGCGGTGCCGGTGACGACGAGTTGTTCGCCCGGGTGCGGGCGGCCTTCGCCGTCGACCCACAGGCTTTCCTCGATCTCGAGCGCGCCTTCGGAGGTGCGAAACTGCCACAGCGGCCCGCCGGCGATGCGTAATAGCGCGCCGAGGCTGTCGGCGGTCAGGCTGGCCGATAGATTGGGGCCGAGGTGGAAGCGCAGCGCAAAACCCTTGTCGCCCTTGCGCCGCGTGCGCGGGGCGGGGAGCAACATGTCCTCGCCGCGCAGTTCGCGGCCGTTGGGCGACAGGATCAGCAGGCGGCGGTGGATCAGCCCGTGGCGGCGGGAATAGCCGTCGTGGCTCATTTCGAGCCGGCTGCCCTGCGGGGTTTCGCGGCGATCGAGTTCGACCTCGGTCACCCCCTTGCCGAGCGAGCCATTGGCGAGGATCGCGGTCGAATTGCTGTCGGCGAGGATCAATGTCGAATGCGCAGCCGTAGTGCGGAGGCCGCGCGCCAGATCGGCGGGGATCGTCGCGCCGGTGAGCGCCGCGCCGCCGCAATTGACGACGATGCGTTCGTCGCCGTCGCTGAGTTCGAAAGCGAGCGTCGAGGCGCAGCCCGCCTCGGTCACGCGAGCGATCGGCGGTGGCGCCGCATCGGCGAGCAGCACGACCTTGTTGGCGACGAGCCGCTGATAGCCCCAGTCGCGCGCCTGCTTGAGCGGGCGGGTACGGACGCCGCTCGCCCGGACGATCGCCTGGATGTCGCTCGCCGACGTCGCCCCGCTGCCCTGCCAGCTCCCCATCCCGCCGTCGCTGTGGGTCAGGCCGAGCAGCGCGGGGACGGCGCGCGCCAGCACTTCCTGCACGAAAGGCGGCACTTCCATGCGGCGCATCTCGTAGATTTTGGCGAGCATCGACAGCGCCATGATCGCATCGAGCTGCGCCTGCGGTGAGCGCGAGATATTGCCGCCGTCGGCGTAGAAGCTCGTCTCGAGCACCTTGCGGAGCCCCGCCTCGCCGAACACCTGCCGCGGCTCGCCGCCGGGCATCAACAGCGATGCGGCGACGATGCCGACCCACGCGACCATCTGACCGATGCCGGGGCGCGTCTTGTCGGCAACGCGGTCGAGGTGGCGCGCTGCACGCGCCAGATGATTGAGCACTGCCGAACGATAGATGAGGTCGCTCGACGACAGGATCAGCGGCGCGTGCGCAGCCCAGAACAGGATGCGCCAACCGGTATTGTCGGCCTGCCACGCGGGCTCGCTGACCGCTTCGCCATGCACGCCCAGCCATTGCCGTACCATCGTCTCGGCAATCGGCACGCCGTCGGACCGTGTGCCGGTGGCGGCGAGATCGCGCAGCCACGCAAAGCTGTGCAGATAATCGGCAAAGGTCGGCACGACGTCGAGGGTCGCGAAATCGAGTTCGTGGAGCGGCAGCTTGAGCCCGCGATGGAGGAAGTGGCCGGCGCGGATCGCCGTGCCCGCGCGCGTGTCGCCGGACACCGGGTCCTCGGGAACGCCGAGCAGCTTGAGCGGGAAGCGCCCCTTGAGTCGGAAAGCATGCAGCGGGGTGCGCCAAGTCAGCCGCGTAATCTGGTTGGCGATCCGGTCGCCGAGCGACAGCCCCTTGTCGGCGGGCAGGCGGATCAGGCGTTTGCCGGGCTCGATGGTGTCGTCGAGCGCGTCGGCGTCGGCGGCGTCCGGTTCATGATCTTTGGGAGCGATCACCGGTTTCACCATCGTCAGGCGCCGCGGAGCCGCCGGATATTGTCGGCATAGGCATCGGGGCCGCCCTTGAAGGTCGCGGTCCCCGCGACGAGCACGTCGGCGCCCGCCGCGATCGCCTGCGGCGCGGTGCCCGCGTCGATGCCGCCGTCGACCTCGAGACGGATGTCGCGCCCCGACTTGTCGATCATCTTGCGTACCGCCTCGATCTTGCGAAGCTGGCTGGAAATGAAGCTCTGGCCGCCGAAACCGGGATTGACGCTCATGATGAGGACAAGATCGATGTCGTCGATCAGATAGTCGAGCATCTTCGCCGGGGTGCCCGGATTGAGCGAAACGCCCGCCTGCTTGCCGAGCGACTTGATGTGCTGGACGGTGCGGTGGATATGCGGCCCCGCTTCGGGATGGACGGTGATGATGTCGGCGCCCGCCGCCGCAAAGGCGTCGAGGAAATGATCGACCGGGCTGATCATCAGATGGACGTCGAAGGGCAGCGTCGAATGCGGGCGCAGCGCCTTCACCACCATCGGGCCGATCGTCAGATTGGGGACATAATGGCCGTCCATGACGTCGATATGCACCCAGTCGGCGCCAGCGGTCTCGATGGCGCGCACCTCTTCGCCCAGCCGCGCAAAATCGGCGCTGAGGATCGACGGGGCGATGCGGACGGGAGCGGCTGGGGACGTTGATGGGTCGGCGGTCATGGACCGGCCTTAACCATCAACTTACCAGGGGGCAAGCGGCTGAAAGCCCTGACAAGGCCGCATGCCACGAATATTCGCCGGGGCGACAAAAAAGCCTAACGCCAGTGCCAGCCGCCCGCGGTTTTGGCGCGATAAAGCGGCATCGGGGCGAGGCCGGCGATGATGACCGCGAACGGCAACAGGAGGGGCCGGCCCTGCAAGAGGACGGCCACGCCGGTGATCAACGCGATGTGCAGGGCCAGCATCGCCCACCCCTGCCAGGCGACCGGCATGCCGGTGCCATAGCCGCGACGCTTGGGGCGGAACCACGGGCGGTCGTTCAGGAGCAGGTGGAGCATCTCAATTCTCCTTCGGCGGGCGGCCGCGCTTCGCGGGCTCCGGCGCCTTGACGCTCACGCCGCGCCGCGCGAGCGCTTCGCGGAGCAATACCTCGATTTCAGCATTGGCGCTGCGCAATTCGGCCGCCGCGATCCGCTCGATCGCCGCGTAGAGCGCGGGATCGAGGCGGAGTGCGAATGCTTTTTTGGACTGCGCGGGCATTGAACAAACCTCAATTCCCGTTCGCATCGAGCGACGTCGAGATGCCGGGAGGTCGTATGCCCACGATGGGTGTCTCGACTTCGCTCGACACGAACGGGTTTCTCAAATCAGTAGAGCGAGCCGGCGTTGACCACCGGATGGGTGTCGCGTTCGCTGCACAGCACAACCATCAGGTTCGATACCATCGCGGCGCGGCGCTCGTCGTCGAGGTGAACGACGCCCTTGGCACTCAATTGGCCGAGCGCCATCTCGACCATCCCGACCGCGCCCTCGACGAGTTTCTTGCGCGCCGAGATCACCGCCTCGGCCTGCTGGCGGCGCAGCATCGCGCCGGCGATTTCCTGCGCATAGGCGAGATGCGTCAGCCCGCATTCGTCGACGGTGATCCCCGCAACGCTCAGCCGTTCGATCAGCGCCTTGCGGAGCTCGACCCCCACCTCGTCGTGGTTGCCGCGCAGGGTAATCTCCTGATGCTCGATATCGTCATAGGGATAGCGCGAACCGATCGAGCGCACTGCCGCCTCAATCTGCGCCATGACGAATTCCTTGTAATCGTCGACATCGAACAAAGCCTGCGCGGTGTCGGTGACCCGCCATACCACCTGCGCCGCCATCTCGATCGGATTGCCGCGCAGGTCGTTGACCTTGATCTTGTCCGAAATGACGTTGTTGGCGCGGACCGCGATTTTCTTGCGCGACAGCCAGGGCAGGATCCAGCGCAGCCCTTCCTGCCGGTCGGTGCCCTTATAGGCGCCGAACAACTGGATCGCCGCGGCCTCATTGGGGTTGATGAGATAGAAGCCGCAGAGGATCAGCGTACCGACAAATGCGCTGACGCCCAGCACGACCCACTTCCATGCGACCTCGACCCCGTTGATGTTGGTGATGAGTGCCCAGGCGGCGACGCCGAGCAGCGCCAGCCAGATCAGCAGCATCAGATAGCCGCTTTGCGTATTCGCGCGCGTCTCGCGACTGCGGTTTAGCGCGGGTGTTCCCGTATCGACCATATTTCCCTCCGAATCATTCGATATAATTATGATATCATATTTATATCGAATTGGCGTGGGGTCAATTGGATTCGGGGCGCGGCGGACATTGGCTTGTTCGTCATCCCGGCGGAGGCCGGGATCTCGCCGGCGCGTCATTCTGATCGGGTGAGATCCCGGCCTTCGCCGGGATGACGGAGATGAGGGGGCCATTATGCCCGGTATCTGCCGCCCCTCGATCCGCGCGAAATTTTCCCGACACCAACTTCCCGCCGATTTCGCCGACTTGGCCGACACCGCTTACCTTCTGTTGCAGTCGTGTGACAGTCGCGTAACACAGCGGTCACAGAGCGCTGTCACTGGCCCCCTCGACTCGCCGGGAGCCGTTAGGCCCCGGCGATTAATCGCACTTCTCGGGGGACATCATGCACCAGCTTTGTACCATTCGTTCGCGCATCCTGCTCGGCACCTGCCTTTCGCTCGCCGCCGCCTTTCCCGCCACCGCCTTTGCTGGCGACCTCACCGGGTCGGTCACCGATGCCAGCGACACGCGCGCGCTGCAGGGGGCGCAGCTGCGCATCGTCGAACTCGGCCGCGTCGCCGAAGCCGACCGCGACGGCAGCTTCCGCTTCGCCGATGTGCCCGCCGGCACCTACACGCTCGAAGCCCGCTATGTCGGCGCCGAACCGCGCACCCAGACGATCGCCGTCCCCGAAAGCGGCAATCTGAGCGTGAAGGTCGTCCTCGGCACCGACGACAGCATCCTCGTCCTCGGCCAGTCGGCGACGCAGGCGAGCGCGCTGTCGCGCCAGAAAGCCGCCGACGGCGTCGAAAGCGTGCTGACCCGCGACGCAGTCGGCCAGTTCCCCGACCAGAATGTCGCCGAATCGCTGCGCCGCCTGCCCGGCATAAACATCCTCAACGATCAGGGCGAGGGCCGCTTCGTCTCGGTCCGCGGCCTCGACCCCGAACTCAACGCGACCTCGGTCAACGGCGTCCGCCTGCCCGCTCCCGAGAGCGATGTCCGCTCGGTCGCGCTCGACGTGATCTCGAGCGACAGCATCGAATCGATCGAGGTCAAGAAGTCGCTGACCCCCGACATGGACGCCGATACGATCGGCGCGTCGATCGAAATCCACACGACCAGCGCCTTCGAGCGCCGCAAGAACCTGCTGACCGCAAAGGTCGAGGGCAGCTATAACGATTATTCGGAAAAGCTGACGCCGAAGGGCAGCATCGATTTCGCGCAGCGCCTGTCGGACAATGTCGGCATTTCGGGCGGCATCTCCTATTACCAGCGCAAATTCGAGACCGACAATGTCGAGGCCGACGGCTGGGACGTGAATGACGACGGCCAGATCACGACCGAAGAGGTCAATTATCGCGACTATGACGTCGAGCGGAAGCGCCTGTCGGCAAACCTGAACTTCGATTTCCGCGTCGGTTCGTCGACCAAGCTCTATGCCCGCGGCATCTACAGCCAGTTCGACGACCAGGAATATCGCCGCGAGACGAGCCTGAAGCTCGAGGATGCCGGCGAGATCACGGGTACCGGCGCCGACCTCGTCTACAGCGACGCCGACGGCGAAATCGGGATCCAGCGCTCGCTCAAGGATCGCTTCGAGCGCCAGCGCATCCGCAGCCTGACGCTGGGCGGCGAGACCGACAGCAACGGCTGGCACGCCAAATATTCGGTGAGCTATGCCAAATCGACCGAGCGCGAGAACGGCTCGATCGACCCCGCCAACTTCGAGCGGACCTTCGAAGACGAAGGCCTCGAACTCGGTCTCGACTTCGCCGATCCGCGCCGGCCGCGCTACACGCTCGGCGGCAGCGCCGGGGCGATCGCCGATTTCGCCGATCCGTCGCAATATGAACTCGACAGCGTGCAGATCACCGGTCTTTCGGCTTCGCGGGACGAAGAATGGGGCGCCCGGTTCGACCTCGGCCGCGAATTCGTGACGGACGGCGGCAGCTTTACCGTCCAGGCGGGCGCCAAGGGCCGCTGGCGCGACAAGAGCTACAATCTCGAAACCCAATATTGGGAAATGGACGACCTGACGATGGCCGACCTCGTCGGCGGCCAGACCTATCGCATCACCGATATCTCGCCGGTGCTCGGCAAGAAGGTCGTGCGCCAGTTCTTCAACGCCAACCGCGACGCCTTCGAACTCAACGAACTCGACTCGCTGTTCGACTCGACCGTCGAGGATTATTCGGTGAGCGAGGACGTCATGGCGGGCTATCTGCTCGGCCGCTGGGACAGCGCGACGCTCCGCGTCATCGGCGGCGTGCGCTACGAGCATACGAAGAACGACATCCGCGCCAACACCGTCACGCTGATCGAAGAGGGCGGCGAACTGCCCGACGGGTCGGAAGCCGAGGACGATACGGTCATCAGCGTGCCGAACCAGTTCAAGCGCAATTACGACCATTGGCTGCCGAGCCTGACCGTCCGTTGGGAGCCGCAGCAGAATCTCGTGCTGCGTGCGGCGGGCTACAAGAGCCTTGTCCGCCCCAAGCTGTCGAAGCTCGCACCGCGCTTCACGATCGAACAGAATGACGACAACGAGCGCGAAGGCGAGTTCGGCAACCCCGACCTCAAGCCCTATGAAGCCTGGAACTTCGACGCCGGGGTCGAATATTATCTCCCGAACAACGGCGCGCTTTCGGCGGGCGTCTTCTACAAGGATGTGAAGAACTTCATCGTCGACACCAACCTCGAGGATGCCGGCACCTATGAAGGCATCGCCTATGACGAGGCGACGATCCCGATCAACGGCGACAGCGCCAAGATCTGGGGCCTCGAACTCAGCTATACGCAGGCGCTGCGCTTCCTGCCCGCGCCGTTCGACGGGCTGCTGGTCAACGCGAATTACACCTACACCGACGCGACCGGCCATGTGCCGATCGACGGCGACATCACCGACCTGCGCAAGATTCGCCTGCCATCGGCCTCGAAACACACGTTCAACGCGGCGCTGGGTTACGAAAAGGGCCCGGTCTCGCTCCGGCTTGCCGGCACCTATCGTTCCAAATATCTTGACGAGCTGGGCGACGACGCACCCGAGGATCGCATCATCGACAATCATTTCCAGCTCGACCTGTCGGCGAAATATGATGTCACCAAGCAGGTGCAGCTGTTTTACGAATGGGTGAATATCAACAATGCCAAATATTATGCCTACAACAATGTCGGCGCCCGGCAGAACCTGCTCCAGTTCGAGCAATATAAATGGACGATGAAGTTCGGGGCGCGGGTCAAATTCTGATGCCGCACCGTATCGCCCTGCCGCTGCTCGCGGCAGGGATGGCGCTCTGGGGCGGGCCCGCGCTTTCCGCCGAACCGGCGGCCGCGCGCTTCCCGATCGTGACGCAGACGGAGGATGGCGCCCCCATCCCCCGCTCTGCCGGCCTTCCCTACGCGCCGAGGAATCTTCCCGACCGCATCGTCCTGACGCCGGGCTCCGACCCTGCGCGCGAGATGGCGGTCGCCTTTCGCACCGACACCGCACAGGCCGAGTCCCAGGCCCAGATCGCGGTCTCGGTCGACGGGCCGACGCTCGAGGAAAAGGCCAGGCTGGTCAGCGGCAAGGCGATGCCTGTCGACAGCAGCTATGGCCGCGCCCTCTATCACCATATCCGTTTCACCGATCTCACCCCCGACACCGTCTATACCTATCGCGTCAAGGGCGCCGCCGGGTGGAGCGAATGGTATCAGTTCCGCACCGCGGCCGACGACGCCAAGGGCTTCCGCTTCCTCTATCTCGGCGACATCCAGAACGGCATCCTCACCTATGCCAGCCGCGTCATCCGCCAAGCGTTCCACGCCAATGGCGATATCCGCCTCGTCGTTCACGCCGGCGACCTTGTCGCGCAGCGCGACGACCTCGACCACGACGACGAATGGGGCGAGTGGAATCAGGCCGGCGGCTATAATTATGCGATCGTTCCGCAGGTGCCGGCGACGGGCAATCACGAATATGTCGACGACGTGCAGCCCGACGGCAGCGAGGTCTACCGGCTCGGCCCCTATTGGCCCGCACAGTTCGCGCTGCCCGCGAACGGCGCCGATCCGGTAAAGGCCACGACCTACTACACCGATTATCAGGGCGTCCGCTTCATCGTCCTCGACGGCACCGCCGCGATCAACCTCGGGTCGATGGAGGCACAGACGCGCTGGCTCGACAAGACGCTGGCGTCGAGCAAGGCGAACTGGAACGTCGTGCTGTTCCACCAGCCCGTCTTCACCTGCGCGCGGCCGAACGACACGGCAGAGATCAAGGCGGCGTGGAAGCCGGTGTTCGACAAGCGCAAGGTCGATCTGGTGCTGCAGGGCCACGACCATTGCTACAGCCGCCTGACGTCGGAAGCCGGCCGCGAGGCAAGCGCCAAGGCGCGCGCCGACGGCACGGTCCAGGGCCCGGTCTATCTGGTGTCGGTGACCGGGTCCAAAATGTACGCGCTCAACGACCGTATGCCGTGGCAGCCGGACAAGGTCGCCGAGGCAACCGAACTCTACCAGATCGTCGACGTCGACCCGAAGAAGCTCCGTTTCCGTACCTTCACGGCGTCGGGCAAGCTTTACGACGGCTTCGACCTCGAACGGACCGGGGATGGCAACCGGCTCATCGAGATCGACGAACCGACGCTTGCCGCGCGGCGCTGTTCGAGCGATGTCGGTCCCGATGGCGGCGCCTGCGTCGCACGGGCAAAATAGGGAAAGATCATGCGCCGGATTCCGAGGCCGTTCCTCCTGTCGACCTTCGCGCTCGCCCTGACGGGTTGTGCGGCCGACGGAGCAAAGCCGGTGATCGCCGGCCTGCCGCCGGTGCCGGTGGCCGCGAGCGGCGAAACCGATCCTGTCGGAACGGGGAAGGCCGACGCCGCCGACGACCCGGCAATCTGGGTCGATCCGGCCAATCCGGCGCGCGCGCTGATCATCGCGACCGACAAGAAGGCGGGCATCCACATCTATGACCTCGCCGGCAAGGACATCGCCTTCGTCGAGGGCGGACTGGTCAACAATGTCGATGTCGTGGGTAACATCGTCGCCGCGAGCGACCGCAACGACGGCGTCAACGCGCATATCGCGCTGTTTCGGCTCGATCCCGACAAGCCCTCACTGACCGCGCTCGGCCGCGCCGCCGCGGGGACGGGCGAGGCCTATGGCTTCTGCTTCAGGAAAACGGCACCGGGCGAGCCGCTCACCGCGGCGCTGATCCTGAAGGACGGCACAGTCCGCGTCGGCCCGCTGACACTTTCCGACGACGCCGCGCCGCGTTTCGAGGTCGATTGGGAAGCGAAGGTGCCGACGCAGGCCGAAGGCTGCGTCTTCGATGGCGACACGCTGTATGTGGGCGAGGAAGACGCCGGGATCTGGAAGCTGCGGCGCGACTATGCCGGGCTCGTCGCGCGCGTCGACAACGAACGGCTCGTCGCCGACGTCGAGGGGCTGGCGACGATCGACCATAAGGGGCAGCACTATCTGATCGCATCGAGCCAGGGCGACAACGCCTATGCGGTCTTCCGCCTGCCCGCGATGGATTATGTCGGGCGTTTCGCGATCGCTGCCGGGACATATGGCGCGACCAGCGAGACCGACGGGATCGAAGCCGTCGCGGGCCATTTCGGCGCGGAGTATCCGGACGGCCTGTTCCTCGCGCAGGACGGCGATAACGCGCCCGCCGCGCAGAACTTCAAACTGGTTCGCTGGGACCGCATCGCGGCGGCGCTGGGGCTTTAAAAACCGTCCCGCGGGGTTGCGATACGGGCAGCGCACGCCTAGGGGAGCCGCGTCTTTCCCGTCAGCCGAGGCGCCTCCCAAATGACCGACCTGATTCCCGTCCGCCGCGCATTGCTGTCCGTCAGCGACAAGGCGGGGCTCGCCGAGCTTGCCGCGGCGCTCGTCCGTCACGGCGTCGAGCTGGTGTCGACCGGCGGCACCGCGAAGGCGCTGCGCGAGGCGGGGCACAATGTCCTCGACGTGTCGGACCTCACCGGCTTCCCCGAAATGATGGACGGCCGCGTCAAGACGCTGCACCCGACGGTCCACGGCGGCATTCTCGCCGTCCGCGACGACGCGTCGCATGTCGCGTCGATGGAAGAGCATGGCATCGGCAGCATCGATCTGGTGGTCGTCAACCTCTACCCGTTCCTCCAGACCGTGATGAGCGGTGCCGACCGCGATACGATCATCGAGAATATCGACATCGGCGGTCCCGCGATGGTGCGCTCGTCGGCGAAGAACCACGCCTTCGTCGGCATCGTGACCGAGCCCGAGGATTATGCCGCCGTCATCGCCGAGATGGACGCCAATGGCGGCGCGACCACGCTGGCGCTGCGCAAACGGCTCGCCGCGACCGCCTTTGCGCACACCGCGACCTATGACGGGATGATCGCGAGCTGGTTCGCCTTTGCCGATCAGGGCAAGCTGTTCCCTGACACGCTGCCGCTGACCGCCAAGCTGTCGACCGAACTGCGTTATGGCGAGAATCCGCATCAGAAGGCGGCGCTCTACCTTCCCGCCGGTCCTGCCGCGCGCGGCATCGCACAGGCCGAACAGGTGCAAGGCAAGGAGCTCAGCTACAATAATATCAACGACGCCGACGCCGCGCTCGAACTCGTCGCCGAGTTCCGCGAGGCCGATCCGACCTGCGTCATCGTCAAACACGCCAACCCGTGCGGCGTCGCGAGCGCCGCGACAATCGCCGAGGCCTATGACGCAGCGCTGAAATGCGACGATGTCTCGGCGTTCGGCGGCATCATCGCGGTCAACCGGCCGCTCGACGGCGCGACCGCCGAACTGATCAGCGGCATCTTCACCGAAGTCGTTTGCGCGCCCGACGCCGACGCCGATGCGCGCGCGGTGTTCGCGAAGAAGAAGAACCTCCGCCTGCTGCTCACCGGCGAACTGCCCGATCCGGCACGCGGCGGACTGATGATGAAAACGATCGCCGGCGGCTGGCTCGCGCAGAGCCGCGACAATGGCCGCATCACGCGCGCCGACCTGCAAGTCGTCACCGACCGCGCGCCGACCGAGGAAGAGCTGACCGACGCGCTGTTCGCCTGGACGATCGCCAAGCACGTCAAATCGAACGCGATCGTCTATGCCAAGGGCGGTGCGACCGCGGGCATCGGCGCCGGCCAGATGAACCGCCGCGACAGCGCGCGCATCGCCGCCGTCAAGGCGCGCGAAGCGGCCGAATCGCATGGCTGGGCCGAGCCGCGCACCGTCGGCAGCGCGGTCGCGAGCGACGCCTTCTTCCCCTTTGCCGATGGCCTGCTCGCCGCGGTCGAGGCGGGCGCGACCTGTGTGATCCAGCCGGGCGGCTCGATCCGCGACGACGAGGTGATTGCGGCCGCGAACGCGGCGGGGCTGGCAATGGTGTTCACGGGGATGCGGCATTTCCGACACTGACAAATGGTGATCCCCGGCGAAAGCCGGGGCCCATATGCCTCACGTTCCCATAGGCCCCGGCTTTCGCCGGGGATCACGAAACCGTTGCGATGTCTCGACTTCGCTCCACACCGACGGCATAGAAGCGCCGGGTCATCCTGACCTGGAACAAGGACCAGCATGACCGAAATCGTCCGCAAGCCGTCGATCATCCAGCGGCTCTATAACTGGACTATGGAGAAGTCGGCGCACCCGCAGGCCGAGTTCTGGCTGGCGCTGGTGTCCTTCGTCGAGGCGAGCTTCTTTCCGATCCCGCCGCATCCGCTGCTCGGGCTGATGTGCCTCGCCAACCCGAAAAAGGCGGTGCGTTATGCGATCATCTGCACGCTCGCGTCGGTCGCGGGCGGCATCTTCGGCTATGGAATCGGCTTCTTCCTCTATGAGAGCGTCGGGCTGTGGCTGCTCGGGGTACTCGGGCTGACCGATGCCTTTCCGCCGGCCGCCTGCTATCTGCGGCAGTATGGCGCCGAGATCATCCTGATCAAGGGCGCGACGCCGATCCCGTTCAAGCTGCTGACGATCACCGCCGGCTTCATCCACATGAATTTCTGGACCTTCCTGTGGGCGAGCCTCGCCAGCCGGGCCTTTTCCTTCATGCTCGTCGGTATATTGTTCCGGCTGTTCGGGGCGCCAATCAAGGCGTTCATCGACAAATATCTGATCTGGGTCACCGGCGCGTTTGTCGTCGCCGTCGTCGCGGGCTTCCTTGCCATCAGTGCGCTGTCGGGCGACAAGGGCGAGAAAAAGGCCGACAAATGCAGCGGCGCGACGCTGGAGAGCATCGGGCTGGACCGGAAGTAGCAGGTAAAACGCTGCCCATTCCTCGTCATCCCGGACTTGATCCGGGATCCATTGGCGCGACGCCGGGATCATGGACCCCGGATCAAGTCCGGGGTGACGAAGAAAGAGAAGTGGCCTTCTCTGCAGGTTCTACCTCTGCAGGTTCTACTCGTTCGCCGCCGTGTGCAGCCAGTCGGCGTGCCGCGGCGCCTTCTTGGTCCGGCTCCATTCCTCGAGCATCAGCGGCGCGACGCGCTTCAGCTCGGCATATTGCTCGTCGGTGCCGATGTCGCAGGCGAGTTCGACGCGGTGGCCGTTGGGGTCGAAGAAATAGATCGACTTGAAGATGCCGTGATGCGTCGGCCCGAGCACGTCGATGCCGTTCGCCTCCAGATGCGCTTTCGCCTGGACCAGCTCGTCATAGCTGCCGACCTTGAACGCCAGATGCTGGACCCACTGCGGCGTATTTTCGTCGCGGCCCATGTCGGGCTGGTTGGGCAGCTCGAAAAAGGCAAGGATGTTGCCGTTCCCCGCGTCGAGGAAGACGTGCATATAGGGATCATATTCGCCGGTCGACGGCACATGATCCTCGGCAAAGGCGGTTGTGTAGGTCATGCCGAGCATGCGCTCGTACCACTCGACCGTCGCCTTCGCGTCCTTGCAGCGATAGGCGGCGTGGTGGACGCCGCCCAGTTTGATCGGGCTCGTCATTCGGCCGGTTCCGCTTCGACATTGAGTGCGCCGCGGCGAATCTGATCCATTTCGAGCGATTTGAACAGTGCGGTGAAATTGCCCTCGCCGAAGCCCTCGTCCTTCTTGCGCTGGATGAACTCGAAGAAGACGGGACCGATCACCGTCTGCCCGAAGATCTGGAGCAGCAGGCGCGGGTCGCCCTCGGTCGTCGATCCGTCGAGCAGGATGCCGCGCGACTGGAGCTCCTCGACCGGCTCGCCATGGCCGGGCAGACGATCGGCGAGCATCTCGTAATAGGTCGCCGGCGGCGACGGCGCGAACGGGTTGCCGAGCGCCTTGAGCTGGTCCCACGACGCGTAGAGATCGTCGCAACTGAACGCGATATGCTGGATACCCTCGCCATTATAGGCGCGCAGATATTCCTCGATCTGGCCGCCGCCGCCCGCGCCCTCTTCGTTCAGCGGAATGCGGATCTTGCCGTCGGGGGCGGTCATCGCCTTCGAGGTCAGGCCGGTATATTCGCCCTTGATGTCGAAATAGCGGATTTCGCGAAAGCCGGCGATCCGCTCATAGAACGCCGCCCAATGCGCCATGCGGCCGCCATAGACATTGTGCGTCAGGTGATCGATGACCTTGAGCCCGGCGCCCACCGGGTTCCGATCGACACCCTCTGCATAGACGAAATCGATGTCGTAGATGCTGAGGTCGTCGCCATACCGGTCGATCAGATAGATGATCGAACCGCCGATGCCGCGGATCGCGGGAAGCTGCAATTCCATCGGGCCCGCCTTGACCTCGACTGGCTCGGCGCCGCGCGCAAGCGCTTCCGCATAGGCCTTAGCGGCATCGCGCACGCGCCAGCCCATGCCGCACGCCGAGGGACCGTGTTCGGCGGCGAAATAGGCGGCGGGCGAGCGGGGCTCGTAATTGGCGATCAGGTTGATCCCGCCCTGGCGCCACAGCTCGACATCCTTCGAGCGGTGGCGCGCAATGCGGGTGAAGCCCATCCGTTCGAATACGGGTTCGAGCATGCCCTTCTCGGGCGCCGAAAATTCGACGAATTCAAAGCCGTCGAGGCCCAGCGGATTTTCGAAGAGGTCGGCCATGATCGCATTCCCATATAGTTTCAATTGAAACTAGTATGATGGATTGCGGCGCGGGAGTCAATGCGCGACCAAGCAGCATGAACGTCGCCCCCGCGAAGGCGGGGGACGCTGGCGGTTTGCACAGTCATGGAGAGAAAGGCCGACGGCGGCTGCGTCCAGAGGCACGTGACTCTGGTCGCCCTTCGCGGGGGCGACGGGGAAAGATTAGGCGGCCGCTTCCTCGATCGCCTCGAGCGCTTCCATCCACGCCGCCTCGACGCGCTCCAGTTCCGCCGCGACCTTGCCGCGGCGCTGGACGAGGTCGCCCATCGTCAGCTTTGCGAGCGCCGGATCGGCGCTGGCGGGATCGAACATCGCGCGGTCGATCGCCGACATCTGCTTGGTCAGCTTTTCGGCCTGCGCTTCGAGATCCTTCGCCGACTTGCGGAGCACCGCCTGCGCCTCGCGCGCCTTGGCGGCTTCCTGCCGCGCCAGCTTGGCGTCTTTCGACTTTGCCGGGCCGCCCTTCGCATCGTCGTTCGCGGCCGAGCCTTTGCCCATTCCCTGGCCGAGGATGAAGGCGACATAATCGTCCATGCTGCCGTCGAAATCGCGCGCGGTGCCGTTATCGACGAGCACCAGCCGGTCGGCGGTGAGTTCGAGCATGTGGCGATCGTGGCTGACGATCAGCACCGCGCCGTCGAAGCCATTGAGCGCCTGCACCAGCGCCTCGCGCGCGTCGACGTCGAGGTGGTTGGTCGGTTCGTCGAGGATCAGGAGGTGCGGCGCCTCGCGCGTGATCAGCGCAAGCGCCAGCCGCGCGCGTTCGCCGCCCGACAGCTTGCCGACCTCGGTCGTCGCCTTGTTGCCGGTGAAGCCGAAGCGCCCCAATTGCGCCCGCACCGCACCCGGTGTCTTGCCCGCCATTACCCGCGTCATATGGCCAAGCGGCGTGTCGCTGCCATCGAGCTCCTCGACCTGATATTGGGTGAAATAGCCGACGCGCATCTTGCCCGACGCCGCCATCGCGCCGTCCATCGGCGCGAGCTGCGCCGCGAGCAGCCGCGCGAGCGTCGTCTTGCCATTGCCGTTGCGGCCAAGCAGCGCGATGCGGTCGTCGGGATCGATGCGCAGGTTGAGCCGGGTCAGGATCGGCGCGCCCGGCGCATAGCCCACGCTCGCGAGGTCGAGGGTGATCAGCGGCGGCTTCAGCTCGTCGGGGCTCGGGAAATCGAAGGCAAGGCTCGGGTCTTCGGCGATCGCGGCGATCGGCTGCATCTTCGCCAATTGCTTGGCGCGCGACTGGGCCTGCTTCGCGGTCGAGGCGCGCGCGCTGTTGCGCGCGACATAATCCTGCAGCTTGGCGCGCTGCGCATCCTGCGCCGCCTTCGCCGCGGCGAGCTGCGCAAGGCGCTCGGCACGCTGGCGCTCGAAATCATTATAGCCGCCGGCATAGAGCGTCACCTTCCCGCCCTCGAGGTGCAGAATATGGTCGACGACATTGTTGAGCAGGTCGCGCTCGTGGCTGATCACGACGAGCTGGCCGGGATAGGCCTTGAGGAAGCTTTCGAGCCACATCGTCGCTTCGAGGTCGAGGTGGTTCGACGGTTCGTCGAGCAACAGCAGATCGGGGTTGGAGAAGAGCAGCGCCGCCAGCGCGACGCGCATCTTCCAGCCGCCCGAGAAGCTGTCGAGCGGCTGGCCCTGCATCGCCTCGTCGAAACCGAGCCCGATCAGGATGCGCGCCGCGCGCGCGGGCGCCGTATAGGCATCGATCGCGATCAGCCGCTCATGGATATCGCCGAGCCGGTCGGGGTCGGTCACCGTCTCCGATGCCGCAAGCAGTTCCGCCCGCTCGGTGTCGGCGGCGAGCACGGTGTCGAACGGCGTCGCGGTGCCGCTGGGCGCTTCCTGCGCGATATAACCGACGCGCGTCTTGCGCGGCATTTCGATGCCGCCATCGTCGGCTTCGAGCTGGCCGATCATAACCTTCATCAAGGTCGATTTGCCCGCGCCGTTGCGGCCGATGAGCCCGACGCGGCTCTTCGGCGGCAGACTCGCGGTCGCGCGGTCGAGGATGGTGCGCCCGCCAAGGCGCACGGTGAGGCCGTTGATCGTCAGCATGGCGCGGGCCCCTAGCACGACATGGCGCGAAGCCCAAGTGCCGCCGCCCCCTTCGCGTCAATCGGTGTCGGTCTCGATCGGCCGCGCCGCAAGCCCCGGCGCAGGATCGCCATAAAGCGCGCGCCGGAACGCGTCGCCATCGAGCGCCTTTTCCCACTTGGCAACGACGATCGCCGCCAGCGCATTGCCGACGAAATTGGTAAGCGCGCGGCATTCGCTCATGAAACGGTCGATGCCGAGGATCAGCGCGAGGCCCGCGACCGGGACCGACGGCACCACCGACAAGGTCGCGGCAAGCGTGATGAAGCCTGCCCCGGTGACCCCGGCCGCGCCCTTCGAGCTCACCATCGCAACAAGCAGCAGCGCGATCTGGTCGCCCAGCGACAGGTCGACATTGGTCGCCTGTGCAACGAACAGCGCGGCAAGCGTCATATAGATGTTGGTGCCGTCGAGGTTGAAGCTGTAGCCGGTCGGCACGACCATGCCGACGACGGGCTTGGCGCAGCCCGCGCGTTCGAGCTTTTCCATCAGGCTCGGCAGCGCCGCTTCGGAAGAAGAGGTGCCGAGCACGAGCAGCAATTCGGCCTTGAGATATGCGATCAGGCGAAAGATCGAAAAGCCCGCGAGCCGCGCCATCGCACCGAGGACGACGATCACGAAGAACAGCGAGGTCAGGTAAAAGGTCGCGATCAGCGCCCCCAGGTTGGCGAGCGATTCGACGCCATATTTGCCGATCGTGAAAGCCATCGCGCCGAACGCCCCGATCGGCGCGAAGCGCATCAGCATCGCGACGAGGCGGAAGAAAACGACCGACAGCTTTTCGAGCATCCCGAGCACCTGCGCGCCCGCTTCCCCGGTGTGCGACAGCGCGATGCCGAACAGGATCGCGACGAACAGCGCCTGCAGGATCGATCCCGAAGTCAGCGCGGAGACGAAGGTCGTCGGGATGATCGACAGGAGGAAACCGGTCAGCGTCGCCTCATGTGCCTTCTCCTGATATTCGGCGACCGCACCGGCATCGAGCGTCGCCGGGTCGATATTCATTCCCGCCCCGGGCTGCACCAGATTGGCGACGATCAACCCGACGATCAGCGCAAGCGTCGAAAAGAAGAGGAAATAGGCGAAGGTCTTCACCGTCAGCCGGCCGAGGGTCTTGGCTTCGCCGACCGAGGCGATGCCCGTCGCGACGGTCAGGAAGATCACCGGCGCGATGATCATCTTGACGAGATTGATGAACCCGTCGCCGAGCGGTTTGAAGGCGACGCCCACATCGGGGAAATAATGGCCGAGCAGCACGCCGGCGAAAATCGCGGTCAGCACCTGCACATAAAGATGCGACCACCACGGCCCGCGCGGCACGGCATCGCGCGGAGTGCCCAAATTCGTTACAGCCGCCATCGATATCCCCCGTTCGGCACGGCAAAGCCACCGCGCCGGATCAGCCTTTTAGCCAAGAAGCGGGCGTCCGGAAATCTCCATCGAAGCATCGGCCCGGCCACAAATTGGACATTGTGATCGCACCAGCTACTATACGGCATGGGATCGACCGCATGACCGATACCTCGCCGCCCGCGGCCGCGACGGATGCCGGCAAGCCCGGCCCGCTGGGCCGCTGGTTCGGCATCGCGCTGTGGAAGCGGATCATGGCGGCGCTCGTCCTCGGCGCCATCGTCGGCCTGCTGTGGGGCGAAGGCGCAACGTCGATCGCGTGGATCGGCGAGTTGTTCGTGCGGCTGATCCGCATGCTCGTCGTCCCGCTCGTCTTCCTGACCATTGCATCGGGGGTCGCGGCGCTCGCCGACCCGAAACGGCTCGGCAGCATCGGGATCAAGACGCTGGCGATGTATGTGTTCACGACCTCGCTCGCGGTCACCACCGGGCTGGTCGTCGCGACGCTGATCGCACCGGGCGCCGGAGCAAGCTTTGCCGGCGCGGTGCCGAAGGCGCTGACCGAGCCGCAGGATCCGGCGCGGATGTTCATCGAGATCGTGCCCGACAATCCGATCGGCGCGATGGCGAATGGTGCGACGCTGTCGATCATCTTTTTCGCTATCGTCGTCGGCGCCGGTGTCATCGCGGCGGGCAAGGAGGCCGAACCGGTGCGCCGCCTGCTCGCCAGCGGCACTGCGGTGATGCTGCGCATCGTCGGTTTCGTGATGGAGACCGCGCCGTTCGGCGTTTTTGCGCTGATCGCGGTGATGATGGGGACGACCGGCCCGTCGAGCTTCCTCGCCATCTTCAAGCTCGCGCTCTGCGTGCTGACCGGCGCCACGATCGTCACGCTGGTGATCCATGGCGGCATCGTCATCCGCTTGCTCGCCCGGTTGCCGCCGCTCCCCTTCTTCCGCGGCATCGCCGACGCGATCATGGTCGGTTTTTCGACCTCGTCGAGTTCGGCGGCGCTGCCCGTCGCGATCCGCGTCGCCGAGCGCAACCTCGGCGTGTCGCCGCCGGTCGCCTCGACCGTGCTGCCGCTCGGCGCCACCATCGGCATGGACGGCGCCGCCATGTATGTCGCGATGCTGACGCTGTTTTCGGCGCAGGCCTTCGGCCTCGACCTCAGCCTCGCCGATTATCTGGTGATCGCGGGTACGACGACGATCGTCGCGATGGGGGTCGCGCCGGTGCCGTCGGGGTCGCTGTTCGTCCTCGCGGCGGTGCTCCACGCGATCGGCATCACGCCCGAACAGACCGCGCTCGTCGTCGGCTTCATCCTGCCCTTCGACCGCATCCTCGACATGATCCGCACCGTGCCCAACGTCACCTGCGACCTGTCGATCGCAACGGCAGTCGCACGCTGGGAAACGGAAATCGACGTCGACGAATATCTTTCCGCAAAGGATGTGTAGAACCCCCGTCGATGACCGACCTCGCCCCCTTCCATATCGCCTTCCCGGTCCACGACCTCGCCGCCGCGCGCCATTTCTACGGCACCGTCCTCGGCTGCCCCGAGGGGCGCAGCAGTGCCGAATGGATCGATTTCAACCTCTATGGCCACCAGATCGTCGCGCATCATGTTGCGGCGCCGGCATCGGTCGCCGGGCATAATCCTGTCGACGGCCATGACGTTCCCGTCCCGCATTTCGGCGTCGTCCTGCCGCCCGCCGAATGGCAGGCGCTGGCGGAGCGGCTGCGCGCGCACGGCGTCGCGTTCGTCATCGAACCGCACACGCGCTTCGCCGGCGAGGCGGGCGAGCAGTCGACGATGTTCTTCCACGATCCATCGGGCAATGCGCTGGAGTTCAAGGCCTTCGCCGACCTCGGACAATTGTTTGCGAAATAGGGCTCAGTGGCCGCCGCCGCCCATCGAAATCTGTTTCGGCCGTGGCGCGAACCACACCGATATCGCAGCGATCACGAACACCACGCCCGAGGCGAGAAACAGGTGGAGCACGCCGAGCGTCGAGGCCTGCACCTCGACCAGCCGCTCGATCGCGGCGCGCGCCTGTTCGAGCGTGAAGCCGGCATTCTGCAACGAGGTCATCGTCGCTTCGGGGTTGTTGAGCGCGGAGACGAGCTCGGAGCGCGAGGTGCGGCTGGCGTCGTCCCATGCTGTCGTCGCGATCGCCGTGCCGATCGCGCCGCAAAGCGTGCGCAGGAAGCTCATCAGGCCGGCCGCCGACGTCTGGTGCTGTGCCGGGACCGAGCTCAATGCGAGCGCGGTCAGCCCGACGAAGAAGAAAGGCATGCCGATCCCCTGCAAGATATGCGGCAAGGCGAGCGTCCAGTAACCGACGTCGGCGTTCCAGCTGGCGCGCAGGATCGACATCAACGCCATCCAGAGGATGCCCGCCGAGATGGTAAGGCGCACATCGACCTTCGTGATCAGGCCGGCGGCGACGGGGGATAGCAGTACGGCGAAGACGCCGAGCCAGGCGACGATGAACCCCGTCTGCGTCGCGGTATAGCCCGCAACCTGCTGAAGCCATAAAGGCGTCAGCACGACCTGCGCAAAAAAGGCCCCGAAGCCCAGCGATATCGCCATCGTCGCGAAGCTGAAGCCGCGAAAGCGGAAGATGCGCAGGTTCACGACCGGATTGGCGTCGGTCAGCTCCCAGATGACAAAGGCCGCGAAGCTGATCGCCGCGACGATTGCGAGCCCGACGATCCACGTCGACCCGAACCAGTCATGCTCGCGCCCCGTGTCGAGCATGATCTGAAAGGCGCCGACCGAGACGACGAGCAGGATCAGCCCGATCACATCGATGCGCGCCTTTTCGCGCTTCGTCTCGAACGGCGTCAGCAGGCTGAAGACGCCGAAGGCGCAGATGGCGACGACGGGCAGGTTGATGAAGAAGATCCACGGCCAGGTCCAGTTGTCGCTGATCGTGCCGCCCAGGATCGGACCGAGGATCGGCGCCGTGGTGGTCGTCATCGCCCAGATCGCAAGGCCGAGCCCCGCCTTTTCCTTCGGAAAGATACGCAGCAGCAATATCTGCGACAACGGCATCAGCGGACCGCCGGCGAGCCCCTGGAGAACACGGAAGAGCACGAGTGCATCGAGCGTGCGCGACACGCCGCAGAGGAAAGAGAAGATGCCAAAACCGATGATCGAGATCATGAACCAGCGGACGGTGCCGAAGCGCATCGCGAGCCAGCCGGTGAGCGGCACGCTGATCGCGTCGGCGACCGCGTAGCTGGTGATCACCCACGTCCCCTGCGTCGGCGACACGGCCAGCCCGCCGGCGATGTGCGGGACCGAAACATTGGCGATCGTTGTGTCGAGCACGACGACGAAATTGGCGAGCGCCAGCGCGAACGCCGCAGCGATCAGCCGCATGCCGCTCAGCGGTTGCGGCTCGGCTGGGACGCTCGCGACGGTTGCAGGGGCGGCGGCGCTGGCCATGACCGGCTCAGTTTCCGCGCGTGTCGATCGTCGCTTCCATCGACAGGCCGACGCGAAGCGGATGTGCCTTCAGTTCCTTGGCATCGAGCGCGATGCGCACCGGCAGCCGCTGCACCACCTTCACCCAATTGCCCGTCGCATTCTGCGCGGGAATCAGCGAGAAGGCCGCACCGGTGCCGCCGGCGATGCCGGTCACCTTGCCGCGATAGACGACATCGCCGCCATAATAGTCGGAGACGAGTTCGACCGGCTGGCCGATGCGGATGCGCCTGAACTGGCTTTCCTTGAAATTGGCGTCGACATAGGCGGTGGCGATCGGAACGATGACCATGATCGGCGCGCCCGCCGCGATCCGCTGCCCCACCTGCACCTGGCGGTTCGTGACGATGCCGTCGACGGGCGCGCGGATCACCGTGCGCGCGAGGTCGAGCCGCGCCTTTTCGAGCCGCGCCTCCGCCGCCGCGACGTCGGGGGCGGTCTCGATCGTCGTCCCGCGCACCACCGCCTCGGCCGCGCCGAGGTCACCGCTGGCCGAGCCGCGCGTCGCCTCGGCCGACGCAATGCCCGCGGCGGCAAGGTCGCGCGCCGCCTGCGCCTGCGTCAGTGCGGCGCGTGCAGCGGTCAATTCCTCACCCGACACGGCGCCGGTCCCGGCGATGCTGCTCCGCCGTGCATATTCGGCCTGCGCCCGCGCAACCGACGCATCGGCATCGCGGAGCCGCGCCCGCGCCTGCGCAATTTCGGCGCCGCGGGCGCTGACCCGTGCCCGCGCGGCATCGGCGGTCGCGCTCGCCTGCCCGTAACGCTGGCGCGCCTGACGCAGCGCCGCTTCGGCATCGGCGACCGCGATCCGCTGGTCGGCATCGTCGAGGATGACGAGGATATCGCCCTTCTTCACCGACTGGGTACCGCTGACGCGCACGTCCCTGACCGGCCCCGAAACGAGCGCGGTCACCGTCGCCGAATCGGCACCTACATAGGCGTTGTCGGTCGACACGCGGCCCGCCTGCGTCAGGAAATACCAGATTCCCCATAGGGCGGCGATCGTGATCACCACGATGGCGAGGATGCGCAGCAGCTTCTTGCGCTTCGCCAAGCGTTCGCCGTTCGCTTCGGCGCTGTCGGGAGCGTCTTGGGGAGTCGGGGATGCGGCCGCAGCCGTGTCTTCGGCCATCGTCATTCTCCTGTGGGGGTTTGGGCGCGATATCCGCCGCCAAGCGCGCGGATCAGGGCGATGTCGAGCGTCCGCTGCCGCGCCTCGAGGTCGGCGACCGAACGGCTGAGCGCCACCATGCTGTCTTCGGCGGTCAGTTGCGCAAGCTGGTTCGACAGACCGGCGCGATAGCGCAGCCCGGCAAGGTTCGCCGCCTCCGACGCCGCACGGAGCGCCTCGCGGCGGTCGGCAAGCTGGCGCGCCGTCGCCGCGCGGCTGGCGACGATATCGGCGACGTCGCGCAGCGCCGCAACGAGCGTGCCGTCATAGCTCGCCACCGCGATGTCATAATCGGCGCGCGCACCGCGATAACGGCCCTGCAAACGTCCGCTGTCGAAGATCGGCAGGCTGATCGCGGCGCCGCCATTGCCATATTTCGACCCGCCATCGAAGAGATTCGACAGCCCGAGCGACTGGAAACCGACCAGCGCCGAAAGGCTGATATTGGGATAGAAGTCGGCGCGCGCGACGTCGATGCGCTTTGCCGCCGCTTCGGTGCGCAGTCGCGCCGCGACGATATCGGGGCGGCGGCCGATGAGGTCGATGCCCGCCGCGGGGGGCAAAGCGCCGGCGGGTACGGCAAGCTGTGGGCGCGCGATGGCCTGCCCGCGATCGGGACCGGCGCCGACCAGCGCGGCGAGCCGGTTGCGGGTCAGCGCGATCGCTTCCTCGAGCGCGACGATATCGCCGCGCGCGGCGGCCGCGCGGCTTTCGGCCTGCCGCTGGCTCGCCATATTGTCGAGCCCGGCGCGGGTCCGGTCGGCCGACAGTCCGGCGCTCGCGCCGCGGATACGCAGCGCTTCCTGCGCCACGTCAAGCGCTTCATAATAGCCGGCAAGATCGGCGTAAGCCGACGCAATGCCGGTCGTCAGCAGCAACCGCGCCTGCGCCGCATCGACACGCGCCGCTTCGGCCTCGGAGGTCGCCGCCGCCAACGCCGCGCGATTGCGGCCCCACAGATCGAGGTCGAAGGAAAAGGTCGCGGCGACATGGCCGGTGTCCTGGATTCCTTCGGGCACGAATTGCGGCGGGATGCCCATGGTCTTGCTTTGCTGAACCCCGCCCGCACTCGCTTCGGCGCCGACGCGCGGGCCGAGCGCGGCCCCCGCCTGCTGCGCCAAGGCATCGGCAGCGCGGACGCGCGCGGCGGCAACCGCGATGTCGGGCGAAGCTTTCAGTCCCTCGTCGATCAGGCGGCCGAGACCAGGGTCGCCGAAACCCTGCCACCAGCCTTCGACCGGCCAGGCGCCACTCGCTTCCGCGAAACTCGCCGACGAGGCAAGCGATTCGGCCGCCGCCGGAGCGGGTCTGGGGCCAAGGTCGGGAGCGCTCGCGCAGGCGGAAAGCAGCCCGAAAACCGCGACGCCCAAAAATGTGGTGGGGGAGAGAAGGCGATAAGGCATGGCGTCCAACGATACTAGCTGGTATCATGCGCCAATGGACCTCGGAGGATGCGTTGTCAATCGAAATGATACCAGATGGTACGGCTGTTCTGGACGATGCCGCAACGCTGCGGCGCAAGGCATTTGTCGACGCGGCGCGCGAGCTCTTCTTCGCCAATGGCTATGCCGGCACGACGATGTCGTCGATCGCGAGCAAGGTAGGCGGGTCGAAGACGACACTCTGGACCTATTTTCCCTCGAAGGAGGATCTGTTCGCCGCGGTCGTCGATGACATTGTCGCGCAATATGGCGACGCGCTCGCGATCGATTTGCCGCTCGACGAGCCGGTGCGCGACGTCCTCCGCGCCTTCGGCAATGTGCTGATGACCAAGCTGACGGCGACGCCGCTGCTGTCGCTCTATCGCCTCGTCATCGGCGAAGCGGAGCGTTTTCCTCACCTTTCCGAGACGTTTTATTCCCGCGGGCCGCGCCGCGGCAAGGCGCGCGCCGCGATCTGGGTCGCGGAAAAAATGGCGCGCGGCGAGATCCGGATGGGCGATCCGATGCGCGCGGTGAACCAGTTCGCCGGACTGTGCCAGTCGGGCCTCTATCAATTCGCGGTGCTCGGCCTGCGCGAAGGCCGTGACCTCGGGCGGCTGCACGAGGACATCGATGCGGCAGTCGATACCTTTTATCGCGCCTGGTGTCCGATCGGAAACGAAACGCCTTAGCCGAAACGGCGCCGCATCGTTCGCTCAGTCCGGAACATTGCTGGCCTTCGTTGCTTCGGGAACCGGGCCGTCGACCTTCGCGGTCCGCAGCGCCACGATCCCGACGCCGACGATCGCGATAAAACCGCCGAGCATCATCAGCGGCGTGACCGGGGTGCCGAACCACGCCGCAGCCGCCGCGACCGAAACGACCGGCGTCGGGATTGTGAAGGGCACGATCACCGACACGTCGTGCCGCTGCAGCAGCCAGGCCATCGCGCCATGCCCGAGGATCGTCGAAACGATCGCGGCATAGGCGACCCAGCCGAACGCCGAGAGCGGCAGGTCGGGGATTGCCGCAAAACCCGCCGGATCGCCGATCAGCGTTGCCGGAACCATCGCGAGGCTGCCCATCGCGCCGACCCAGGCGGTGATCGTCAGCACCGGCACGCCTTTCAACCCGCGCTGGATCAACGCGCCGAACGCCCAGATCAGGCTGGCGAGCGCCGTGACCAATATGCCGTAGATTTCCTTGCCCGCCTCGGGATCGAAGACGAGCAACGCGACGCCCGACAGGGCGAGTATGATGCCCATGATCCGCCGCCAGTGAATCCGCTCTTTCAGGATCAGCACCGCGAGGATCAACGAAAAGGGGACGCCGAGCTGGCCGGCGATCGCGAGCGCGCCGACATTGTCGGCCACCGCGAGCGACCAGCTCACCGCAAGATAGAAGCAGGCCCCCGACAATAGCCCGAAGCCGGTCAGGGCGAGCATCCGCCCGGGGACGATGCGCAGAAACGGCAGGCAGACGATCAGTACGATCAACTGGCGCAGCATCGCCGAGGGCAGCGCCCCCGCTTCTCCGACGATGATCTTCATCGCGATGATGTTGAAACCCCATGCGAAAATCATCGCAACGGCGACGGCTGTATCCAGCGGCCCAAGGGGGGATCGCAAGCGTTTCATGCCGCGCGCATAGCGTGCGAAACAAGGGACGTCATGGTCTAGATGCTGGAAACTGGGCGAGCGCGCCCGCACCGGCCACAAAAAAACCCGCCGTCCCTTGCGGGCGGCGGGTTCTTGTTGGTTGCGGGAGCGGGAGTTGGACGATTTAGTACAATTCTGCGCTTCGCTGCCTAGTCTCTCGCACGACCGAAATGGGGTGGGAAGCTGACGTTTGAGCAAACTCAGGCCCTCCCCTTCAGGGGAGGGCAGCGAGACTTGGCAGCTTGCTGCCTAGTCGCAGTGGGTGGGGTCGATCGGCCTTGCGCGAGGCCGATGGCCCCCACCCCAACCCCTCCCCTGAAGGGGAGGGGCTTGATGTCCGCAACCGACCGATTGCGGACGTTCCGTGATTGTGTAGGATCACGAGATGGCCGAGTATCCATCATATCAATCCGTTCCCTCGGCAATGCCCGAACGCGGACTGTTCGCACTTTGGATTTTATCGTCTTTAATCTCGATCGGAATTTTCGGCGTGTTGGCAATCCGGCATCCGGATGCGATAGCGAATGTTATTGAGGGGGCAGCAGCCGTGCTAATTTTCTGCTCACTTTTCGGTGTCGCAGGGTTTTTCTCGCGTTGGAAACGCCTCAGGCTGCATGCAAGGCGGCAGAGTCTTCTCCGTTCGCTATCGCAACTTCCCTAACGTCCGCTCCCCACCCCATATCGGACGTTCCCGACAGCGACTGAGACAGTCAAAGTCTCAAGGCAACAAAAAGCCCGCTAACTCGTTGAGAAAGCGGGCTAAATTGTGGTTGCGGGAGTAGGATTTGAACCTACGACCTTCAGGTTATGAGCCTGACGAGCTACCGGGCTGCTCCATCCCGCGTCAACCAGTTCGCGGCGCCGTTCTCCGGGGCCGCCAAAACAGCAAGAGGCCGGCATCGCTGCCGGCCTCTAACTTTGTGAATGGGTTTCCGTTTCGACCTTACGTCGGCTGCAATGCCTGGCGACGTCCTACTCTTCCAACGCTTAAGCGGTAGTACCATCGGCGCTGTCAGGTTTCACGGCCGAGTTCGAGATGGGATCGGGTGGGTCACTGACGCCATGGTCACCAAGCAATGAAGCCGGCGTAGGGTCAAACAGGGTTTCAATCGATATCCGTGCAATACTGTCTGATCAATCATCCGCTACAAGCGAACAAACCGGTCAGGCTTGTCGTTGATGGCGGGACTCTTAAGTGCGAATAGAGCAATTAGTATCGGTTAGCTCCACGCGTTACCGCGCTTCTACATCCGATCTATCAACGTGGTGGTCTTCCACGGCTCTAAGAAATCTTATCTTGAGGGAGGCTTCCCGCTTAGATGCTTTCAGCGGTTATCCCGTCCATACATAGCTACCCTGCTGCGCGGCTGGCGCCACGACAGGTACACCAGAGGTATGTTCAACCCGGTCCTCTCGTACTAGGGTCAACTCCTCTCAAATTTCGACGCCCACGGCAGATAGGGACCAAACTGTCTCACGACGTTCTGAACCCAGCTCACGTACCACTTTAATTGGCGAACAGCCAAACCCTTGGGACCTGCTCCAGCCCCAGGATGTGATGAGCCGACATCGAGGTGCCAAACGATTCCGTCGATATGAGCTCTTGGGAATCATCAGCCTGTTATCCCCGGCGTACCTTTTATCCGTTGAGCGATGGCCCTTCCACTCGGGACCACCGGATCACTATGACCGACTTTCGTCTCTGCTCGACTCGTCAGTCTCGCAGTCAGGCAGGCTTATGCCATTGCACTCTAACAGACGGTTTCCAACCGTCCTGAGCCTACCATCGCGCGCCTCCGTTACTCTTTAGGAGGCGACCGCCCCAGTCAAACTACCCGCCACAGAGGGTCCCTGATCCAGTTTCATGGATCGAGGTTAGACATCAGAAAACAACAGGGTGGTATTTCACCTATGGCTCCACACCGGCTGGCGCCAGTGCTTCAAAGCCTCCCACCTATGCTACACAG